>NZ_CP114910.1:2500430-2812984 GCF_027497395.1 Solwaraspora sp. WMMA2080 | reverse complement strand
GTCGCGATCGGCACCGGAGCCTCCTCGCCCGGGCCCGCCGCGAGGGTTGCCAACGCCGTCCGGTCGATGAGCCGGGGATTCTTGATCATGCCCTGGAGGTCGACGACGAGCTGCTGCTGTGGCGAGGCCTTGGCGTCGACGGAGTAGAGCAGTGCGGCGTTCTGCACCCGGTCCAGTGGCCCGGGACGCGGTGGGCCGACCAGCGCCATCGGGTCGATGTCCGCCACCGGAGTCAGACCGAACGTCTTCATCAGCAGGTCGACGGTGGCGGTGAGGGCCGCCGGGTCACCGGGTACGAAGACCTGTCCGACCCGTTGCAGCAGTTCATCGGACTCCACGTCGGACAGCTGCAGCAGGTCGAGCAGCGCCGGGCCGGGCCGTGGCGGGAAGGAGGCGTGCACGACGTCGTCGGTGCCCACCGTGACGTCGCAGATCAGCAGCGGCGTCAACCGTACCGGCTGCTGCCTGGCGGGTCGGACCGCGACGACCGGATAGCCGTACTGCAACTCCTTGCCGTCGGCGCGGGCCCGGGTGGCCAGCGCGGCGGCCCGGCCGGTCAGCCGGACCGGGGAGGCCGCCGTGAACACCGCCTCGGCACCGGTCGGTGCCGGAGCGTACGTGCTGACCGCCTGTGGGTCGATGAAGGACCGCAGGGCGGCCGAGCGCTCCATGCAGTTGACGTAGTAGGTGACCAGGCGGCGCCACTGGTCGGCGTCGAACGGGGCGTCGTCGGCGGGGCTGGTCGGGCCGGCGTCAGGTCGCGCCCGGGCGGCCGCCGAGTCCGGCGCGGTGACCAGCCGGATGGGTTCGGTCACCCCCTCGCTCGATTCGACCGGCGAGTGCTGCCGACGTCGGGCCATCTCGGTCATCGCGTAACTGGCGAGGTCGTTGGTGGTGACCCAGCCGTCGGCGGACCCGTCGGCTGCGCCGCGCAACCCCTCGAGCAGCACCTCGGTGAACACCGACGGCCGATCGGACCCCTGCGCCTTCGACGCCTTCATGTGCGTGCTGGAGGTCAGGACGAAGGTGCCTCGTTCGCGCTTGCCCCGGCGAGGTTCCTCCCGTACGCCGCCCCGGAACCGGTGCCGTGCGGTGAAGGCTCCGGAGAAGCAACAGTCCAGCAGGACGACCTTCTGACTGGCCTTGGTGCTGTTCAGCAGATGCCGCAGGGTGCCGTCGACATCGAAGGCGGTGGCGTGCAGCTGCCCGGCGTGGGAATCCGTGGCGGTGAGAAACAGCGACTCCCGGTCCTCGTGCAGCACGCCGTGCCCGGAGTAGTACAGCAGGGCCAGGTCGTCTCTGCCGCACCGGCCGTAGAACTCCTCAACGACCTGGCGTAGGTGTGCGACCGGCAGGTCCAGTTTGGCGTCGACGGTGTCGAAGCCGCCGCTGCCGTCGAGTAGCGTCTTGAGCTGGGTGACGTCCTGGCGTACCGAGGGCAGCGCCGGGAGTCGCCGATCGGCGTGGTAGCTGGCTGTGCCGAGCAGCAGCGCGTGCCGACCCATCAGCGGTGGCCCGCTTCGATCGCGACCCGTACCGTCTCGATCAGTTCGGCGGTCTCTCCCCGCGTGGGCTGGTCGATCGTCAACTCGACGTCGCCGACGCGTAGCTGGATGCGGCGGCCGGTGTGGCGTTGCAGGAACGCCACGATCACATCGACCAGCGACTGTACGTATGAGGGGTCGACGCTGGTCAGTACGGTGACGGCTGCCAGGGCCAGCTCCGCGATGCCTTTGCTCGCCGGATCGGGGGCGAGCGGGATGCGCCGTACCTCCCCGACCTCACGAAGATCGCCTGCCAGCTCCTCGGTGAGCTGGTCGAGCACGAAATCGTCATCGCCGGTCAGCGGTGTGAAAGCGACCTCGACACGTACCTGCGACACGCAGCCTCCTCCTGTTTCGCGACGAGAAGGCTACGGAGTCGCCGATGCGGCCGGGCGCGTCTGTCGGCTATCCGATCGTACCGACAAACCAGTCAATGCCCGCCGTCGATGATTTCATCGACCTTGGTCGAATAACTGTTGGTTCAAGGACAGAAGTCTCGCCAGCGAGGAGGAGACGATGAAGATTCACCTATGGGAGTACGTCCGAGTAGAGGCCATCGGACACCCACCTCATCATCGGGAGGTTCCATGGAAAACAGGGCGCGCCGGACGCTCGGTGTCCTCGTCGCGACGGCGGCGTTGGCGCTGGCTGCCGCGGCGACACCCGCCGCGGCCACACCCACCAGCACCGTCGACATGGTCACCCCGGTCTCCGACACGGGCGGAACGATCAACCCGGCGGTCCTCGCCGAGCGGATCGACGAGACGATGGTACGGGCCACCCGTCCTGCGGCGCGGCGCGGCGCTGACGGGACGGACCGAGGGCCCGCCGCTGAGGTCGAAGGCAAGACCGAGCCGGGCGAGATCGGCATCAGCAGCATCATCGGTACGGACAACCGTTACCAGACGACCCCGGCGGACTGGTGGCCGGCGAGCTCCACGGTCCAGATCACCCGTACCTCCGGTGGGGTCACCCGGGGACACTGCACCGGTTGGATGATCGGTGCCGACACGCTGATCACCGCCGGGCACTGCGTCTATCCCCGTAACGGCACCGCGTGGTACCCGCGCAACGAGTTCACCGTCTGGCCGGGACGCGACGGCGGTTCCACGCCGTACGGCTCGTGCAGCGTAGCCAGCCTGCACTCGGTTGCGGGATGGGTGAACAGCTTCATCAACGGCTACGACTACGGTGCGATGAAGCTCAACTGTACGGTCGGCAACAGCACCGGAACCTTCGGGTTCATGTGGACCTCCGCCAGTCAGAATGGCACGTCGACCTACAACCGGGGCTACAGCGGGGACAAGTCCTTCGGCACCCAGTGGGCCAGCTCCGACCAGATCCGGGTGACCCAGTCCACCGAGCTGTTCTACCACCACGACACGGTCGGCGGTAACAGTGGCGGACCCGTCTACACGTACTCCGTGACCGACTGCGGCCCCTGTGCCGTGGCGGTGCACGCGCACGGCCTACACGGCAGCGGTGCGCCGAACAACAACCACAACAGCGGACCGCGGATCACCGAGTCCGCGTTCAACAACTTCATCTACTGGCGGGACCTGTAGTACGAAGTCGACAGCCGTCCGGTGACCGCACAACCCGGTCGCCGGGCGGGGGTCGGCGCGGCGCGACGAGCCGCACCTCACCCAGAGTTCTGATACTCTGTGTGATCAAACAATGACGTGATTCGAGGACTGGCCATGAAACGAGGACTGGCCATGAAGTCAGTACGACGTGCGCTTCTGCCGGTGCTGATCGTCAGCTTGCTGGTGGCGGGCTGCGCGACTGAATCATCGAATTCGCCCGGACCGTCGGTGCCGACCGGCCCGGACACCCCCGTCTCCGACCAGCGATCGCCTGAGGGGCCCTCGGCATCGCCGGGTACGGTAGCTGGTCGCGGTACGGCGATCATCGAGGTACGGAACCCGGCGGGGGAACCGTTACCGGTGATCCCGGTGGAGGTCCGTACGGTCGGCTGGCCGATGCCCGCAGAACTGTCCGAGGACATCGCCCGGATGACCGACGCGCGTGGCGAGTACGCCTGGACCGACCTGCCACCGGGGGAGTACGAGTTCACCGTACGGGTTCCGGGCGAGGACGTCGCCGCAGCCCAGCGGGTGGCGGTGGTGGCGGACGAAACCAGCCGGGTGCCGATGACCCTCGGCTGAGCGGGAGCGCGGTGACGCCGTGCCGGGGTGCCCGCCCGTCCCACCCGGCGAGCGGTGCTGTGATCGATAACACCATTGGCCAGCCGGTCCGGCGCGGATGGTGATCACCGGTAGGTTCCTGCCGGTGCCGGCCAGCTGTTCACTAGGAATCTACCTCGATTATCGCTGCCTCCATTCGTCCACACGTATCATGCGAGCGATCCACCATGAGCACTCCGTGCCCTTGCGTCGGGCTCGGACGGTGCCTCTACCTGGTGCTGGCTGAAAGGTGTGGGACCGGTGTCGAACAAGGCGTGCCAATGAGTATCTCGATGAGGAGTCAGGTCCGGGTCCTCGCGGGGGCAGTCATGGGCCTGGTCACGATGGTTGCCCTGACCGCCTCGGTGGCACCCAGCCCGGCCGACGCCGGTGAGCCGCTGCCCGGCACCAGGGTGTCCGACGCGGATCTCCGGCTGCTGACCGAGGCCGCCAAGTCGTGTCCGACCTTGACCCCGGCGCGACTGGCCGGTCAGGTGATGGTCGCGTCCCGGTTCTCGGGGTTGCCGGTCGAGGCGGTGCGCTCGGTCGGCGGGCAGGGCGTCGCCGGGTTGGTGCCGACCGTGTGGCAGAAATGGGCGCCGTGGGAGGAAGCGCTGCCGGCTGACCGGGAAGCCAGCGTCGCCGCCCTCGCCCACCACATGTGCCAGCTGGTCGGCCAGCTTCGGGTGCTGCAGATCGACGGCGACCGGTGGCAGTTGGCGTTGGCGGCACACTGGGTCGGTATCGAGCCGGTCGTCGACGCCGGGGACGTCCCGGCCGGTGCCCAGGAGTACATCGATACCGTGGAGCGGTACGCCACCTGGTACGCGTTGCAGCCGGACTTCGGCGGCAGTGGTGACGCGGCACCCGAGACGTTCATGCCGGCCGTCGTGCGACTCTCCACCGATACCGCGCCGTTGCCGGTGCCCGATGCGTACCTCGAACTGATCCAGACTGCTGGTGCCGTCTGCCCGCAGCTGCCTCCGGCTCGGGTCGCCGCGCAGCTGATGGCGACCTCGGCGTTCGATCCGCAGCGGCTCGGCCCGTTGGGCGAGCAGGGCATCGCGCAGTTCCTCCCCCAGGTGTGGGTGACCTACGTGCGGCCGTCGGCGACGGCGTCGCCGTGGGTCCCGGCCTCGGCCGTTCCTGCTCTCGGCGAGGCCATGTGCGCGCTCCTGGAGGCCATACCCGGAACCGGGTCAGACGACTACCCGCTGGCACTGGCGGCGTTTCTCCGCGGCGACCCGACGGTACGCAACCTGGCCGACGTGCCGGGCGGCGACGGGATTTCAGCCCTCGCCGAGCAGGTGAGCCGATTCGAGACCGAGTACGCCAAGGACTCGCGGCTGACCCCGCCTGCCGGTGCCTCCCCATCGGCGAGCCCGACCACCGAGCCCAAGGCCGAGCCCAAGACCGAGCCGACCACCGGTGCCACGACCGCACCACCTGAGCAGCCGGCGCCGACGAAGCAGCCGACGAAGCCGAGCAGCCCGGCGCCGAGCGCCTCCGACCAGCCACCGGTCAAGGCCAAGGACGCCGACGGGACCAACCGTCCGTACGGCCCGTTCTTCGTCTACAACCTGGGCACCGAGATGTGCCTGGACATCCCGGGGACCGGCCCCGGGCCACGCGACGGAGCGGTTCAGCAGAACCTCTGCTACGTGCACAGCCAGGACAACCAGGAGTACGCCTTCGTCCCGCGCCGGGTCGATTCCGCCGGCAACCAGCTGTACTGGGTCCGTAGCGTCACCTCCCAGTACTGCCTGGACCTGCCCGGCCTCGGCTCGGTTCCGGCGGGAGCCAGGGTGTACGAGACCGGCTGCTTCGACGACGAGAACCAGTACTGGCGGCTGCAGCCGACGGTGAAGTCCGGTGACACCCAGTTCTACCGGCTGATCAACACCGCCTCGAACCTCTGCCTCGACGTGCTCGGCACCGCGACAGGTGGACTGGACGAGCGTATCGAAGTGACTGTCTGTAAAGGTAACGACGACCACGACTGGGCACTGATCCGACGGGTGAACTGGTGACCGGGTCACCGGCCCGGGCGGCGGACGCGTTCGCTGTCACCGTTGCCGCAGCTCGCGGCGGGACAGACCGAAGGCGAACGCGGCCAGCAGAGTCGCCCCGCAGGCCAGGAAGACTGCTGTGCTGCCGTACCGGTCGACCACCAGGCCGGCGGTCACCGTGGACAGCGGGAACAGGCTCAGTGCCGCGAAGACGATCGCGCTCATCACCCGGCCCAGCAGGTGCGGCGCGGTGCTCTGCTGCAAGGTGGTGATCACCAGTACGTTCGTGACGGTGCTGGCCAGACCGGCCACCACCAGGGCGAGCACGGCGCCGAGGTAACCGGCGAACGGCACGGCCGCGATCGCCAGGCCGAGCACCATGCCGGCGAGCATGGCCGTCGCGCCTCGCCGGGGCAGCCCGGCCAGGCCGGCGGAGAACAGTCCGCCGACCAGGGAGCCGGCGGTGAACGCGGCCAGCAGCCCGCCCAACCCACCCGCGCCGGCGGCCAGCTCGCCGTTGCTGAGCGACGGTAGCCCGATCCGGACCATGCCGCCGACGGTCAGGTTGGCGGCGGCGGTCACCAGCAGCACGGTACGCAGCAGTGCAGACTCGCGTAGCAGCCGCCAGAAACCGACCGGTGGCGCGTCCGCCGCTGGTGGCGGTGGCGGTGGCACGGTGCCCCGTCCGACGCCGCCGATCATCGCCAGGCAGACCGCCGAGACGGCGAACGTCGCCGCGTCCACCCCGAACGCCACCGCCGGGGAGAGCACGGCCACGACGAGCCCGGCGACCCCCGGGCCGATCATCCCGGCGGTGAAACTCGCGGTGCTGTGCAGCCCGTTGCCGGCCTGCAACTGGTCGGCGGGCAGCAGCCGCGGGGTGATCGCGTAGGCGGCCGGCTGGAACAGGCCGGCACCCAGGCCGGTGCCGGCGACCAGGACCGCGATCACCGGTACGGACGGGTCGCCGGCCACGGCGGCCGCGACGATGCCGGCGGTGAAGACGACCCGGCTCAGATCGGAGATCAGCATCACCCGCCACGGGCCGATCCGGTCGGACAGGATCCCGCCCAGTGGTGTCGTCGCCAGGCGGCACACTCCGTACCCGGCGACCAGCATGCCCAGCTCACGCCCACCGCCGCCGAGCTGGTAGACCAGGAACGGCAGGGCGACGGCGTGGAACGCGTCGCCGAACACGGACACCAGTTCGGCGGCGAACAGCAGACGGTAGCCGCGCGAGCGCAGCGGCGCGAAACTGAGCTTCGGCCGGAACCGCCGGGCCGCCGTCGTGGCCGCCGTCCCGCCCGCCGCGGTCTCCGACGTCGAATCAGTCGCCGAGTCGGTCAAGGAGTCAGCCATCGAGGGCCACCGGCAGCGACTCCAGCCCGCGGAGCATGATCGTGTTCCGCCACGGTAGTACGTGCTCGTCGGCGGCGAGGCTCAGGCCGGGGTGTCGGTCCAGCAGGGCGCCGAGCGCCAGCTCGCCTTCGAGTTTGCCGAGGAACGCGCCGAGGCAGCGGTGCAGACCGTGGCCGAACGCCAGGTGCCCGGTGTCGCCCCGGTCCAGGATCAACCGGTCGGGGTCGGGGAACCGGTCCGGATCCCGGTTGGCGCCGCCGAGCGAGACGAGCACGAGCTCACCAGCGGGAATCCGTACACCGTCGATGTCGACCTGCTCGGTGGTGAACCGCAGCGTCGCCATACTGACCGGCGACTCGTAACGCAGAAACTCGTCGATCGCGGCCGGCAGCGCCGGCCGGTTCGCCAGCAGCCATCGGAGCTGGTCGGGGTGGCGCAGCAGGGCGAGGGTGGCGGTGCCGAGCAGGTTGACGGTGGTCTCGTGGCCGCCGATGAGCAGCAGGAAGACCATCCCGACGATCTCGTCGTCGGTCAGTTCGCCGGCGTCCCGGGCGGCCAGCAGGCCGGTCAGGATGTCGTCACCGGGATGGGACCGCCGGTGTCGCAGCTGCCCGCTGATGTAGTCGGTCATCTCACTGAGCGCGGTGGCGAAGTCCGCCGGGTCGTCGCTGTGCGTGAGGATCGCCGTCGACCAGGCGCGGTAGGCGGCCCGGTCCTCGGCCGGGAAGCCGAGCAGCTCACAGATGATCAGCATCGGCAGCGGGAAGGCGAAGTCCTTCACCAGGTCCACCGTCCGGCGTCCGGCGATGTCGTCGAGCAGCGACGTGGTGATCCGGTCCACCATCGGCCGCATGGCGGCCACCCGCCGGGCGGTGAACGCCGCGTGGATGAGCCGCCGCAGCCGGGTGTGGTCAGGCGGGTCGCTGTTGAGCATGTGGACGACGTCACCACCGAGGGTGACCCCGGCGACCCGGTTGTCGGCGAGCGCCTGGGCGCGGCGGGCGTCCTGCCCGAACCGCGGATCGGCGAGCGCCGCCCGCACGTCCCGGTACCGGGCGATCACCCACATCGGCAGCCCTTCGTCGCTGTGCAGGATCGACACCGGGCCGTTGGACCGGATCCGGGCCAACGTCGGGTACGGGTCGGCGATGTACGGCACCTCGGGCTGCGTCGCCGTACCGGTCACGGTGTCCATGGCCCTCCTCGCGGAGATGGTTGGTGAAGGGAAACCTCGGTGGTGCTCATACGGCCAGCGCCGGGAACGGCCAGCGGTACGCCGGGGTCGGCAGCCACCACAGCTGCCCGGCCTGGGCGGCGATCAGCCGGGCGTCGGCCAGGTCACGGCGCACCGGCGCGGGCACCTGCCTGGCCGGTACCCCTTCGAGCAGCTGTCCGATGGCAGCCAGATGTTCCGGCTCGTCGATGGTGATCAGCTCCAGCGCACCGGCTCGCCGGTCCCGGACCTCGACGAACCCGGGCCCGCGCCGGAACACGCACTTGCCGAGGAAGAACGAGTCCCGCCAACCGCGTATCGCCGGGTCGACGGCACCGGCGGCGCCGTCGACCCGGTCCGGCGGGTACAGATGGTCGAACAGGCCCTGTCCGGCGCAGCCGTCATGGCAGCGGGCCACCCAGTCGACCGCGACGGCACGGGCGGTGAGTTCCCGGATCAGCACCAGGGCGCGGCCGGACGCGGCCCCGGTGTCCGGGCACAGGTCGACCGGGTCGGGCAGTCGGGCATGCCGCACGCCGGCCCGGTGCAGCTCCGCCACCATCGGCCGCCACGCGCCGGTGATCCGCCGGGTGCCGAACGACATCCCGCTGACCTGGGCGGCGTCGGGCAGGTAGTCGCGGGACAGCTCGATCTCGATCGCACACCTGGTCCAGTCGGTCGGGCCGGTGGACCTGGGTGGGCTGCTCGGGCTGAGCTGTGTGGTGACGTCAGCCGACGACGACGGCATGCGGTTCCTCCTCGCTGTGCCGAGCGGCGGTGGTCCGGCGGTGGTCCGTCCGGGCCAGCACCTGGTTGTCGGACTCGACCGCGAGATGCACCTGGTAGCCGTCGTCGTGGAACAGGATGCCCAGCTTCGACCAGCGGTCCAGCAGCGGTCCGACGACCGCCGCCCCGCCGGGCACCTTCGCGGCGAGGGTGGCGGCGGTACGCGGCTGATCGAGCAGCCGGAACAGGGCGATCTCCGGTTCCGTGGTCAGCTGCAGCACTGTCCAGTCGTAGGCCTCGCGTTGGCTGACCAGCACGATGCGGTCCGGCAGTTCCTGGTAGGTGAGTCGGCTGACCGGGTACCGCGCCTGCCAGGTGGCGAGGGCCGCGTCGAGGTCGGCGGCCCCGGTCCGGTCGATGCCCTGCGGCACCGACGTGAAGATGTACGCCAGGTCGGCGAGCTCCGCCTCGGGCAGCCGGTAGATCTCGGCGTACTGCGGTGCCGGCCGAAGGTCGGCGAATCCCAGCTCCGGGCGGTCGAAGTAGGGGCTGAACCGTTCGATGGCGATCCGGGCGGCCCCCATCGGCGGCTCGAGGTGATGCAGCGCCGGCAACTGGTCGATGATGCCGGTGTAGTCCTGCGCCGTCTCGCCGGGGAACCCGTACAGGTAGTTCCAGCTGGCTGTCACCCCGGCGCTCTGCGCGTCGCGCAGCGCCCGCACGTTCTGGCAGCCGGTCACCCCTTTGTCCATCAGCCGCAGCACGTGGCTGCTGAGGTTCTCCACGCCCGGCTGGACCTGCACCGCGCCGGAGTCGTTGAGCTGCTGGAAGTGTCGGCGGCGCAGGTTGGCCTTGACCTCGAAGTGCAGGCGGACGTCGTACTCCGATTCGGCCAGGCGCTGCAGCACCGAGTCGAAGTAGGCCATGTCGAGGATGTTGTCGACCACGATGAAGTCGAGCAGCTGATGGCGTCGGGCGAGGTCGAGGACCTCGTCGAGGAAGCGGGCCGGGCTCTTGCTGCGGAACTGCATGAACGATCCGTTGAGTCCGCAGAACGTGCAGTGGTGCTTCTCGCCCCACCAGCAGCCGCGGGAGCCTTCGACGACCAGCCTGGGCGCCACCCAGTCGGCTGCCGTCGATGCGTCCAGCCGGTCCAGGTAGCCGGTGTAGTCGGGGGCGACGATGTCGGCGGGCGGCAGCGGCCGTGACGACATCGGGTTGGCCCGGGCGACGCCGTCGGTGTCGCGCCAGCACAACCCGGAGATGTCGGCGAGCCCCGATGAGCCGATCCGGCCGGACCCGTCGGCCGAGTTGAGGGCAGCGAGCAGCTGCGGGAAGGCGACTTCGCCTTCGCCGCGTACCACGTAGTCGACGTAGCGGAAGTTGCGGTGCAGCGCCGCTCCCTGCGGACCGTCGCAGTTGGCCCCGCCGAACACGATCCGGGTGCCGGGCCGTGCCTGCTTGACCAGACGGGCGACGGCGAGGCTGGCGGCGTTCTGCTGGAACGTGGTGGTGAATCCGACGACGTCCGGCGCGGCGTCAGCCAGTTCGGCGGCGAGTTCGCGGATGAAGCCGGGCACCAGCCGGTGCATCGCCCGGGTCAGCGCGATCTCGGCGTCGGTCGAGCCGCCTTCGGTGAGCAGCCGGGCATACGGGTCGAACAGCCGCTCCTCGTCGTCCAGCAGCCCGGAGAAGACCCAGTCCCCGGCGCCGAGGAAGTAGGAGGACTCAGAGAAGTAGCGGTAGTCGGCGAGCGTGAAGTTGGTGACCCCGGTCACCCAGTCGACGAAGTCGATGTTGGCGTAGCGGACCTGTACGTCGTGACCGGCCCGGCCGGCCGCCGCGCGCAGGATGCCCAACGCGAGCGACGGCACGTCGATCGACCCCCACGGCATGTGCAGCAGGACGACTTTCACTTCGGCCCCTCTCCGACGGTGGTGGGCGTCGTTCCGGAGCGGCAGGCGCTCTCGCTCCGGAACGACGCCGTCGATCGTGCGGTCAGCACGGACCTGTCACTCGCCGGCGGGTGCCTTGTCGGCCGCCGCCTCGGTCACGTCGTGCCGCCTGGCCGGGACTGCCCGGTCCATGTCGAGGAGCATCTTGACGATGACCGCCCCACGCTCCCGCTCGCTGGTGGTGATCGGGTCGTGACGTACGCTGCGTCGCTTCATGCCATTCACCTCCCTCCCTGGCTGGCTGTCAGGAACGAACGACCGTCCACTTCGGTCGTCCGGCTTCGGTCCGGTCGCGGCACCGTGTCGGCGTGAACACCGTGTCGGCGTACCGGAGCAGTTCGTCGAAGGTCCGGGTCTGCCCAGCGGCGTCGCCGTGGTGGCCGCCGGGCATCCAATGCAGCCGGTGCGGCACCCGCCGGTGCCGCAGCGCGGCGACGTAGCGGCGGATCTGGTCCGGCGGGCAGCGGTCGTCATCGGTGGCGGCGGCGATGAACAGCGGCCCGTGGACCCGGTCTAGGTAGGTCGTCGGGTCTGCGGCGCGGTACCGCTGCGGTACGTGGTCGGGCCCGCCGCCGAACAGTTCGTCGTCGACCTCACGCAGCGCGGCGGTGGCGCCCCGGTGCGCCGCTGGGTAGTCGGCGATCGGGCAGACGGCGAGACCGACCGCCCAGTCGGCCGGCGCGACGCCCATCGCGAGCAGCACCAGGTAGCCGCCCCACGAGTAGCCGCACAGCCCGGTCCGGCCCGGCTCGGCCACGCCGAGGTCGAGCAGCTTGCGGCGTACGGCGGCCAGGTCCTCCAGCTGCGCCAGACCGACCCGGTGGTTGAAGTTTCGCTGCCACCGTGGCCCGTATCCGGTTGATCCCCGGTAGTTGGTACGCGCCACCGCGTAGCCGGCGCGTACCAGCAGCTCCACCCTCGGGTCGTAGGCGTCCCGGTCGTGCAGGTACGGCCCGCCGTGCACCAGGAACAGGGTCGGCCATGGTCCGGTGCCGGTTGGGGTGGCCAGGAAACTGTGGATCCGCCCGTACGGCTGGTCGGTCCACAGTTCGGTGCGTCCGGCGGGGGTGGCGGGGTGGTTGGTGGGTCGGGTCCGGCGGGCCGGCTGCGCGGTGGCCGTACCGGGGTTGGCGACCAACCGGCGGGGTGGCACCGAGTCGCTGGTCCCGATGTAGTGGATCGCGCCGTCGGGGGCGACGGCCAGGTCGAGGATGGTGCCGGATGGGGTGGCGACGGTGATCTGCTCGCCGGTTTCGGGGTCGGCCAGTAGCAGCCGGCTGCGCCCGGCCCGGTCGTGCTGGACGAGGATCCGTCCGTCGTCGCCGTACCAGTGGGCGGTGATCTCCGACTCGTATGACAGGCCGCTGGACAGTTCGATGCCGCGGTCGCGCCGCCAGGTGCCGACCTGGTATCGGTTCGGCGTCTCGACGACGATCAGCAGTTCCGGATCGGGTCGGTCGCCGGGGCGGAACTCCAGGGCCCAGATCCGCTGCTGGTCGCTCCCGGCGACGGTGTCGGTCCGTCCGTCGGTGAGCCGCACGACGCTGACCGCCGTCGCGGCGTCGGCCCGGGCGGCGAGCGCGATGGTGTTTCCGTCGCCGGCCAGGTCGACCAGGGCGGTGTAGCCGGCGCTGACCGCCACCAGGTGACCCGGTCCGCCCGGTTCTCCCACATAGCAGCGGGTCTGCCGGCCGGTGCCGACGCAGACCGCAGCGCGGCGGCCGGTGGCGTCGAAGGCGATGCCGTGCTGCCGGCCGGGCGGTAACCCGGTCAATGCCAGCGGCGGCCGGCCGGCCGTGTCCCGACCGGCTGCGAGTCGACCAGTCTCCGTCTGACCGGGGTCGACCGGCTGGCGGCGCCAGACACCGACGTCGGTCCGGTCCGCGTCGAACCACCAGAAGTGCCGGCCGTCGGGCTCGATGTCGCAGGCGGACACCCCGTTCGGTGCGGCGGTGCGAATTCGACGTCGGTCTGTCTCGACGTTCCAGGTCAGGACCTGGGTAAGGTCACCGTCGTCGTGCAACTCGACGGCCCTGGTCGGCTGGTGCGCAGCGAAGGCAGGTACGTGTGGTGTGTTCACAACCACCCCGATCGGGTCGCGTACCACACCGAGCGTAATTGATCTGCTTCTATTGGTAAAGAAGATGTTCGACTGTCGGCTGAATCACCTGGTCGCCGGCGTGGGTGCGGTGCTGCCCCGGACGACGAGAGTGGTGCCGATCTCCACCCGGTGTTGCGGCAACACGCCACCGTTGGCCAGCGCGAGTACCATCCCGGCGGCGGTCGACGCCATCTCGGTCAGCGGCTGGCGCACGGTGGTCAGCGGCGGGCAGCACCAGCGGGCGTTGTCGATGTCGTCGAAGCCGACCACACTCAGGTCGTCCGGTATGCGCAGGCCGAGCCGCCAGGCTGCACTGTAGACGCCGAGGGCCTGTAGGTCGTTGCCGCAGAGCACCGCCGTCGGCCGATCGGGCCGGTCGAGCAGGTCACGCCCGTGTGTCTCACCGTCCTCGAAGAAGAACCGGCCACTGCGGACCAGGTCGTCTTTCAGCTGTACGCCGACGGAGTCCATCGCCGCCCGGCAGCCCTCCAGCCGCGCGCGGGAACCGAGCATGTCCAGCGGGCCGCTGATCACGGCGATCCGCCGGTGCCCGAGGCCGAGCAGGTGGCGGGTCGCGGTGATGCCGCCGTTCCAGTTGGTGGCGCCGACCGACGGGGTCGGGTGGGCCGGTTCGCCGACCGGATCCAGCGCGACCAGGGGGATGGCGCTGGCGGCGAGTTGGGCGTGCTGCTCCGGAGTGAACGCGGAGTAGACGGCGATCACCCCGACCGGTCGGCGGGCCAGCAGTTGCTCGGCCCAGGACCGGCCCGGTTGGGTGCGGCCCTGCACCTCGGTGAACCCGACGGAGAGCTCGGCGGTCCGGGCGACCAGCTCCACTCCGCGCAGGATCTCGATCGCCAGGTGGCTCTCGAGTTGATAGAAGACGACCTCGATGCCGGCGGTCGGGGAGGCCGAGCCGGGCCGCTGGTAGCCGTGCTCGCGAACCAGTGCCTCGATTCGACGGCGGGTCTCCAGCGCCACTCCGGACCGTCCGTTGAGCACCTTCGAGACGGTGGGTTTCGAGACGCCGGCGAGCTCGGCGATCGTCGCGACGGAAAGGTCGCCACGGCGGCGTCCGCGTCGCTGACCTTCTGGCGGCCTACCGGTCGCCGGTGGGTGGTCCGGGTGGGTGGGGGCGTGGTCCACGACCGATTCGCCAACCTTCCGCTTGATCTGGGGCATCGCCCGGCTCATGCTACGGAGTGTCGAAGCGTTTCTATGCGCATGTCTCGATGTTGGTCCGACGCCGACCTTGAATCTCGAACCGTATCTATCGATACTAGTAACTGTTTCGAGCCGGAGTAAAGCGGGAGCCTGGGCAGCCCCGCGTCGAATCCCATCCTGCGTGCGTTCCGCAGGAACCACATGAGACTCATAGCCAAGATGCTGGCCGCCGCCGCAGCATCCGTCACCGGGGCGGCGGCAGCGACCCGGTCGGCATCCGGTCGATGATCAGCTACGTGGAGCAGCGCTACAACACCGATCCGAACCGGATCTTCGCCACCGGCGTCTCGTCCGGCGCGATGATTACCAACGTGATGCTCGGCGTCTACCCGGACGTCTTCGCCGCCGGCGCGTCCTTCGCCGGGGTGCCGTTCACCTGCTTCGCCACCACCGGCGGTTCCGAGTGGAACAGCCAGTGCTCGGGCGGGCAGATCGTCCGTACCCCCCAGCAGTGGGGCGACGCGGTCCGCAACAGCCTGCCCGGCTACTCGGGCCCGTGGCCCCGGATGCAGATCTGGCACGGCACCAACGACGACACGCTGCGCTACCCGAACTTCGCCGAGCAAATCAAGCAGTGGACCAACGTGCACGGGCTGAGCCAGACCCCGACCTACACCGACAGCCCGCAGGGCAACTACACCCGCACCCGGTACGGCAGCTCAGGCGGGATGGCCCCGGTCGAGGCGATCAGCATGCAGGGCACCGGGCACAACCTGCCGGTCGACGCCGCCCAGGTGATCCGCTTCTTCGGCCTCGACGGCACCGCTCCGCCGACGACGGCTCCGCCCACCACGGCGCCGCCGACGACGGCTCCGCCCACCACGCCGCCGCCGTCCGGGGCCTGCCGGGTCACCTACGGGGTGAACGCGTGGAACAACGGGCTGGTCGCCTCGGTGACCATCGCCAACACCGGCAGCGGCGCGGTCACCGCCCGCAACATGTCCTACAACGCCACCATCTCGCCGAACGGCTCGCAGAGCATCGGCTTCCAGGCCACCCACTCCGGCAACAGTGGTAGGCCCAGCTCGTTCACCCTGAACGGCACCCCCCCCCTGCGCCGTCGCCTGATGTGCGCCACGGTGGTGGGGGGCCGACCGGACGGACGCCCCACCACCCGTACGCGATGGAGGACAGCATGCTCAAGGTGGGAATTATCGGTGCGGGCGGCATAGCCGGTACGCACATCGCCGGTTACCAGGAGTTCGGGGAGGACTGCCGGATCACCGCCGTCTGCGACGTGACCCTGGCGAAGGCGCAGGAGCGCAGAACGACCTTCGATCTCACCGACGCCCGCGTCTACGACGATGCCGGGGCCCTGCTCACCGCCGAAGAGTTGGACCTGGTCAGCATCGCGACACCGCCGTCGACGCACGCCGACATCACCATCGCGGCCCTGCGCGCGGGTGTCAACGTCCTGGTGGAGAAGCCGATGGCTCCGTCGTTGCAGGAGTGCGACGCGATGATCTCCGCCGCCACGGAGTCGGGCAAGCTTCTGTCGGTCGTCGCGCAGAATCGGTTCCGCGACGACATGGCCACCTTGAAGGCGGTGCTGGACTCTGGTCTCATCGGGCCTGTGTCACACGTGCAGGTCAACTCGTCGTGGTGGCGGGGGCGGCCGTACTACGACCTGTGGTGGCGGGGGACCTGGGCGTCCGAGGGCGGCGGCTGCACCCTCAACCACGCCATCCACCACATCGACCTAACCATGTGGATGCTCGGTCGGCCCTCGGCGGTCACCGCGATGCTGGTCAACTCGCAGCACGACAACGCCGAGGTCGAGGACCTGTCCGTCGCGATCCTGCAGTACGACCGGGCGCTGGCCCAGCTCACCAGCTCGGTGGTGCACCACGGCGAAGAACAGGAGATCGTCATTCAGGGCGCGTACGCTCGGGTTTCCCAGCCATGGCGGGCAGCGGCCGAGACCAGTGCACCGAACGGGTTCCCCACCCCGGGTGGCAACCCGGACCTGCTCGCCGACCTCAATGCTCTTGCGCAGGCGCGCCGCCCGTTGGCACATGTCGGGCACACCGGCCAGATCGGCGACGTCCTGCGTGCGGTCCGCGACGGGGTGGCACCTGCGGTGAGCGGCACCGACGGACGCAACGCGGTCGAGCTGGTCACCGCGATCTACGAATCGGGGATCGAACGCCGGCCGGTGGCCCTCCCGCTGTCCCCGGACGATCCCTACTATCAGCGCGGCACCCTGATACGGCGTGCGCCGCGTTTCTTCGAGAAGACTGTTGCGGTGCGGGACCTGCCCGGTGCCATCACCGTCGGCGGCACCGCCGACCACGACAACTGAGGAGACGGACACGTGACGAAGGTCAGTGGGGCGACGTTCGCCCCGGATCCCTTACCGACCCCGGTGGTGGCACCGGGGGAGTTCGTCTTCGCCGCGGTCGGCCTCAACCACGGGCACATCTACGGCATGAGTTCCGGTCTGCTCGGTGCCGGCGCCACCCTCAAATGGGTGTACGACCCCGACCCGGCCAAGGTCGACGCGTACCGTCAGCGGTTCCCGCAGGCGCGGGTGGCGCGTGACGAGGCGGAGATCCTTGACGACGACGCGGTCCACCTGGTGGCTGGTGCCGCCGTCACCTCGCAACGGTGCGCTCTCGGCCTGCGGGTCATCGCGGCCGGCAAGGACTACTTCACCGACAAGGCCCCGCTCACCACCCTGGAACAGCTGGCCGAGGCGCGCGAGGCGACCGCGCGCACCGGACGCAAGTACGCGGTCTACTACTCGGAGCGGATCCACGTCGAGGCGGCGGTGCTGGCGGGTCAGCTCGTCCAGCGGGGTGCCATCGGTCGGGTGGTGCAGGTCATGGGCCTGGGGCCGCACCGCCTGTCCGCCGCCGGCCGCCCGGACTGGTTCTTCGTCAAGGAGAAGTACGGCGGCATTCTCTGCGACATCGGCAGCCACAACGTCGAACAGATGCTGTACTTCACCGGCTCGACCGACGCCGAGATCAGCCATTCCACCGTCGGCAACTTCAACCACCCCCAGTACCCGGAGCTCGACGACTTCGGCGAGCTGAGCCTGGTGCTGAACAGCACCGCGACCGGCTACTGCCGGGTGGACTGGTTCACGCCCGACGGGCTGCGTACCTGGGGTGACGGGCGGACCTTCATCCTCGGCACCGACGGCTACATCGAACTGCGCAAGTACGTCAACGTGGCGACCGACGCCGGCCCCGGTCACGTCTTCCTCGTCGACGGCACGGGCGAGCACCATCTGGTCGCCGCCGGTCAGGTCGGCTATCCGTACTTCGGCCAGCTGATCCTCGACTGCCTGCACCGGACCGAGAACGCCATGACCCAGGCCCACGCGTTCAAAGCGGCGGAGCTCAGCGTCCGTGCCCAGCAGCAGGCCAGGGTGATCCGGCACGCCGTGGACCGCTGACTTCTTCGGCGCCGTGTATCGCTCTGGGAGCCCTGACCGGTTCCCGAGCGATGCATCAAGCCGAGGAAGCCTCATAACAGATATTTTTGGATAATAAGTGCATATAGGCTTCTGCTTGCTTATGGTCTTGAGCAGTGCGGGACCCCCCAACGCCCGTCGAGGAACTTCTACTGACCTTTCGGGACGCTGCGGGAGTAGCTGTGACCAGTGAGCGACGCCTACGTCGACGACTCAAACAAGCCCAAACCCCGGCCAAGGTGGGCTATCTCCTGCTGCTCGCCGCGACGACCGGTAGCTTGACGCCGGTGGTGCAGCCGGCCGCTGCGGCAGAGGTCCGGCAGTTGGGGGATGTGCGTCCCAGCGCAGAGTCATCGCTCGTCACACCTGGGCCGCACGGGCACCGTGCCGTCTGGTACCCCGCAGCGCCACTGCGCGACGACCCGGCGATTGGCGATCGCGAACGCTGGCAGCCGGGCCTTGGGCCGCAGGGTTGGCAGCGCTCAGAAGACGAATGGCGTCGACACAAGCCGAGCCGTGGCCCTCAAGGACCGCAGGGCGCTCAGGGTGCGCAAGGGGCACAGGGCGCTCAAGGTGCGCAGGGTGCGCAGGGCGTTCAAGGGGCACAGGGCTTCCAGGGTGCGCAGGGTACGCAGGGAGCACAGGGTGCGCAGGGTGTGCAGGGTGCGCAAGGTGCGCAGGGCGTGCAGGGCGTGCAGGGCTTCCAGGGCGTGCAGGGCGTGCAGGGTGCGCAGGGTGCGCAGGGAGCACAGGGTGCGCAGGGCGTGCAGGGTGCGCAGGGTTTCCAGGGCGTGCAGGGCTTCCAGGGCGCGCAGGGTGCTCAGGGTGCGCAGGGAGCACAAGGCGTTCAAGGTGCGCAAGGTGCGCAGGGCGTTCAAGGCGTGCAGGGTGCGCAGGGCTTCCAGGGCTTCCAGGGCGTGCAGGGCTTCCAGGGCGCGCAGGGTGCTCAGGGTGCGCAGGGAGCACAAGGCGTTCAAGGTGCGCAAGGTGCGCAGGGCGTTCAAGGCGTGCAGGGTGCGCAGGGCTTCCAGGGCGCGCAGGGTGCGCAGGGTGCGCAGGGCTTCCAGGGCGTGCAGGGAGCTCAAGGTGTGCAGGGAGCGCAGGGCTTCCAGGGTGCGCAGGGTGCGCAGGGTGCGCAGGGTGTGCAGGGCGCTCAAGGTGCGCAGGGCGCTCAAGGTGCGCAGGGTGCGCAGGGTGCGCAGGGTGCGCAGGGTGCGCAGGGTGCGCAGGGTGCGCAGGGTGCGCAGGGTGCGCAGGGTGCGCAGGGTGCGCAGGGAGCACAGGGTGCGCAGGGTGTGCAGGGTGCTCAAGGGGCGCAGGGCTTCCAGGGCGCTCAAGGTGTGCAGGGTGCTCAAGGTGCGCAGGGTGCGCAGGGTGTTCAGGGTGCGCAGGGCTTCCAGGGTGCGCAGGGTGCGCAGGGTGCGCAGGGCTTCCAGGGCGTGCAAGGAGCTCAAGGAGCTCAAGGTGCGCAGGGAGCTCAAGGTGCGCAGGGAGCTCAGGGTGCGCAGGGTGTGCAGGGTTTCCAGGGTGCGCAGGGTTTCCAGGGTGCGCAGGGCTTCCAGGGTGCGCAGGGTGTGCAGGGTTTCCAGGGTGCGCAGGGTGTGCAGGGCGCTCAAGGTGCGCAGGGCGCTCAAGGTGCGCAGGGTGCGCAGGGTGCGCAGGGTGCGCAGGGAGCTCAAGGCGTGCAGGGCTTCCAGGGTGTGCAGGGAGCTCAGGGAGCTCAGGGAGCTCAAGGTGCGCAGGGCTTCCAGGGCGCTCAGGGCGCGCAGGGTGCGCAGGGAGCTCAAGGAGCTCAAGGTGCGCAGGGAGCTCAAGGTGCGCAGGGAGCTCAGGGTGCGCAGGGTGTGCAGGGTTTCCAGGGTGCGCAGGGTTTCCAGGGTGCGCAGGGCTTCCAGGGCGCTCAGGGCGCGCAGGGTGCGCAGGGAGCTCAAGGCGTGCAGGGCTTCCAGGGTGTGCAGGGAGCTCAGGGAGCTCAGGGAGCTCAGGGAGCTCAAGGTGCGCAGGGCTTCCAGGGCGCGCAGGGCGCGCAGGGTGCGCAGGGAGCTCAAGGCGTGCAGGGTGCGCAGGGTGCGCAGGGAGCTCAAGGCGTGCAGGGTGCGCAGGGTGCGCAGGGAGCTCAAGGCGCGCAGGGCTTCCAGGGTGTGCAGGGAGCTCAGGGAGCTCAAGGTGCGCAGGGCTTCCAAGGCGCTCAGGGCGCGCAGGGTGCGCAGGGAGCTCAAGGCGTGCAGGGTGCGCAGGGTGCGCAGGGAGCTCAAGGCGTGCAGGGTGCGCAGGGTGCGCAGGGAGCTCAAGGCGTGCAGGGTGCGCAGGGTGCGCAGGGAGCTCAAGGCGTGCAGGGTGCGCAGGGTGCGCAGGGAGCTCAAGGCGTGCAGGGTGCGCAGGGCTTCCAGGGTGTGCAGGGAGCTCAGGGAGCTCAGGGAGCTCAAGGTGCGCAGGGCTTCCAGGGCGCTCAGGGCGCGCAGGGTGCGCAGGGAGCTCAAGGCGTGCAGGGTGCGCAGGGTGCGCAGGGTGCTGATGGCGCTCAGGGCGTGCAGGGTGCGCAGGGCTTCCAGGGTGCGCAGGGTTTCCAGGGTGTGCAGGGTGTGCAGGGAGCTCAGGGAGCTCAGGGAGCTCAGGGAGCTCAAGGTGCGCAGGGCTTCCAGGGCGCTCAGGGCGCGCAGGGTGCGCAGGGAGCTCAAGGCGTGCAGGGCGCGCAGGGCTTCCAGGGTGCGCAGGGTGCTGATGGCGCCCAGGGGGCCCAGGGGGCCCAGGGCGACACCGGTGCTCAGGGCTTCCAAGGTGCCCAAGGCGGACCTGGTGTGCAAGGTGCCCAGGGCGACACCGGCGCTCAAGGCGCGCAGGGGGCCCAGGGTGTTCAGGGCTTCCAGGGCCCGCAGGGTGAGACCGGGGCACAGGGCGCTCAGGGGGATACCGGCCCGCAAGGCTTCCAGGGCGTGCAGGGTCCGCAGGGTCCGCAGGGTCCGCAGGGTCCGCAGGGTCCGCCCGGCGATGATGACCTAGCAGGCCCTCAGGGCGAGCGGGGCGAGGCCGGTCTCCAGGGTCCCCAAGGTCCCCAAGGTGCTTCCGGTGCAGGACTGACCAGTGTCTACGTCAACTCTGTGACGGCCGCCGGGGCCGGTCTCGTGACAGCCCGGTGCGCTGCGGGCGATGTTGCCACCGGCGGAGGCTTCAGCTCACAAGCAGGTGTTGAGACCAGTCGGCCTGTTCCTGCGGTTGGAACACCAAGCGGCTGGCAGGCCGAGCTGGGTGACGGTGGCGGGATGGTCTATGTCGTTTGTGTTGATGTCGAGTAGTGCACGTCCGAGTGGACGTCGTGCCAATTCTTAGTATTCGAGTTGCAGGAAGGTTGTCTCATGAAGATGAAGACGATGTTTAGCTCACTCGCGTGTGGTGCCGTGTTGCTTGCAGGGCTGCCGGCGTGTACTGCGGACCAGGGTGGAGGCAAAAAACCCGTCGGTGCAATCGGTGAGGATCCTGTTGCCCTCGTCGAGAAGGGCGTCGAGGAAGGTCAGGCCGGGGATATCGAGAAGGCTAAACAAACGTTCGAGCAGGTTCTTGCTGTCGACGAAAACAACATGTTGGCCTGGTATAATCTGGGCTACATCGCGCAGTCGCAGGACAGGATCGCCCAGGCAATCGATAGCTACGATCAAGCATTGGAAGCTGATCCTTTCTACAAGCCGGCCCTTTTCAACAAGGCCATCGCGCTCGAGAGTCACGATCGATCATCTGCAATTGATCTATATCGACAGATCGTCGAGCTTGATGGCGAAGCTTCCACCGCATACCTGCGGTTGGGGCTGTTGTTGGTGAGCGAGGGTGACGAAGTCGAGGCTCGTGAGGCGTTCGGAGAGGCGGTGCGGCTCGACGGGGCGCTGCTGGAGGGTGTCCCTGAAGAGTACCGCGACGACGCTGATGAGGCTACCCGGGTCAGTGAGTGAGTGAGTGGAATGAGAAAGCCATCTGTGACGGTCTTTACTGGTAGTAATCGGACCCGGTTTCTGGATGAGTGCCATCAGTCGCTGCAAGCGCAGACGTTCGACGACTGGGAGTGGGTCATCGTTCTGAACCAAGGGAACCGCTGGCGGCCCGAGGTGCCGGATCAGCGAATTCGCCTGGTGGTGCAGGATGAGGTGTCGGGCGTTGGTGCGGTCAAGAAGCGGGCCTGTGCGGAGGCGTCGGGCGACATACTCGTCGAGTTGGACCACGACGATCTTCTTGCTAGCGACTGCCTCGAAAAGGTGGTTGATGCCTTCGACGAGAATCCGGAGGTCGGCCTGGTCTACAGCGACACCGCCCAGATCGCTGAGGACGGTAGTCGCGACGACAGTCGTTTCTCTGCTGATCATGGTTGGCGATATCGGGACGTCCGGGTTGATGGCTGCGAAGTGCTGGCCTGCATGGCGCTGCCGCCGACGCCGCACAATGTGAGCTACATCTGGTACGCGCCGAATCACGTGCGAGCATTTCGCCGCGACATCTACGAGAAGTCCGGCGGGTACGACGAGTCGCTTGACGTTGCTGACGATGCCGACCTCATGTGTCGCATGTATCAGCTGGCGGATTTTCATCACATCCCGGAGTGTCTCTACCTTCAACGGATGCATGCAGGAAATACGCAGCGCGTGCCGGAGATGAACGCCCGGATTCAGCAACGGACAGTGGAGGTATATGATCGCAACGTGCAGTTGAATGCGCTGGCGTGGGCCAAGCGGCAGGGTCTGCTTGCGCTCGACCTGGGTGCGGCACACAACAAGGTCGAAGGTTACCAAGGTGTCGATGTCCACGCCGGACCTGAGGTGGACATGATCTGTGACATCACCAAGGGCCTGGATCTGCCGGACAGCAGCGTTGGAGTGATCCGGGCGAGTGACTTTCTGGAGCACATCCCGGACAAGATCGCGTTGTTCAACGAGCTGTACCGCTTGTTGGCGCCTGGCGGGATGCTGTTGTCGTTGACGCCGAGCAGCGACGGCAGGGGCGCGTTCCAGGACCCGACGCATGTTGCCTTCTACAACGAGAACTCGTTCTGGTACTTCACGGACCAGCAGTACGCCAAGTACGTACCGGAGATTACGTGCCGTTTTCAGGTGTCCAGGTTGGTTACCTACTTCCCGACCGACTGGCACCGCGCGCACCACATTCCGTACGTGGCGGCCAACCTGATCGCGATCAAGGACGAGGTGCGAAACGGGGGGCTGTTGGCGGTCTGACGTGGCGGTTGCCGGAGAAGCCGGCCCTGCCCAAGGCGGCCGCGCGAACCCCGGACACAAGCTATCGCGGGAGGAATTGACTCGGTTGGCCCGTCCACGACACATGCAGCGCTTCGCGGGCGTGGGTGCATGCCGGCCTCGGCCAACGCCGCCTGCACCGGGTCCAGCCTGGCCTTGAACCGGGTGCAGCCGGCGACCTCTGCCGGCCGTACGCCCCGGTCGAGCCACTCGCGGGCCCGCTGCACCAGCGCCGCCGCCTCGGCCGGCTCGTCCGGAAACCCGGCTACCGTCGGCCGCCGACCTCGCAGCAGCGACCGGT
The DNA here is from genome assembly GCF_027497395.1 of Solwaraspora sp. WMMA2080. Classification (GTDB taxonomy): domain Bacteria; phylum Actinomycetota; class Actinomycetes; order Mycobacteriales; family Micromonosporaceae; genus Micromonospora_E. Next base: position 2,789,714 of record NZ_CP114910.1, on the reverse strand, counting down.
AGCCGGTCAGGTTGTCGCGGCCGTCCCCGTCGAGCAGCCCGGTCGACCAGGTGAGGATCTCCGCCGTACTGCGGTAGTTGATTCGCAGCCGGAAGCTGCGCCCGGCGGTACGGATCCCGAGCGCGGCCAGCGACACTTTCGCGTCGTTGATCCGCTGATGCGGATCGCCGGTGAGGAAGGTGTCGTCCGGACCGGCCGGCACCGCTGCCCACAGCACCCGCCACTCCGCTGGGTGCAGATCCTGCGCCTCGTCAACCACCACGTGGTCGAACCGCAGAGACGCGTCCTCGGCGGCGCCGGTGTCGCCATCGGCGAGCAGCCGCGCCGCGTCGGCGCACAACTGCAGGTGGGTGGTGGCACCAGCGGCGGCCAACTCGGCGCGCAGCGCCTCCACAGCCTGGCGGTCAGCTCAACTGTTCACCCTCGTCGGCGTCGTCCTCGGCCGGCGGTTGCGCCTGCTGGTAGAACCAGTCGAGCTGCTCGATCAGCAGCTCACGGGCCGCCGGGTCGGCGAGTACCGACAGCCGCAAACCCGGCCGTAGCCCGATCCGGGCCGCCGCGATGGACACCCCGGGGATCTTGTTGAGCCGCTGCCGGAACTCCTCACGCAGCGCCATGTCGTCGAACGGCATCCGGTTCTTGAGATGCTGGAAGACGATCTCGAACTTGCCACTCGGGTAGATCGTCGCCGGCCAGATGCTGCCGAGCCGATGGTCCTTGCCGCGTGCGATGAGAAAGCACGACGTTTCGTCGCCGGTGCCGTAAAGCAGGCGGCCGCCGAGCGCGGTCCAGCCGTCGCGAACAGCCTGCACGGCGGCGACCACCGGCGGGTCCTGCAGCTGGGCCAGCTGAGTGTTGAAGCGTTCGGCGTGCGCCGCGCTGGATCGCGGTGACCGGGGGCGCGGCAGATCATCGGTGCTGAGCCCGGCGAGCTGGGCCAGCTCGTCCAGCGGGATCCGCTGCTCCGGGGCGGCGCGCCCACTGCCATCGAACTCGACCCCTTCGGCCCGCAACAGGTCGAGCGGGTCGTCGGTACGGGCCGGATCGGGCCAGCGGAAGCCCGGTGAGACGGTGCCGCCGGTCTGCAGCACCCGGTGTGCGTTCGGCACCGGATGGTTCGCCAGCCGCGTCCCGACCGGCACCGGGTGGCTGCCGATCAGCGCGGCCACGTCGCCGTACGTGGTCCACGAACCGGCGGGCAGCTCGGCCAGGGCCCGGTTCATCACGTCCCACGGCACGTCGGAGTCGTTGTCGCGGGAGGCCTCGACCGGACCCGGCCAGAGCGAGATGATCTGCTCGGCGAGCGCCTCGCTGCGGGCCTGGATTTCCGGCCGCCCCCACCGCTCCTGCTGGGCGATGTCCCGGTTGAGCACGATCGGGCTCTTCGCCAACGCGGCCTTCTTGGCGTCGAACGGTTTGTTGCCCAGCTCGGAGTTGTATCCGGTGAGGGTCAGGTTGCCGATCGTGTGCACCAGCGACTCGTGCACGTCGGTGAAGTTCTCGTCGGGCCCGAGGTCGTCGTTGAGCATCTGCCGCCACTGCGCGGTCGGCGTCTGCGGCAGCACATGCTCGATGGTGAGCGTGTCGGCTGCCACCGGCTCCTTGCTGCGGTGCGCCTCCTCCAACCACTGAAGTACGAGGTTGCGCTGATGCGCGCGTCCGTTGAGATAGAAGGGGATGGTCCTGGTCGACGAGCGGATCTGCGCGTCGGTTGCGTAGTGCTTACGGCCAGTCGACAAGTACGCCCGGACCGCTTCGTCGACCGGGAGCTTCGCGTCCATCTCGGTGACGATCGACATCAGGATCCGGTTGACGTTGGCGGTCGCCCGACCGATCACCAGGCGGCGGACGAAGAAGCTCTCCACGTACCGCATGGCCGCGATGACCTGCCCGGCGGTGGCGGTGCCCTGCGCACGGCGGTCCAGCAGGTGCAGCAGCAGCGGGTAGACGGTGGTGGCGCCCCAGGCATGCAGCCGGGTCAGCCGCCGCCGGACCTCGGGGTCTGGCTCGCTCTCCGGGTGCAGGATGATCTTCAGCAGCGCGCCGAGGTGGCTGAACCGGCGTACCTCCGCTTCGATCTCCGCTTCGCCGCGCATCGCGTTGAGCCGCAGCTGGTGCGCGGCGTAGATGTCGGTCTGCTTGGCACGGCCGTTGCGCTGCACCAGGTCGAGCCAGAAGAGCAGCTCGAGGTCCTCCCGGTTGAGGGTATCCTGCAGCGGGAACCACAGCGACTTGTAGACGGTCTCGCCCCGGGTCGGCAGCCGCATGAAAAGGTAGTTGCGCAGCAGGTCGGCCTGGGTCAACTGCAGGCCGGTATTGTTCAGCGACTCGAAGATCCGGTAGACGTTGTCGCCGGCCTGCGCGGTGACCGCCACCAGCGCCAACCCGGTGATGACGGCGTTCTCGATCCGCGCGATGTCGAACGGGTCCTCGACGTCGTCGTATTCCATCAGCCGGCTGGCGAAGAAGCGGTACGCCGAACCGACGTGGTCGCTGCCGCCGACCTGCGGAGTCGACTCCACGCAGGCCAGGTACGCGTCCCGGTCAGCCTGGGTGGGCACGAGTTTGAGCCGGTGCGGATCGGACTCGAACTGGTTGACCAGGTACAGCTGCTCGATCCGCCCCCGGTGCATCGGATCCTCGGTCTCGGCCCGGTGGTCCCGGATGGCGCAGAGCAGGATCGACAGCGTGGTGAGGCGTTGCTGCCCGTCGACGACCAGGAACTCCTGCACCCCGACCGGGCCGAGCCCGGGGCTGGGCGCCAGCACCACCGAGCCGATGAAGTGGCTGGCGGCCGGGTCTGCGCGGCGGTCGTCGGCGAGCTTCTTGATGTCCTCCCAGAGCCGCTTGCACTGCTGCTCGGACCACGAGTACGTCCGCTGGTACAACGGCACCCGGTACTGCTTGGTGCCTTCGAGCAACTTCTGCAGCGTCGTCTCCTGCGCCGCGACCATCGGCGACTCCCGTCTAGTGTGCACACTCCAGAACCCGGGCAATGCAACCAGAGTGCGCGTCAATGGACAACGGCCAGCCGTACGAGTTGCCGGGTGTTCGTTCGGCCCGCCGGAGGCGGTTATCGGACACCGCTGGAAGGGACTGGTTGCGTCCTTGGCAATTCGAAGCGGGCAACTTGCTGCGCCTGGCTGGCGGCGCTGCGCCAAGCGGGTAGCCTGCTGCCGCGGCCGTCCGACATCCCCCGTACCTGCTCAGGCTCAAGGTGAGCAACTTTCGCAGCCTCCGGGCGGTGGAGGTGCGGCTCGCCGCACTCAACGTACTCGTCGGGCCCAACGGCGCCGGTAAGTCCAACCTCCTCGACGTGATCGCCTTCCTCGGCGACGCCACCCGGGAGGACCTCGGGCCCGCGCTGGAGCGACGCGGTGGTTTCGACCGGGTACTGTTCCGGGGCGGTGGCGACCAGCGGCCCAGCATCACCATCGAGGTGGAAGCCGCTGTCACCAAGAACAGCAATCTAAGAGCCACCGACAACTACCAGCTCGGTGTGTCCCGGGGGAAGCTACGCGGCCAGACCGACCGCTACTACCTGCTGCGGTCCGAGACATTCGCCTTCAAACGGACCGCCGGACCGGGCCGGCGTATCGCGGTCTCCGGCAACCAGGTCACCTTCCACGGCCCCGAGGGTGGGGAGCGGAGAGCCAGTCTGCGCGAGGGTTCGCTGGGTTCGTCGACGTTGCCCAAACTCAGTGCCGAGGAGGGCGGCGAGCAGGTCGAAGCGCTCGCTGACATGTTCGCCAGTTTCCGGGTGTTCGACATCGACGTGGCTGCGGCCCGCCTGCCGTCGACGGAGCAGCGCAGTCGGCAGTTGGCCAACGACGCCAGCAACCTGGCGTCGTTCCTCGCCTACCTGGCCGATGAGCACAGCGACCAGTTCGCCGCGCTGCAGCGCGACGCGCGAGCCTTCATCCCGGGCCTGGAGGAACTGCAGTTCCGGCCGATCGGTGGTGCCGGTGAGGGGACTGTACTCACCCTGGTGGAGCGTGGGCTACCGGGTGCGACGACCCTGCAGGAGGCGTCGTACGGCTCGATCCGGGCTCTCGCTCTGCTCGCTCTGCTCTACGACCCGGCGCCGCCGCGTCGCGTATCCCCGCGATCGACCCGGACACGGTGCGGGCCATGGAACGGGAACTGCATGGCGAGGTCGGGCTCGGCGAGCTGTGGTTCACCGGTGTATTCGGGTTGACAGGTTCTTCCTCGACAAGGTCAGGGTGATCTGAGGTCACCTCCCGGTGGCTCGACCGCTCCGAAGTCGCCCTCCGGCTCCCGGCTGATGATTTCCAGCAGCGCCGGTTCGCGGTAGACCTCCGCCGTGTGCCGCCACTGCGCGAGCAGAGTGGTCGTCGAATCCAGCGCCGACAGCGACCCTACGTCCCGCGTCAGGGCGCTCAACTCCCCAAGTAGTTGCTCGACATCGGAGTCCGGCAGGTACTTCGTCCAGGGCAGCATCTCCGCGAGGTCTCGCCGAGCATCGCCAAGGGGTGTCGGTGTCACCTGCTCGCTCCTTCCCTTGAACGCACCGCGAGTGTGCCGAGCGTCAGCACCACGGTCGCTGCCACGGCGGCCAGCGCCAACGCCATGGCTGGCTGGTCGCGCAGGACCGGGTAGTCGAGCATTGACATGAACGCCTCGTCATAGCCGAGCTGCGTCGTCGCCAGCAACGCAGCCACGGCTGCCAGCAGCACCACCGCCCGGCGGCGTACGGCAACCGGCAGCGCCAGTACCGCGACGAGACTGAACAGCGCCACCACGGCCAGAGCGCCGAACCCGATGCGCGCCACTGGAATGGTGCTGATCGCCACGGTGTTGCCGAAACGATCCGCCACCAGCGGCGCGCCAGCGGCGCTGAGCGATGCACACAGCCCCATCGCGGCCGCTGCGGCCCAGAACCGTCCCGGAAGCGGTCGCTGATCGCAGCCATCACGGGCGGCAAGCAGCAGTGACCCGCACAGCGGGACGGCGACGACCACGGCGAGCAGGAGGTGCCAACCGGGTGCTGCATGGTCGCGTACCCCGGTGGCCAGCACCGCCAGCTCGGCCAGTACGGCGGCGCCCGCCCCGATCGCGGCGGCCGTACGCCAGCCGGCGACCAGTGCCGCGACCAGCAGCACCCAGCCGGCCAGCCGGGCGGTGCCGATGGGGCCGATGATGGTGGTCAGGGCCTGCTCGGCGAAGCGCCACGACCAGGCGGCGGCCTCGACGACGGGACGGGCCTGGCGGGCCAGGACTAGCACAGCGGCCAGGGTGCCGGCCGCCGCCATCGCCGGGCCCCAGGCACACGCGTTGGTCGTGGCACGAGCGGCGGCCGCCCGCCGCACCATCGCAGCCTGGACCACGTCGACCACCTTCTTTCCGCTGGGCGTGCGGCCGGGCCGCCTCACCCGGCGGCGGCTCTCCGGATGAGACGGTAGCGGGGCGGGGGCGGATCGGGGCGCTCGCGATGCTCGCGTTGGTGTTCGCGTACCTGGTTCTCCCAGGTCGCCTGGTCATGATCCGGGTCAGGCGGGATCCAGCGGTGGGAGCCGTCGTCGTAGTGCATCGGTTCGTCGCCGGGGCGCAGGATCGACATCGACATCACAGCCAGCCGAGGAAACGCCAGTAGAAGTTGCCGCTCCCGCCCGGCAGGTCGGTCATCGCCTCGACCATGTTGGTGGCGAGGTAGACCGACAAGGAGACGCGGGCGTCGGCGTACTCGATTGTGAGTTGTTGTCGGCTGTCCAGGCACGGCCAGGCGTGGCCGCAGCCGGCGCAGGCCCAGCTGGGGCGGACGGGGACGTGCATGCTCATCGGGCATCCTCCGGTTGGTCGGCGGCGACGACCTGGACGCCGAGGTCACGGAGCCGGCTGAGCGCGACCTCGGTGCGCCAGCACCGCCCGGTGGGGGTGAGCGGGTCGCCGCAGGCGCAGCCGCCGACGCGCGGTGCGTGCCGGTCGACCAGCTCCGTCAGGTGGTCGATCTCGACCTGGCGGGGGATGGGGTCAGTCATCGGCCGGCGCGGTGCGGTCGCTGACCGGGTCGCCGCCGGCTGGGTCGGGGTCGAGGTCACCCCATACCCGGTTACGCAGCGACGGGCGGTCGGTGGCCGACAGCGTGGTTTCGGCGAAGTCGACGACGTCCAAGTGGGCCAGCGAGTCGCGCAGCGCGGCGGCGAACCGGGCGGCGGCCTCGATGTCGGTGAGCCGGGTCGGCAGGTGGATGGTCCAGCGCGGCTCGTCGCTCACCACTGGCCTCCGTTGCCGCCAGTCTGGCGCTGGTGCTCCGAGCGGTAGACGCCGGCGGGCGGGTCGTTGAACCGGCAGCCGACGTGGCGTTGCCGCCACTGCCGCAGCCCTTCGCGCAGCCGGTCGGCTTCGGCCCGGTCGACGGCGGCCTGCCGGGTGAGCCGGTCCAGCTCGTCGGCGAGCTGCCGCAGGTACGCGTACACCGCCGCCGGGTCCAGCCCACGCCACCGGGTGTCGAACTGCATCGCCCTGACCTGCCACGGCTCCACGAGTACGCCCTGCCGAGGCACTACCCGCCCCCGCCTGCTCCGCTGCTCCACGACTTCCTCCCCGAACGTCGATGACAACGACGGCGAGCCTACCAGACCTATAAAGCCTGTAAAGACAGCAAGGGGATGCTGGGGACGGAGGACAGGATGGTTGCTTGGCTGTACCTATGCCGTACGCCCAGCCGCTTTGGCGCCAGATCAGGGATGATCTGCGGGCGAAGATCAGGGCCGGAATCTACCCGCCGGGCAGCAAGCTTCCGTCGGTCCGGCTGCTGGCCGACGAGTACGACACCAGTCACATGACCGTACGCCGTGCCGTCGACTCCATGATCGAGTTGGACGAGCTGATCGGTCGCACCGGTATCGGCGTCTTTGTGGCTGAGCCGCCCGAACAGGACTCGTAGTCAACGATCGAGCTACGGAGACCTGTGTCAGGCGGTAGGTCATCGCGACAGCCACTGGCTCCGGCGTCTGATGCGCCGGCTGCCCGGTGCGTCATCGATCTGTGAAGAGATCCGGTCCGCCGTAGGTGTACGGCTCGTCGACCCAGACCCCGTCAACGCTCTGGCCCTGAGGAAACCCTTTGTCGTAGGTCATCAACGTGTCTGCCTGTCCAACAACGGCCGAGGCCAAGTGGATCGCATCGAAGTTCTTCAGCTTGAAGCGCCGTACCATATCTCTCGCCTTCACAGCGACCTCGCGATCGAACTCGATCATGAGGAAGCGGGGGTTGTCGACGAGGGAGCGTGCCTGCTTGTCCTTGGCCGCGTCGAACGACGCCCTGCCTTGGCCGCGCACTTCCACCAGGCTCAGCGGCGAGATCATGATTGTCAGCTGGCCAGCGTCGGACAACGCCAGGAGGCGTTCGATCGGCTCGTATCCCGGATACCGAGTGAGGACGTAAATCAAGCCGCAGGAATCAAGGTAGACGCTATCTGGCTTATCGGGCCTGCTCACGCACTTCCTCCAGGTAGGCGAGAGGACTGAGCCCACCGGTCAGGTCTGGGTCTGCGCCGACGAGTCCTAGTAAGGGGGGAGCATCCGCCACCGCCGGCAGGACTTCGATGCTGGTCGCCCTCATCCCCAGGATCTGGCCTGCCGCGTTGCGCTTGATCCGACCACGGACCACAGCGTTGTGCCCGAGCGCCTGCTTCGCGGCTTCGACGAGCTGCGGCGGCAGGTCAACTTTGATCCGGCCTTCTCCACGGGGCGACCAGAGACCAAGGAATGGCTTTGTGCGCACGCTCATCGAGTCGATCGAGCCAGACATCGAGCCGATCGACTCTCGGCGTACTTTCAGCGCCCGGTCGAGGTTGACCGAAGCGCGCCTGGTCACCGCCACCGACTTGCGGACCTGGCCGTCGACGATGAGGGAGAGTTTCATCCCCGTGTCGGGTGTCGCTCCAAGGCGGCCGGCAAGCCGACGCGCGGTGCGTGCAGCGTTGACGCCCCAACCATCGGGCAGCAGCTCCGCACCTTCGACCTGCTCGAAGCCATCGACAGCGCGAACGTTCAGCGCGTCCAGTTCGTCGAAGGTTGCGCCCGGTCCTGGCTCCAGGGGAGCCAGTGCTGCTCGTACGCTTCCCAGCCCCAGCCGGGCAAAGGTCCAGGTGCTTCTCGGCACCCGCCGCTGACCGACGGGACGTCTCCGGTCGGCGTCTTCCAGGTCTGCGAGCAGGTCAAGTACCTCTTCCAGGCGTACCAGAGCTTGCCGAGCGTCCATCCCCCCCACGGGGCCGCTCAGCGTCACGTCCAGCTCCGTGCGCATGCGCCTAGCTTCGCACATCAGATCGGCTTGCGTGGTGACCGACATCCGGTAGAAAGTAGACCGGCACGCGCCGAAAGCCACTAATGCCCTTTAGGGGGCCTGTGTCGGTTCTACGCAGTCACTTGCCGACTTCGGAAGTATGCGGCGCAGCGGTGTGACGGGGGCCGTAGCCGGGTGGAGGGGTCAAGGTCGAGGTGTAGTTCTCGCCGTCGACGAGCGGATGTTCCAGGCTCGGTCCGGCGGGTGACATGCGGTCGTACTCGGCAAGCACTAGGTCCTTGGTGCGGTAGGTGCCGTACTTGGCGATCTCGTTGTTCTTGAGGCCGCCGGTCTCAGACTGGAAGGTCTCGAGTATGTAGTCGACGTCGTCGCGAGCGATCCCGTAAAGGTGAAAGAAGAAGGCGTCTAGCTCGGCACGAATCCGTGCACGTCGGTCCTCGTTCCAGTGGAATGGCTCCATCGACACCGAGCTGCGCTGGCAGTGCGGGTCGGCGAGCCTGACGCTGCCGCCGACCGGTTGCTGTGGCGCGGCTGCATCCGACCGATGCGCATCTCCAAGTACGCGACCGGCCTGGCCGCGCTGCGGCCGGACCTGCCGGACGGCCCGTGGCGACGCGCCCTGCGTCGGCACTTCTGCGGCATCCCTGTGCCGTCGAATCGGCCGTCGGGCCCGGCGACGCACCTGACGCCGACCGTCGTACGCCACATCGAACAGGAGGCATCGTGCGTCTAACCGTCCCTAGTACCGGGGCCGCGCCGGCGGCCGTCCGCGCCGTGGGAGTCGCGTTCGCGGCCACTCTGGTCGCCGGGCTGCTCGTCTCCCACTCACCGCCGGCCGGCGCCGAACCCGTCGCCGGCAGCGACCGGGGTACCGGCGTCGACCAAACCGGCGTTGACAAGACCGGTAGCGGCCAGTCTGGCAGCGGTCCGCTCGCTGCGGCCGACCAGATCGCGGCCGCTGACGCGGCCGAGGACCTGGTCGGCGACATCCAGTTCTCGGTGCACAGTGGCACCTTCCAGGGCGAGGTCGCGGTGTCGCTGAGTACCACGGTCAGCGGCGCACAGATCCGCTACACCACCAACGGTCAGCTGCCGACAGCACAGGCCACGCTCTACTCCGGGGCCTGCGCTGCGCTTCACCCGCTCCACCCAGCTGCGGGCCCGGGCGTTTGTCGGCGGGACGGCGGCCGGGGCGCCCGGTACCGCGATGTACTTCGCCCGACCGTCACGGCGCGCAACGTCGACTACAACGGTCGGCTCGCTGCCGGTGCCAGCACCAGTTTCGGCTTCATCGCCACCTGGAACGGCACGAGCACTTCGTCGGCGGTGACCTGCACCGCGTACTGATCGGATCAGTCCATCGTGTCCCCGGTTTCGGCCTTCGACGACAGTTGTGGCCGGATCCGGGGCCGCCTGCTTGTCGCGTCTGTTCGCCTCGTCGGGCGATGAAGGCGATTCAGGTACGCGCGACGCCGCAGGCCAGGCGTCTGCTCGACGTCAGCCGGAACATCCATCGATGGGCAAGCCGGTCACGTCTGCGATCCGCCGGCTGACATTCAGTTACTGGTCGATTCCCGAGGCTGGTGTCGATCGGCGCTGATGATATCGATGTCATTCAGGTGTTCGCGACGCCGCCGGTCAGGCGGGTGTGACATGTCCGTCTGAATTCTCCCCGTCGGTGCCCAGGTTTGCGGGTGGCGGGCTGAGTCGGCAGGCCTCGCCCACGGCGCGGCACGGTCCCTCCTGCAGGGGTCGACGGGGACCGGGGACTGGTTCGCGCTGTTCGCCGGCTGGGCGGCGGACCGTGGCCCGGCCGTGGCCCGGGCCGGCGCCGGACGTCGACATATACAGTTTAGCTGCACCTAGCGGATAAACCAGGCATCAACTTTCGCAGTACGGTCGGTGATTTGTCAGATGCGCCGACCCTGCCGTTGTTCACTTACTGTGGGTGACGATTCTTGTGCTGATCGGAGTTGTGACGCGGCTTGTCGGTGACTCAGGCTATTCCCTGTGTGGGGTTGCGGCGGCATTTGTCGAATCTGACCGGTGGCAAACCCCTCGGTCGGCGGCGTCGTGGGTGGGGTATTCGATCTGGGACATATGCGGATATGCGGCCGTAATAGGGTGCTGGTGCCTGAAAGGTAGCGCGTGTATGGTGTGATGTGCGAAGGGTGCTCGACTGCGGGGGTTCGTCGCGATATGCATGTCAAACTTCTCGGCACACTGGAGTTGATAGGCGGCCGTCGATCACTGGATATTGGTGGGCCGCGGCAGCGTGCCATTCTGGCAATGCTGGCGCTCAGCGTGAACCGTGTGACCACCGTCGAGCAACTTGTCGAGGCAGTGTGGGATACCGACCCGCCGTCGACCGCCCGCGGCCAGGTGCAGACCTGCATTTCCTTGTTGCGGAAGTTGTTCGGTACCGCCGGGCGGCCGGACGTCATCCGGACCCATCCGCACGGCTACCTGCTCACCCTGTCCGGGGACGAACTGGACAGCGAGCTGTTCGCCGACCTCGTCGCGCAGGCGCGCCAGCAGACCGAACACGGACGGATCGCCGCCGCGGCCACGACGTTGCGTAAGGCACTCGATCTGTGGCGGGGGCCGGCGCTCGCCGACATCCACAGCGGGCTGGTTCGCCGGGGGGCCGTGCTGCTGGACGACCAGCGGCTGTCCACCCTTGAGGAGCGGGTCCGGCTCGACCTCGCCCTTGGCCGCCACGGGGAGGTCGTCAACGAGTTGACCGCGCTGGTGCACGAGTATCCGCTCCGGGAACGGCTGTACGGCTACCTGATGCTCGCCAAGTACCGCTCGGGGCGCCCCGCTGAGGCGCTGGAGGTCCGCCGGCACGCGCGCGCCGTGCTTGTGAAGGAACTCGGCATCGAGCCGGGGCAGGAACTGCAGGACCTGGAACGGGCGATTCTGAATCGTGACCCGGCGCTGGATCAACAGCCCATCGTGCCCCGGCCGGTGATAGATGCCGGAGTCGACGGGAAATCGTCGTCGATTCAGCCGATCGTGCCGCACGAGGTGCCATTCAGCATCGCCGACTTCACTGGGCGTGATTCGCTGATAGGACGGATAAAGGAGGCGCTGACCGGCGAGTCGTCGAATGAGTTGGCGCCGTACTCGATGCGGATCGTCGCTATCTCCGGTGTGGGCGGTGTGGGAAAGTCGAGTCTCGCTTTCCGGGTGGCACACGAGATTGCCGATCAGTTTCCCGACGGCCATCTGTACGGCGAGTTCCAGAACCCGCAGGGCAGCGACGCGGGTGCGGTGCTGGCCAGATTCCTCCGGGCGATGGGGGTGAGTGGTTCCACGATCCCCGACGATCTCCAGGAACGCGCGACGCTGTACCGCAGCACGCTGGCGGGCAGCCGGGTGCTGGTCGTGCTCGACGACGTCACCTGCGAAGAGCAGATCCTTCCGCTGCTCCCCGGCAGCCCCACCTGCGCGGTCATCGTGACCAGCCGCCGACGGCTGGCCTGGCTTCCCGGGGCGCTGCGCGTCGATGTCGCACCCTTCGACGCCGCCCGGTCGATGGAACTGTTACACAAGATCGTCGGTGATGACCGGGCCCGCGCCGAGGAGCCGGCGGCGCTGGAGCTGATCCGCTTCTGCAACGGCCTGCCCCTGGCGCTGCGGATCGCCGGCGCACGGCTGGCGTCACGCCCGCACTGGCGGATCGCCGATCTGGTCCGCCGGCTGGGCAACGAGGCGCGCCGGCTGGACGAGTTCTCGCACGGAGGACTGGAGCTGCGGGCCAGCATCGCCCTCACCTACCGGAGCCTGGCGGCGCGGGCGCAGCGGCTGTTCCGCCTCGTCGCCCTGGTCCAGGTACGCGACTTTCCGGCCTGGATGGCGGCGGCGTTGCTGGACACCGACCTGCTGGACGCGGTCGACCTGCTGGAGAGCCTGGTCGACGCCCGCATGCTCGACACCGTCGAGTACGCCGGCAACCGGGTCCGCTACAGCTGCCACGACCTGATCCGGGTCTACGCCCAGGAGATGCTCAGCGCCACCGATAGTCCGGCGCAGCGGGACGCCGCCGTCGCCCGCGTTCTCGGTGCCTGGCTCACCCTCTCCGACGAGGCGCACCGCAAGGAGTACGGCGGCGACTTCACCCTGCTGCACGGAGGCGCCCCTCGGTGGCGTCCGTCGTGCCAGGGTCCGTCGTCCAGGTCCGCACTGGACTGGTGGGGCGCCGAGCGGGACTGGTGGGACAACGAGCGGTTCGCGATCGTCGCGGCCATCCGACAGGCCGCCGCGTACGGGATGCACGACCACTGCTGGGATCTGGCCCTCACCTCGGTGACCCTGTTCGAGAGCAAGGGCTACTACGAGTTGTGGCGGGAGAGCGCGGAAATCGGGCTGGCGGCGACCACCCAGGCCGGCAACCGCAACGGGCAGGCAGCCATGCTCTACTCGTTGGGCACGCTGCACATGTTCCAGAAGCGGCTCGCCACCGCCGGGGAGTACTTCGCCGCGGCGCTGTCGATCTTCCGAAGTGAGCAGAACACCCACGGCTGCGGGCTGGTGCTGCGCAACGTGGCGTTGATCGAAGGGCTGCGCGGGGACACCTCGGCGATGCTGAGCAACTACGAGCGATCTCTCACCGCGCTGCGCGCCGTCGGTGACGAGATGGGCGAGGCGCAGATCCTGCGCAGCGTCGCCAAGTTCTGGATCGACGAGGGGGAGACCGAGCGTGGCCGGTCACTGCTGGAGGAGGCGCTGACCATCTGCCTCAAGGTGCGGTGTCTGCGCGGCGAGGCCCAGGTGGTGCACCAGTTCGCCCATCTTCATCTGAGCACCGGGCAGATCAAGCTGAGCCGGCAGGCGCTGCACCGGGTCCTGCTGATCGTACGCAACATCGGTGACCGGATCGGCGAGGTGTACGCGCTCTACGGCCTCGGTATCGTCGACACCCGCGACGGACGGCCGGAGCGGGCCGAGCAGACCCTGCTGCACGCTCTGGACCTGGCCCGGCGGGTCGGGGAACGGCTCGTCGAAGGGGAGGCGCTGTACGCGTTGGGCGAGCTGTGCCTGGCCGCCGGGAGGACCGTCGCCGCGGCGAAGTACCTGGCCGGCGCGAGCCGGCTGTTCGAGGACCTCGGCTCGGTGCTCTGGCAGGCGCGGACATTGAGCGTGCTCAGTGACCTGCACGCGATGAACGACAACCTCTCCGAGGCGGCGGACAGTCTGGAACGGGCCGCGCGACTGCTGGCCGAGCTGGACTCCAAACAGGCCGCGCGCTGGTTGGACCAGATCCGGTCCAGCCGGTCGGCCTTGGAACTCGCCGCACCGCAGCGGGCCGGCCGCCGGTGACGGTGCGGTTGTCCCGGCGCCGGGACAACCGCACCGGTCGGTCACGGCAGGCGCAGCTTTACGATCTCGCCGATGCCGGGAGACACGCCCTGGCTCGTGGCGTAGACGTCGTCACCGGAGACCGCGATGCCGGTCGGCGCGATCAGCCCTTCCGGCGAGAAGTGGGTCTTGCTTCCGTCGTGCTCGACGCGGACGATCTCGCCGTGACTCGGCGGGAAGATCGCGCCGTCCTTGGCCATCGAGAGCGTCAGCAGCCGCCCCTGACGGTCGAAGGCGAGGTCGGTGAGCAGGGTGAACCCGTCGGCGAAGACGGTCGGCTCCTGGCCGGGCACCACCCGGTAGACCCGGGCGGTTCCCGCGACGACGCTCAGCTCGGCCACGTACAGCGCCCCATCCGGGCCGACCTCGACAGCGGTGGGCGCGCTCTGTAGCTGCCAGCCGCCGCCGACGTCCTTGGTCGGGAACACCGCCAGCGTCTTGATCCGGCCGCCCCGGGTGGCCCAGAGCAGATCGTTGCCGCCGGCGTCGGTTACCGCGAAACCGCCCCGGAACGGAACCATCCCGTACGGGTTGGACTCGATCTCGGCGCCCGCGGGTGCCCCGGCACCGCCGTCGGGGTTGTGCCGCGCCTCGTGGACGCCGAAGTCGGCGCCGAGCCGCACGTGCCCGGCGCCCGGGCAGATGAAGTGCAGCAGCCGGCCCATCTCGGGACCGTTGGCGCCGAACGGGTTCTCTCCGGTGACCGGGTCGATCCCCGAGGTGGACATGAGTACCGTCAGCCGGCCGTTGCGCAGCGACAGGTCGGCCGGCCCGGTGGCGTACGAGCCGTCGGTGGGTGCGCCGAGCGACGGCAGGCCCTCGATGACCCGGGTCACGACTCCGTTCCGGACGGTGGTGATGGCTCCACTGTGCCCCAGGCACTGCTCACCCTCAGGGGTGATGATGCACTGCAGGTCACCGCCGACGCCGGCCTCCGCGACCCAGATCGTGCCCCGGTCGACGACCAGGTGCCGAGGGTTGTTCAACCCGCTGGCGACGACCTGCAGGGTGGGCTGGGAACTGCCGGCCTGGGCGGCGGTCGCCGCGCCTGGTGACAGCACGACGGCGAGGCCCGCTGTCACCGCCAAGGTACGTCTGGCCAGTTCTCTCATCAGGATCCTCTCTGGAAACGATCACCTCGGGCACGCCGAGGGCCAGGTGTGACAAATGGAGCCGATGGTCGGATCCCCATCGAAGTGGTCCAGCAGCGGGTCTGGCCGGCTCGCCACCTGTCCTCGTCACCAGTGCATGTCGCTGGGATCGCTGGTCGCTTCGGCCGGGACGGAACCGGCCTGCGTCTGCGGCCCGGCGGCCGCTGTCGTCACGGCCCCCACGAGCATGGCGGCGGCCGCGAGCAACCCGAGCAGCTGCGGTGTGTACGGGGTCCTCGGCGAACGTGCGCGGGTTGACGTCGGGCTCAACTCCCGGTGGAATCGCATGTCCTGTCGCCTCCGTGTTGTTTCTCGACGCATCCGTTGGTGGACCGACCGCAGCATGTCGCGTCCCGCTCTCGATGGACTCTCGGTCCACTGAGAGCACATCGAGAGCGTTCGGAAAGCCGCCGTGGCTAGCCTGCCGCCCAGGCCGCCGCGTCACGTTGAGCGGCCTCCTGGTCACCGGCTGGAGGGAGCCACTGTCGAATGAGCGGCCGCGTCCTTCAGCTCAACACCGACGAGCTGGTCAGCGCGCTGTACGCGGTTGACGCGGTCGACCTGCTCGCCGAGGAGCTACGCGACGGGGTGACCGGGAAGGTGGGGGACGACATGCCGGACGGACGCATCATCCAGCTGCCGGGGCCGGATGATCTCGTCCTGCTGGAGGACCAACGGGTCGGCCGGCGCTGCGTGCTGCCGGCCCGGGCGCTTGCCGCCTCCCGGATGGCGGCGCTCGCCACCATCGCCGTCCGGGCGTTGGTGACCCCGGGCGCGGTGACCGCCGCCATGCTCGGTCCGGGATCCGCGACCAGCCTGCTGCTCCCACTGATCCTCGGCCGGGCCGGTGGGCTCAGCCACGTGGCGATCTTTCACGGTGCCGGAGCGTCCTCGCAGGAGCGCGTCCAACCGCAGCTGCTGGCTGAGCTCGACCGAGCCGGCGTCGGCTGGACGGTGACCGAGGCGGCGGCCGACGCGGTCTTCGGCGCCACCCTGGTGGTCGGTCTGGTGCCACGACCGGACCGACTGGACATCGGTGTCCCGGCGAGTGGTGCGTTGCTGATCAACACCGCCAGGGTGGGCTTCGCCGGCGGGGTGGTCGACCAGGCACGGCAAATCTATGTAGACGACGCGTCGTTGAGCCGGCCGGGAGGTTCCGGCCGCGCCGCCTGCGGGCACACCGTCGACGGCGACACCACCTACGAGCCGTCGCCCTGGTGTGTCGAGTCGTCGCCTGAGGACACGTGGCCGACGCCGCACGGCGGGCAACCGTCGCCGGCAGCCGCTGGAGCTCGCCGGTCCGGCGGCCTGCGGCCGCGCCGACGTCGAACGGGTCGACCGGGCAGGTCGAGCCGTGACGTCCGGCCGATCGAAGCCGAGTTGGGACAGCTGCTGACCGGTGAGCACGCCGGTCGCACCGGCGCCGACGACATCCTGCTGGTCGACCTGCTCGGGGCGTGGGCGCTCGACGTACGGCTCGCCTGCACGTTGCATCGCGCGGCGCTGTCCCGTGGATTCGGGGTGCAGCGTGACGAGTGGCCGTGACCGGTGCGACGACCATATCGACCGCGCGGATGGGGGAATCCGCGCGACCAAGAAGGATCGGGGAAAGCCATGCTGGTAGAACGAAACGGAGAACTGTCGTCACTGACCGATCTGCTGGCCGAGAGCGCTGCGGGACGCGGCAGGGTCGCCCTGGTCCGGGGCGGTCCGGCCACCGGTAAGACCGAACTGCTGCACGCGTTCGCCGAGCGCGCCGCGGCAACCGGGGCGCTGGTGCTGAGCGCGACAGGCGCCAGGGCCGAGCGTGAACTGCCGTTGGGGGTCGTCTGGCAGCTGATCCGCAGCGCGCCGCTGGCACCCGAGATTGCCGGTCGGATGACGGAACTGACGCTTCCGGCGGCGCTGCCCGGACCTGGCGGTACGCCGCACGGCGGCGGACTGGACGCGCGGGCGGTGCACGGCTTGTGCGCACTGCTGCTGGAGCTCGCGGCCGACCGGCCGGTGGTGATCGCCATCGACGACATTCAGTTCGCCGACCGACCGTCCCTGCAGGTACTGGTCAGCCTCCGGCGGCGGATCCGGCCGGCCCGCGTACTGCTGGCGATGACCGAATGGGAGTGGCCCAGCCTGCCGCGTACCCAACTGCACGCCGAGGTGGCCCGGCAGCCGCACGCCCGGATCACGGTTGCCCCGCTGACCTGCGCCGGCACCGCCGACCTGGTGGCTCGCCGGCTGGGCGGTTCCGGGACACCCGCCGGGCTCGCCGCCCGGATGCACGCCATCACCGGCGGGAACCCGCTCCTGACCCATGCGCTGATCGAGGACCAGCTCCGGGCCGCGAACGCCGCCAGAGCCGCAGACCCGGCCGGCGTCGCAGACGCCTCAGGCGCGGCGAACCTGGCGGGTGCGGCGTGCGTCGCGCCGGTCGCCGGGCCGGTGTTCCACCAGGACGTCTGGGACTGCGTGACCCGCTGGGACGAGGAGATCCTGGTGGTGGCGCGGGGCATCGCGTTGTTCGGTGAGTGCGCCACCCAGGAGCTCACCGCACAGCTGCTCCGACTGGCCGACCGGCCTCTCGGACCCGCCTTCGACGTGCTGCGGGCCGCCGGGCTGGTGGTCAGCGACTGCATCCGCCATCCGGTGATCCGCGACATCCTGCTGGCGGGCATCGCCCCGGAGAAGCTCGCCGGGTGGCACCTGCGGGCGGCCGAACTGCTGTACGGGCGGTCGGCGGAGACGGTCGAGGTCGCCCGGCACCTGGTGGCCGCCAACGCGGTCCCGGGGCCATGGGCGGTACGCCTGCTGCGACACGCAGCGGAACAGGTGATCGCCGAGGACGACCGGTTCGCGGTCGGCTGCCTCGACCTGGCGTTGCGCAACTGCGACGACGACGAGCGGCTGGCGTTGCGGGCCGTCCTGGCCCGGCTGGCCTGGCGGGCGAATCCGTCCGCACTCGCCCCCCACCTGCCCCAGCTACGTACCGCGCTGAGCGCAGGGACCCTGCCCTGGCGGGACGCCGCACCGGTGATCCGCCACCTGCTCTGGCAGGGAGAGCTGACGGCAGCCCTCGACGCCGTCGACGCCGTCGGCGGACGCCACGGTCCGGCGGACGCCACCAGTCTCACCGAGCTGCGCCTGACCTTGGAATGGGTGTACGGGCCGATCTGGCAACGGCTGGCCGAGCCGGTCCAGGGCTGGCTCGTGACCCCGGCCCCGACACCCGGCGGGCCGCTGGCCGGGGCGGCGCAGCTCACGCTGGCCCGATCCGCGACACCACCGGTGGGCAGCGCCGAGCACGCGTTGCAGAGCTGCGCGGGTGAGGCGCCACCGGAAGTCGCCGCCCTGGCGTTGCTGGTGCTGGAGTACGCCGGACGCCCCGAGCACGCCCGCCACTGGGCGCAGACCCTGCTCGACAGCACCGAGCGGCGCCGCACCGGGGCCGGGCGCGCGTTGCTGAGCTGGGTCCGGGCCGACCTCGCCTGGCGGCGTGGTGATCTGGCCGGTGCGGACGTGGCGGCGGCGGAGGCGCTGGCGATCCTGCCGGCGCGTGACTGGGGGGTGCTCGTCGGGCTGCCGCTGGCGACGATGGTCCTGGCCCGCACCGCCATGGGACGCCTCGACGAGGCGGCCGCGTTGCTGGACGCCGCCGTCCCCGAGGCGATGTTCGATACCGTCGCTGGTGCCCACTACCTGTACGCCAGCGGCAGTCACAGTCTGGCCGCCGGTCGGCCACTGGCCGCGGTGGACGAACTGGAACGCTGTGGTGAGCTGCTCAAGCGGCTGGCTGTCGACGTACCGGCGATGATCCCGTGGCGTTGCCCGCTCGCCCAGGCGTATCTGCGGGTCGGCCTGCGGGGCAAGGGCCGGCACCTGGTCTCCGACCGGATGGAGCGGGCGGGGGACCGGGCGCGTGGCGCGGCACTGCGGGTCCTCGCCGCCGTGGGCGCGGCGCGGGACCGGACCGAACTGTTGCATCAGGCCATCGAGCTGCTGGAACGCTGCGGCGACCGGCTCGAGTTGGCGTACGCGCTGGCCGACCTGAGCCAGGCGCACCGGGAAGCCGGCGACCTCGGGCAGGCCCGGTTGGTGCTGCGCCGCGCCGAACAGGAACTCAAGGTCTGTCAGGCGGCGGGTGGACCGGTCGAGGTGGGGGCGGCGGTCGAGCCGCCGGCGGCGGACAACGTCGGCCCGACCGGCGTCGCCGCGTTGAGCGAGGCGGAACGCAACGTGGCCGCGCTGGCCGCCCTGGGGCACACCAACCGGGAGATCGGTCGCACGTTGTACATCACCGTCAGCACCGTCGAGCAGCATCTCACCCGGGTCTACCGGAAGCTGAAGGTGACCCGCCGCGCCGATCTGCCGTCGGAGCTGTCGCAGTACGAGGTCTCCGGGCAGTCACCGATGTCTCCGGCCCGTACTCTCGTGGCCCGCTGATCCGGCTGCGCCCCGTCAAGGGGCGCGGTCCGTCCGGGGTGGTGCCCCCGTCCGGGGGTGGTGCCCCGCCCGACACGTCGACGCGCCGGGCGGGGCACTTCGGCGGGTACAACGTACCGCCGCCCGGATCGCACGTCTCCCCGGGCTGTCAGCCGTTCCTCGATCGGTGCTCGGCCGCCACGGTCATCAGGTACTGGCCGTACCCGGTCTTCGCCAGACCGGCCCCGGCCGCGTGACACGCCTCGGCGCTGATGAACCCCATCCGCAGTGCGATCTCCTCGACACAGGCGATCCGCAGCCCCTGGCGCTGCTCCAGCGCCTGCACGTACTGCCCGGCCTGCAGCAGCGAGTCGTGGGTGCCGGTGTCCAGCCAGGCGAAGCCGCGGCCGAGCTCGACCAGCCGGGCCCTGCCCCGGTCGAGATACACCTGGTTGACGTCGGTGATCTCCAGCTCGCCGCGCGCCGACGGGCGGACGTTCTTGGCGATGTCGATGACGTCGTTGTCGTACAGGTACAGACCGGTGATCGCGGTGTTGCTCCGCGGCCGCTCCGGCTTCTCCTCCAACGAGATCAGGTTGCCCGCCTGGTCGGTCTCGCCCACGCCGTAACGCCACGGGTCGGTCACCGGGTAGCCGAACAGGACGCAACCGCCGAGCTGACGGGCGCTGCTCTGCAACACCTCGGGCAGGCCGGGCCCGTAGAAGATGTTGTCACCCAGGATCAGCGCGACCGAGTCGTCCCCGATGTGGTCCGCCCCGATGATGAAAGCCTCGGCCAGCCCGCGTGGGCTGGGCTGCTCCGCGTAGCTGATGCTGATGCCCAGCGCCGACCCGTCACCGAGCAGCCGCTGGAACTGCGGCAGGTCACGCGGGGTGCTGATCAGCAGGATCTCGGTGATGTCGGCGAGCATGAGGACCGACAGCGGATAGTAGATCATTGGTTTGTCGTAGACCGGCAGTAGCTGCTTGGACATCGGCAATGTCACCGGATGCAGACGGGTCCCCGACCCGCCAGCGAGGATGATGCCCTTCACCTGTCACTCCCTACCGAACGAGCAGGCGGTTCAACCGCCCGCCAACTTCTCCAGGTTCGTCACCAGGTCGACCGGGGTCGGCCTGAGCCGGATCTCGTCCCGCACCTCACCGGCACGGGCCCGGTAGCCGGGGTCGGACACCAGCGCCAGCACCGCGTCGCGCACCCGCTGCCGGTCGGCGAGGTCGCCCTGCAGGTGGATGCCGACACCGGCGGTGTGCAGCCGCTCCGCGGTGACCGTGGTCTCGGTGGTGAAGGTGATCGGCAGCTGCGGTGTGCCGGACACGAGCGCGGTCATCGTGTTACCGCTGCCGCCGTGGTGGACGATCGCGGCGCAACCGGGCAGCAGCAGCCGCAGCGGCATTCGTTCCAGCACCCGGACCCCCGCCGGCACCGCGCCGAGCGCCGCCACGTCCGCCGCCGTGGCGGTGACGACCACCTCGAGGTCGAGACCGTCGAGGCTGGAGATCAGCTCGGGCAGCAGGTAGGAGTTCGGTCCCGACATCGTGGACAGCGCCGTCGACCAGGCGATGCAGACCCGGGGCCGGGCCGGAGTGTCGTGCAGCCAGGCCGGCTCCGGCGCGCAACCGTTGTACGGCACGTACCGCAGTGGCACCCGCTCGCCACCGACCGGCGGGGCGACCGCCGCCGGACACGGGTCGACCACATGGGTGATCAGGTCGAGGCTGAACTCGCCGACACCGTGCCGGGCGAACGAACCGCTGATGTCGGTCGGCACGATCCGCCGGTGCTCCGGCTCGTGGGTGCCCACCGGACCCCACAGGCACAGCAGCGCCGGAACGCCGACCACCCGGGCGGCCAGCAGGCCCTCGAGGCTCGTGGGGTCGTGCAGCACCACGTCCGGTCGCCAGCGGCGGGCGTACTCGACCGCCGCGTCGAAGCCGCGCGCCGCGCGGGCGGCCAGCTCCGGTTCCACGGTACGGCGGTACCCGGCGAGGTCGAACTCGTCCAGGCCGCGCAGCGGCTCGCCGGTCAGCGGATGCAGCGGCAGCCACGGGTAGCGCCACCGGCCCTCGGCGGCTTCCCGGTAGTACTCCAACCGGTTGCTGGTGACGATGTCGACGCCGTCGAGCACCGGCACCGGGATCAGCCCGGTGTTCGACACCGCGGTGGTCTCCGACGCGGGGCACAGCACCCGGACCTCGTGTCCCATGGCCTGCGCGGCCCAACCGACGGCGATCATCGTCGAGTAGTGGGTCGACCACGACGAGACGGTGAACAGCACTCGCATCCTCAGTGACCTCCGGACTTCGCGGGGATCGCCTCGGCGGAGACGAACACCGGGGTGCAGCCGACCGGCAGGTGCACCCGACCGTCGCGGGATGTCACCGGCACCGCACGGCCCAGCGCGTCGACCGCGTACGCCCGCTCCGCCGTCCAGGACCAGTCGAACTGCACGTCGGGCTCGTCCTCGCCGTGGAACGGGTCCCGGTCGATCCAGGTGACCAGCAGCGGTCCACGTCCCGGCCGCCGCACGTCGAACAGGTACTGCTGCGGCCGATCCGCGACCGGGACCCGTTCGACCTGCTCGGCCCCGTCGAGCTGGCCGGCCACCAGGGCGAGTGCCTCGGCGTTGGGATGACGGACCGCGAGCTCGTCGCCGGCGTAGTCCATCAGCGCGAACGTCCGGAACATCACGTCCATCAGCGAGTACGGGTTGGCGAAGCCGGCGGCCTCCGGTGCGAGGTTCCAGCAGGCGGTACGCCGGATACCGACGGAGAACGCCAGCAGGTTGCGCATGACGATCTCCCGGCACGCGATCCGGTAGCGTTTGTCTTCGAGGTCGGGTGGGCAGTCGAGCAGGAACATCTGCAGCGTCGGCGGCAACGTCTCGCGTCGGGCGTACAGCTTGGCGATGGCGTCGTGCTCGGCCTGGCGGCCGTGCCCGCCGGCCGCCTCGGCCGGCTCCTTGAGGATCGCCATCGCCTCCGGGAACAGCGCCGGCCAGGGCCCGTTGTACTCGCCGGCCACCACCGGCTTCTCGTAGCCGAACTTGCGCATCTGGTCGCGGACCGATTCCACGTGCTCGGGGATCATCGTCGTCGGTCCGTACAGATGCAGGTCGAACAGGTCGAAGTGGTCCCGGCCCTGGTCGAGCAGCAGATCGAAGAACCGGCGCTCATGACTGTCCGGTGCCGACAACGGAAGCATGAACGGTGCGCCGCCGAGGACGACGGACGCCTGCGGGTCCACCTTCTTGACCGCCTTGTGCAGCACCTTGAGCTGGGCGAGGTACTCCGGCGCGCTGCCGGCCCACAACAACGCGTTGTCGGTCGGCTCGTTGTCGCACTGCCAGTAGTGCACCCGGCCGGCGCAGTGCCGGACCAGCCGCTCGACGAACTTGCCGTACCGCCGCAGGCTCTTGGCCGGTGACGGCGGCAGCAGCCGGGTCGGTACCCGGGTGGCCCAGGGCGAGCTGGAGCAGACCGTCACCCAGATCTCCTCGGTGCCGTCGAGCTGATCGAACAGGGCGTCGACGACGTCGAAGTCGAACCGGCCGGACACCGGCTCGATCTGCGACCAGTAGACGTACACCCGGATCAGGCCGGCGTTCATGGCGCGGACCTGGGGCACGAAGCGCTCCGGGCGGCCGTACATGCCGTAGCTGATGCCACGGACGACCCCCAGGCGGACTCCGGAGTTGGGCGGCGAAGTGGTCACGATCGCAGGCTCCATGGATCGGCGGCGAGTTGTTCGAGTTGGGTGGTGACGTCGTTGGGGGTGGGGGTGGTGAGTATGTCGTGTTGGACGTTGGTGGCGTGGTGTTGGTAGGTGGGGTCGGTGAGGAGTTGGTGCAGGGCGGTCTTGACGGTGTCGGGGGTGAGGGTGTGTGGGTCGAGGTGGATGCCGGCGTGGCGGTTGTGCAGGTGGGTGCCGAGGTCTTTCTCGTCCCACCAGGGGGCGGGGACGGTGAGGCTGGGGATGCCGTGGACGAGGACGTTGCCGAGGGTGCCGAAGCCGCCGTGGTGGATGATGGCGGTGCAGGTGGGGGCGAGTTCGTTGAGGGGGACGAAGTCGACGGCGCGGACGTTGTCGGGCAGGGTGGTGACGGCGGCGAGTTGGTCGGCATTGAGGGTGGCGACGAG
Source organism: Solwaraspora sp. WMMA2080 (assembly GCF_027497395.1). Taxonomy (GTDB): domain Bacteria; phylum Actinomycetota; class Actinomycetes; order Mycobacteriales; family Micromonosporaceae; genus Micromonospora_E. The sequence goes on along the minus strand of NZ_CP114910.1, from coordinate 2,766,352 downwards.
TTCGATGTCGAGTTCGGCCAGTGCGGTGAGCAGGTCGGCCACGGAGACCAGGTCACCGCCGAGCAGCTCCCGGCCGGACACACCCAGGGACAGGCAGACCCGTGGCCGTCGTGGCGGATCGTAGATCCACCGCGGGATCGCACTCGGTCCGTTGAACGGCACGTACCGCACGGCCAGCCGGTTCACCGACAGCGCCAGCTGCATCCACGCCGGGGTGGGGTCGACCGTGACCTGCCCGGTCATCAGCTCCCTGGCCAGTTCCGGGGTGACCACGGCGTCGACGCCGGCGCGGGCCAGCCGGCCGGTGAGCCAGTCGGCCACCGGGTCGTCGCGCCGGTCGGCGGGCTGCTCGTCGAGCAGCGTCCGGTAGTTGTCGTACATCCGGGATATGTAGTCGATGCCGAACAGCATGCGGGCGTGCGCGGCGCCGCAGGCGCGGGCGGCGACCGCCCCGGCGAAGGTCAACGCGTCCCAGATCACCAGGTCGGGCTGCCAGCCACGGGCGAACTCCACCAGGTCGTCCAGCATCACCTGGTCGGTCAGGTACTCGTAGTCCGCCGAGCAACCCATCGTGAAGGCACCGAGCACGTAGTTCCAGGTGAGGCGCTCCGACCGGGTCTCGGTCATGCCGGAGGTCAGGCTCTCCCAGGTGGCGCCGGTTCCGGCGCTGTCGTCCCCCTTCTCCTGCAACGATCCCATCATGTTGAGCTCGTTGCCGACCGGCACCCCGGTCAGGCCGGTCCGTCCGATGGTCTCCATCAGGTCGGGGTGGCTGGCGACGCAGACCTCGTGGCCGGCGGCGCGCATCGCCCACAGCACCGGCACCAGGTTGTACAGGTGGGGCTTTGTCGCGAACACGGTGGCGAGCACGCGCATGGCGGAATCTCCCGGACGGACTAGGCCCGCGGACCGGCCGCGAGTTGTTCGAGTTGGGTGGTGACGTCGTTGGGGGTGGGGGTGGTGAGTACGTCGTGTTGGACGTTGGTGGCGTGGTGTTGGTAGGTGGGGTCGGTGAGGAGTTGGTGCAGGGCGGTCTTGACGGTGTCGGGGGTGAGGGTGTGTGGGTCGAGGTGGATGCCGGCGTGGCGGTTGTGCAGGTGGGTGCCGAGGTCTTTCTCGTCCCACCAGGGGGCGGGGACGGTGAGGCTGGGGATGCCGTGGACGAGGACGTTGCCGAGGGTGCCGAAGCCGCCGTGGTGGATGATGGCGGTGCAGGTGGGGGCGAGTTCGTTGAGGGGGACGAAGTCGACGGCGCGGACGTTGTCGGGCAGGGTGGTGACGGCGGCGAGTTGGTCGGCATTGAGGGTGGCGACGAGTTCGATGTCGAGTTCGGCCAGTGCGGTGAGCAGGTCGGCCACGGAGACCAGGTCACCGCCGAACAGGTCCCGTCCCGACATGCCCAGGGACAGGCAGACCCGTGGCCGGCGTGGCGGATCGTAGATCCACTGCGGAACGCTGGCCGCACCGTTGAACGGTACGAACCGTACCGGCAGGACCGGCAGGCCGAGCGGTAGCTGCATCCACGCCGGGGTGGGGTCGATCGTGACCTGCCCGGTCATCAGCTCCAGCGCGTCCGACGGGTCGAATTCGCAGCCGTAGCGGCCGAGTCGGCCGGTGAGCCAGTCGGCCACCGGGTCGTCGCGCCGGTCGGCGGGCTGCTCGTCGCGCAGCGCCACGAAGTGTCCGTACATCTGGGTGATGTAGTCGATGCCGAACAGCATGCGGGCGTGCGCGGCGCCGCAGGCGCGGGCGGCGACCGCCCCGGAGAAGGTCAACGCGTCCCACACCACCAGGTCGGGCTGCCAGCCACGGGCGAACTCCACCAGGTCGTCCAGCACCGTCTGACCGGCGAAGAACTCGTACTCGACCGCGCACGCGACAGTGAGCGCGCCGAGGGCGTGCTCCCAGGTCGGCTCCTCGCCCGCGGCGACGAGCATGCCACCGCCGTGTGCCCGGAACGTCTGCCCGCGGGGGCCGTGCTCCGACCGGCCCATGCCGAGCGGGTCACCGACCGCCACCGCGGTCAGCCCGGCGTTGGTGATCGCCTCGACCAGGTCCGGTTGGCTGGCCACCCGCACCTCGTGCCCGGCGGCCTGCAGTGCCCACGCCATGGGAACCACGTTGTACAGGTGGGTCTTGACGGCGATGACGGTGACCAGGACACGCATTGCGGTTCACCTGCTTCCGACTGGCTGGGGATCGGCGGCGCGGTGCCGCGCCGCCAGCCGCTCCAGCTGCGGGACCAGCTCGTGCGGGCTCGGCGTGTCCAGAAGCTCGGCGCGGACCTGGGCGGCGTGGTCGGCGATCTGCGGATCGGTGAGCAGGCGGGCGAGCCGGTCGCGCAGCGCGGCCCGGGACAGTTCGTCGTGGTCCAGCAGGAATCCGGCGCCGCGCCCCTGCAGGTGCTGGGCCAGCCGGGCGGCGTCCCACCAGGGCGCCGGGATCACGATCCCGGGTACGCCGTGCGCCAGCACGTTGCCGGTGGTGCCGAACCCGCCGTGGTGGATCACCGCCGAGCAGCTGGGCAGCAACTCGTTGAGCGGGACGAAGTCCACCACCCGGACGTTGTCCGGTAGCCGGTCCACCGAGGCGAGTTGTTCGGCGTTGAGCGTCGCCACCACCTCGACGTCGAAGTCAGCGAGCGCGTCCAGCAGGTCGGACACGGTGGTGAGGTCGCCGCGGGACAGCTGGTCGCCACCGAACAGTTCCCTGCCGGACACCCCGAGTGACAGGCAGACGCGGGGGCGTGCCGGGGGAGCGAGCACCCACCCGGGCACGCTGGTCGGACCGTTGAACGGCACGTAGCGCATGGGCAGGTACGGCAGGTCGAGGGGGAGCCGCATCCAGGCCGGGGTGGGGTCGATCGTCCACTGGCCGGTCATCAGCTCCAGGTCCTGGTGCTGCTCGTAGGAGCAGCCGTAGCGGGCCAGGCGTCCGGCCAGCCAGTCGGAGACCGGGTCGTCCCGGCACTCCGGTGGCTGCCGGTCGAGCATCGCGCGGTAGTCGGCGTACATCCGGAACACGTAGTCCTGCCCGAAGAGGATGCGGGCGTGGGCGGCCCCGCTGACGCGGGCGGCGATCGCCCCGGCGAAGGTCAGCGCGTCCCAGACAACCAGGTCGGGCTGCCAGCCACGGGCGAACTCGACCAGGTCGTCCGTCACGGCCTGGCCGGCCAGGTACTCGTACTCCATGGAGCAGCCGACGGTGAACACGCCGAGGACGTAGTTCCAGGTGAGCTTGACCGGGTCGAGCTCGCTGAGCCCGGTCAGGCGCTGCCACGGTGCGCCGCCGGAGCCGTCGTCCGTACCGCCCTGGAAGGCTGTGACCATGTCGAGTTCGCTGCCGACCGGGACCGCGGTGAGGCCGGTCGCGGCGATGATCTCCGCGAGGTCCGGTTGACTCGCGATCCGAACCTCGTGCCCGGCCGCTTGCAGCGACCAGGCCAACGGGACCAGATTGTAAAAGTGTGGTTTGGCGGCGAACACCGTGAACAGTACGCGCATGAACTGCTCCGCAGCATGTCGAGGGTTGTTCGTGCGTGACGCGTCGGTTCAGGTGCCTGTTCGACGTCGGCCTGAATAACCCTCATTGTTGGGTGCGCTCACCCCGTATCGGGTATTACGGACCGAGCCTAACCGTGAAATGCGATTCTGGTTAACCCCTATCTGCCCCTAGCTGCGTGCGTCGGGTCACGTAGACGTGGATGCCTTCCAGGAGTTGTCGGAGACCGAACTCGAGGTTGGGAATGACGTCGCTGTCCGGGCCGGTGGGTGCGGCCGGGGTGGCGAACGTCCCGGCGGCGAGCAGGCGGGCGAGGGTCGGGAACCGCTCGGCGTCGACGACCGTCGCCAGGGCTTGTTCGTAGCCGAGCCCACCGCCGGTGGGCTCGGCGCCGGCCGGGGCCATGTCGAGGGAGATCCGGGCCATACCCTGGGTGGCGCCGCTGAGGAACAGACTGACCGAGACCATCTCGTCGTAGCCGAGTCCGCTGTCGGCGATCGCGCCGAGCAGGCTCTCGAACCAGGCCAGCTGGTTGGGCCCGATCGGGTAGCTGACCCGGACCTGCAGCATCCACGGATGATGCTGGTACCGGCCCCAGATGGCCTTGACCCAGGTCTCGACCTTCGCCTGCCAACCGCCCGCCACCGCGTCGAGGTCCGGCGGATCACCGGAGGCGACGTCGGTCATCGCGTCGACCAGGTGGGACTTGCTGGGTACGTAGCGGTACAGCGACATCGCGGTGAAGTCCAGCCGCTTGGCGACCTGCTGCATCGAGACCGCGTCGAGCCCTTCCTCGTCGGCGATCTCGATCGCGGTCAGCACGATCTTGTCGACACTCAGCGCCGGCTTGGGGCCGGGGCCGGACCGGGGGGCCCGCGTGTCGCGCCAGAGAAACTCGAAGGAGGGGGCGGCCGCGCCGCCTCTGTTCTGCCCAGATGCCATGCCCACCGCCCGCTCGTTGACGTCCTGTCGGAACCATGTATACCATAAACGCATCAGTTTGACCCCCATACTGTTAGTGTAGGCGCTGTCAGCGTCGATCGACCCGCCGGTGGTGCGCGTCCGTCGCGTCCTGCCGGGCGTTCAACCATTCCTGCCAGCCGTGCCTGACCAAGCAGCAACAGAAGGAGTTCGATGAGCGAGTCAGGAATCCGGATACGTGATCTCCGGAAGAAGTACCAGAAGGTCGAGGTGCTCAAGGGGGTCGACCTCGACGTGCGGCGGGGCACCATGCTCGCGCTGCTCGGCCCGAACGGGGCAGGCAAGACCACCGTCGTCAAGGTGCTGAGCACGCTCAGCCGGCCCACCAGCGGTGAGGTCCTCGTCAACGGCTACGACGTGGTCAAGCAGCGCAACGGCGTACGCAGCTCCATCGGCCTGGTCAGCCAGTTCGTGTCACTGGACTGGATGCACACCGGGCGGGAAAACCTGATCATGATGGGCCGCCTGCACCGGCTGAGCACGGCCAACGCGACGCTCCGCGCCCAGCAGTTGCTGGAGCAGTTCGACCTGGTCGACGCCGCGGACAACCGGGTGAAGACCTACTCCGGCGGGATGAAGCGGCGGCTCGACCTGGCGGCGAGTCTGATCGTCCCGCCGTCGGTGCTGTTCCTCGACGAGCCCACCACCGGCCTCGACCCGCGCAGCCGGGCGACGATGTGGGAGGCGATCAAGCAACTGCTCGCCGGCGGCATCACCATTCTCCTCACCACGCAGTACCTCGAGGAGGCCGACCAGTTGGCGGACCGGATCGCGGTCATCGACGACGGGCGGATCATCGCCGAGGGCACCGCGGCCGAGCTCAAGCAGGGAGTCGGCAAGGAACGGGTGGAACTCGTCCTGGCGAGCATCGACGACTACGCCCGGGCCGTGGAACTGATCGACGGCGAGGGCATCCAGCGCGACGAGGTGACCCGGAGCATCAGCATCTTCATCGACGGTGCCGCGCACGTCAAGCGGTTACTCGACCTGCTGGAGCAGCACGGTTTGGAGATCGACTCGTTGTCGCTGACCAAGCCGACCCTCGACGACGTGTTCTTCGCGCTCACCCACCGCGAGGACGCCACCACCACCGACCACGCAGGAGCGATGCAGTGACGACCGTACCGGCCACCGAAGGCGTGGTCCTGCCGGAGAAGCGATCCAAGCTGTACTGGGCGGTCAGCGACACCCGCGTCCTGATCGGACGGCACGTGCACCACCTGACGCGCAGCCCGGACCAGATCTTCACCGCGATCATGTTGCCGGCGGTGATGCTGTTGATGTTCCGCTTCATGTTCGGCGGAGCCATCGACGTCGGCGCCACCACCTACATCAACTACCTGGTGCCGGGCATCCTCGTCATCGCCGTGACGATGATCTCCGTCTCCACGACGTTGGCCGTACAGTCCGACATGCAGGAAGGCGTGGTCGACCGGTTCCGGGCGATCGCGATGCTGGACTCAGCGGTCCTGACCGGGCACATCGTGGCCGCTGTCATCCGGGGCATGATCGCCCTGGTGGTCATGGTCGGTCTCGGCCTGCTGGTCGGCTTCCGGCCGTCCGCGTCGGTCATCGAGTGGCTGCTGGCGGCGGCCATGCTGCTGCTGTTCGCCTTCTCGTTGGCGTGGGTGTCGGCGGTGCTGGGACTGGTCGCCAAGAGCGTCGACGGTGCCAGCGGACTCGGCCTCATCCTGATGTTCAGCCCGTACGCCAGCACGGCGTTCGTACAGGCCGAGACGCTGCCGGACGGGCTGCGCGCCTTCGTCGAACACCAGCCGGTGACGTTGGTCGTGGACACCGTACGCCAGCTGCTGCTGGGCCGCCCGGTCGGGGACACCGGCTGGCAGGCGGTCCTCTGGTGGGTGGCCATCCTCTGCGTGGCGGCGCCCCTGGCCACCCGGATCTACCGTAAGCGTTTTGCCTGACGGCTTTACCCCCCACGGCGTCGCCCGCCGGCGTTTCCCCCGACGCCGGCGGGCGACGCCCCCCTTGTCCGCCGGGTGCGACAACCGGTGCGGCGCACGGTGCCGGGCCCGACCAGCCCGGTGGGGTGCACGGTGCCGGGCCCGACCAGGTCAGGTCGGGCCCGGCGTTCGACGCGGTGGGCGCTAGACGATGTGCACCTGTGGCACGTACAGAATCCACTGGCCGCCGGCCTCGCGGAAGGCCCTCTCCTTCGCCATGATCTCCTCGGCGTGGTTCCAGGCGAACAGCAGCGCGAAGTCCGGGTACGGGTCGGCGAAGGCCTCCACCGGACGGACCGGGATGTGCGAGCCGGGTGTCAACCTGCCCTGCTTGGCCGGGGTCGTGTCACAGACGAACGGGATCAGATCCGGCCCGATCCCGCAGTAGTTCGCCATCGTGGAGCTCTTGGCGGTGGCTCCGTACCCGACGATCCGCGCCCCGCCGGCGCGCAACTCGTGCAGCAGCGCGACCAGGTCGTCGCGGATACGTTGCACGCGGGCCGCGAACCGCTCCAGGGTGGCCAACTCGGCCAGGCCGCGGGCCTGCTCCGTGCGCAGCGCGTCGGCGACAGCCGGCGACGGCGCACGTCGGCCCGGTCGGGCGATTGTGTACCGGATCTGTCCGCCGTGCACCGGCAGCCGCTCGATGTCGACCAGCTCGAACCCGTACCGGGTGGCGAGCGCGCCGACCGCCCGGACAGTGAAGAAGAAGACGTGTTCGTCGTAGATCTGGTCGAAGCTGGTCCGATCGATGATCTCCCCGAGGTACGGGTCCTCGAAGACGAAGACCCCGTCCGGGGCGAGCAGCAGGCCCAACCCTTCGAAGACCGGTCGCAGGTCGGTGACCCCGCAGATGGTGTTGGCCGCGTACACCACGTCGGCGGTTCCGTCGGTGTCGCGGATCCGTGTCGCGGAGTCCACGTCGAAGAACGCCCGGTGTGCCCGTACGCCGGCCGCTCCCGACGGCTCGACCGCGAGATGCCGTACGCCGGCGTCCCCACAGGTCCGCAGCATCACCCCGTCGTTTGCGCCGATCTCCACGACGAACGGGTCCGCGCCGGTCAGCTCGGTCTCCAGGAACCGGCGGGCGGTCTGCTCGAAGTGCTTGCACATCACCGACGATGCCGCCGAATGGTACGGGTAGCCCTGGTGATGGGCGCGCTCCGGCGGTACCGCGTCGATGAGCTGCACCAGTGTGCACGATTCGCACATGCCGACCGCGAGGCGGAAGAAGTACTCCTGGTCGAGCTCGCCCGGTCGGGGAAAGGCCGACGACAGCGGCTGCCGCTCGAAATCGAAGAATTCCCGGATGGGATGGCTGCAGACCCGACAAGGTGACATACCGCACAGCTCTCCGTGATCGTGGTTGGGGGAACCCGGCTCATCCGCCGGACAGGCTGTGCAGACAAGCGATCAGACTGCGTGCCTCGACGTTGACGTAGTGGCTGTGTTGTAGCAGGTCGACGAGCTGGTGCAGTGGCATCCACCGGAAGTTGGGTTCGTCGAACTGCGGGTCGGCCGGCACCTCCACCACCAGGTAGCGGTTGCGGGCGTGGTAGAACCGGCCGCCCTCCTCGGAGAGCGTGACGTCGTAGCGCACCTGGTCCGGGTGGGCGTCGAGCACGACGTCGAGGAACCGTGGCCGGGCGGCCACCGGGAGGTCCCGGTAGTTGCCGGGGGCGCACTGCACCGTTGGCGCCAACTCGGCCACGTCCTTGTAGCCGGGCTGGACCATCGCCCTGACCAGGGCGTGCAGCACCCCGTCGATGCGGGCGACCAGGAACGCGGCGATCCCCTCCTCACACGGCCTGATCATCGGCTGGCTCCACTGGTCCACCTCCCGCCCCCTGGCGCGGACGTGCACTCCGATGACCTCGAAGAAGCGTCGGCTCTCGTGGCTGATCAGGCCATCCTGGCGGGACCAGCCCGGCAGCCCGCGCAGTGGTACGTCGGTGGTCCACACCTCGGCCCTGGTCCGGACATCGGTCAGCCAGTTGAGGATCTCGCTGGTGGTGTGCCGGCTGCCGTGTTCGACACTGCACGAGCGGACCAGCGACGCGCGGAAGTTGTCGGCCGTGTCCGGGAAGGCGGTCAGCAGGCCGCTGCCGGAGAACGGCAGACAGGCCAGCACCGTGCGGGCGTCCATGTTGATGACGTCGTCGACGGCGAGCAGTTCGTGGACCTGCCCCAGGGTCAGCCAGCAGAACCCGGGAAGCAGCTCGACGTCCTCGGTCACCTCGATGACCATGTTGCGGTTGCGCTTGTGGTAGAACCAGGAGCCCTGCTCGGACTGCCGTACGTCAGCCAGGATGTGGTGCCGTGCCGGTTCGCGGAAGTAGTCCAGGTAGGGCACGGACCGGCCCTGGTGGACGCCGGTGTAGTTGCTCCGGGTCGCCTGGACAGTGGGGGAGAGCTGCAGCCCGTTGCAGTTTCCCGGCTCCACCTTCGCCTGCATCAGGCAGTGCAGCACCCCCCCGAACTTCTTGACCAGGATGCCGAGAATGCCGACCTCCGGCTGGTGGATGATCGGCTGGCTCCACTGTGGCACGGGCCCGTCCGGGACCTGGATGTCCAGCCCGCGGATGGTGTAGAACTTGCCACTGCGGTGGCCGATGTCACCGCTGTCCGGATCGGTGATCCAGCCCTGCATCTCGTCCAGGGGTATCCGTTCGACGTCGGTGTAGGAGTGCTCCCGCAGCGCCGAGAACCAGCTGAAGAAGCCTTCCAGCTGGCCGAACGGGCTGACTCTGGAAAGCACCGACTCGGCGATCTGCGCGGGTGTCGCGGGGTTGTCCCGACCGCGCAGGTCGACAGGATACGTTCGGGGGACGGTCATGGGCTGCTCCTCCAACCGGGGAACCAGGCCGCGGATCAGAGCGTGCGCAGGACCTCGCGCAGCGCGTCGATCACCTTGTCCTGGATGTCCAGGGACAGTGAGGCGTACATCGGTAGTGAGAAGATCTGGTGTGCCAGTTCCTCGGTGACCGGCAACGAGCCGGTCTGGTAGCCGAGGTGGGCGAAGCCGGTCATCGTGTGCACCGGCCACGGGTAGCTGATGTTGAGGTGGATGTCGTACGCCTTGAGCGCCTCGATGATCTGGTCGCGCCGGGGATGCCGGACCACGTACACGTAGTAGACGTGGTCGTTGCCCTGCGCCAACGACGGCAGCACCAGATCGGTGTCGGCGAGCCCTTCGGCGTACCGGCGGGCGACCGCCCGCCGCCGGGCGATGTAGTCGTCGAGACGGCCCAGCTTGCGCCGCAGGATCTCGGCCTGCACCTCGTCGAGGCGACTGTTGTGGCCGGGGACCTGCACGACGTAGTAGCGCTCCCGCATGCCGTAGTAGCGCAGCCGCCGCAGGTTGCCCATCACCTCGTCGTCGGAGGTGATCGTGGCACCACCGTCGCCGTACGCGCCGAGCACCTTCGTCGGGTAGAAGGAGAAGGCCGCCGCGTTGCCCATGCTGCCGGCGAGCCGGCCATGGTGCCGGGCACCGTGCGACTGCGCGCAGTCCTCCAGGATCGTCAACCCGTGCCGGGCCGCCAGAGCCTCCAGCGGCGCCATGTCGACACACTGGCCGTACAGGTGGACCGGCAGCAGACACTTGGTCCGCGGCGTGATGGCGGCGGCCACCTGATCGACGTTCATCAGGTAGTCCTCGCGACGGACGTCGACGAAGACCGGGGTGGCCCCGGTGCCGTCGATCGCCACCACCGTCGGGGCGGCCGTGTTGGACACCGTGATCACCTCGTCGCCGTGACCGACGCCGAGCGCCTGCAACCCGAGCTTGAGGGCATTGGTGCCGTTGTCGACCCCGACACAGTGCGCCGCGCCGTGATAGGCGGCGAACTCCGATTCGAAACCGAGCACGCTCTTGCCGAGGACGAGTTTGCCCGATCGGAACACCTGGTCGACCGCGTCGAGGATGTCCTCGCGCTCGTCCTCGTACTCCGCCAGGTAGTCCCACACCAACGTGGACATAGGGCGTTCCACCCACCTTTGCTTGTCTGGTCAGACCTCAACCGGGCAGCGCGCGATGCCGCGCACGACCGGAGACCTCATACGACGCACGACCTCGCCCGCCGGGCGGAGCCCGGCAGCGTGGGTGGCGAGGGTGCGCAACGCCACCTCGGCGAGTAGCCGTGCGGGTGCGGCGACGAGCGCGCTGCTGGTGCCCGCCGAAAGGGACAGATGGCCCGACGACGCCGGCGGCCGGTCGATGGCGAACCGGTCGGGTTCGGTGAACACGTCGGGGTCGCGGTTGGCGCCATCGACCAGGACGACGACCTGGTCACCAGCCGGCACGGACTGCCCGGCGATCTCGACGGCCTCGGCCGCGATCCGGCTCTCGATCCGTACCGGCGGGTCGTGGCGCAGCGTCTCCTCGACGGCGGCGACGGCCCGGTCGTGGTCGTCACACAGCATCCGCCACTGCCCCGGATCGTCGAGCAGGGCGCACGCCGCCGCGCCGATGAGGTTCGCGGTGATCTCCGCACCCACGACGGCGGTGATCAGTCCGGCGGCCACCGCGTCGTCGGGCGTACCGCCGGCGGTCAGCACCGTACCGATCACGTCGCCGTCGGCCGTACCGTCCGGGACACCGCCGCCGGACCCGGCGGTGCTGCGGGCCTCCACCAGCGCGACGATCAGGTCCCGCAGCTCGTCGAACGACTCGACCAGCGTGCGGGTCATGCCCATCGTCGGTGGACACAGCGCGGCGTCCAACGCGAACCCGGCACCGGGTAGCGTGGCGGCGAACCGGTCCCGCTGCGCCTCGGGCACGCCGAGCAGGTCACTGAGGACGTCGGCGACCGCCACCCGGGCGAAGTCGCGCATCAGGTCGAACCGGTCGCCGGACCGCTTGACCGCGTCACGGAACACCCGGGTCACGTCGTCACGTCGCCGCTGCATGGCCTGCGGCCCGATCGCTGCGGCGGTGAGGGCGGCCAGCCGGTCCTGGTCGGCGCGTTCCGGGCTGCAGACGCCGTCGTCGACCGAGAGCACATGCTTGAGGCTGGTGCGCGAGTCGATCGAGAAGATCCGCTTGCGGCGCCGGTCGGCCGACCGGTCGCGTAGCTTCAGCCGCGGGTCGGCCAGGACCGCCGCGCCGGCGGCGTGGTCCACGGTGACCCAGACGTCTGTCTCGCTCTGGCGTAGCGCCGGGGCGCCGCGCAACGCCGGGAACAGTCGGCGCGGGTCGATTCCCTGGGCGCGCAGGATCAACGCGTACGGGTCGCCGCGGTTGCCGCGCATCCACTGGATGCCACGGGCGGCGAGCAGGTGGCGGGCGAGATCGCTCTCGCTGACCTTCCGGGGGTCGATCTGGTGTCTGGTCACAGTGGTCACCACGCCTGGGGGATCTGGCTGACCATCGGCGGGAAGATCCGGTCCAGCTCGGCGAGCAGGTTGTCGTCGAGTTCGAGTTTCAGCGCGTGGATGGCCGCGTCCAGATGGGCCATCGTGCGTGGCCCGGTGACCACCGCGGTGACTCCGGGTCGGTGCAGCAACCACGCCTGGGCCAGCTCCGCCGGGTCGAATCCGGCTCGTGCACAGATACTTTCGTACGCGGCGATGTCCGCCCGCCGTGTTTCGATCGCGACCATCGCCCGGCCCTGTGCCGTCTTGACCGCGGTGCCGTCGGCGAGCTTGCGCAGCCCGCCGCCGAGCAGCCCGCCGTGCAGCGGGGAACAGGCCAGCACCCCGATCTGGTACGCCTGGGCGGCCGGCACGATCTCCAGCTCGGGTTGCCGATTCACCAGGTTGTACAGGCACTGCTCGGACACCAGGCCGAGGTTGTTCCGGGCCCGGGCACGTTCCTGCCCGGCGGCCAGGCTCCATCCGGTGAAGTTCGACGAGCCGACGTAGCGGACCTTGCCCTGCTGGACGAGCAGCTCCATCGCCTGCCACACCTCTTCCCAGGAGGCGTGCGGATCGGCGTGGTGCATCTGGTACACGTCGATCCAGTCGGTCCTCAGCCGCCGTAGCGAGTCGTCGCAGGCGGCGATGATGTGGCGCATCGACAGGCCGCGGTCGTTGGGCCAGTCGCTCATCGAGTTGCACACCTTGCTGCCGAGCACCACCTTCTCGCGCCGCCCGCCGCCCTTGGCGAACCAGTCGCCGATGATCTCCTCGGTCAGTCCCCGGTGTACCTGCCAGCCGTAGTGGTTCGCGGTGTCGAAGAAGTTGATTCCCTGACTCAGCGCCGCGTCCATGAGGTCGTACGCCTCGTCGACACTGGTGCGGACACCGAAGTTGAGTGTGCCGAGGCACAACGGGCTCACCGACAACGCGGTCCGGCCGAGCCTTACGTAGTCCATCCCACACCTCTGTCGTCGGGCTTGCGCGAGCATCACCGTCGCCGAATCCGCCGGCGCTGTCGTGGACAGCACCATCAAGGCGACATCTGTCTACGTCGCCGCACACCCCTACCGTCAACCCCTTACGGGTCGCACCGGTGACCGGGGCGGCTAGGGGCTGTGCCGTCGCCGGGTGGTCGACACACTGGCGACGCAGCCTTCTCGTCTTACTGAGCCGCTGCACGGACAGCGTCCTGGCTGTCCACCGAGAACCGCAGGACGGAGACCGTGATGACCACTGCACTGATCATCGGCGGCGGTGTGGCAGGACCGATCAGCGCGATCGCGCTGGCGAAGGCCGGCATCAAACCGGTCGTGTACGAGGCGTACGACCGGACCGCCGACGGCATCGGGGCGAACCTTGTGCTCGCCGTCAACGGGTACCACGCTCTGCTGCAACTTGGAGTCGACCACCTCGCCGCCGGGTTCGACATCCCCATGTACCGCTACCACCTGGGAAGCGGCCGGGTACTGGCCGAGGTGCCCAACGGCAACCCGCTGCCGGACGGCACCGTGGCCCGGGCCATCACCCGGTCCGATCTGTACAACGCGCTGCGCGGCGAGGCGATCGGGCGCGGCATCCAGATCGAGTTCGGCAGGCGACTGACCGACGCCAAGGTCACCGCCGACGGTGTCGTCGCGTACTTCTCCGACGGCAGTGAGGCCCGGGGCGACCTGCTGATCGGCGCGGACGGCGCGCACTCGGTGGTCCGCCGCCTGATCAACGGCGGCGACGTGCCGCTGCGGTTCGGCGGCATGGTCACCACCAGCGGGTACGCCCGAGGTGTCGACGTCCCCGGCGAACCGGGCACCGAGTTCATGTACCTCGGCAAGCGCAGCTTCTTCTGCTACATCCACCACACCAACGGCGACATCTGGTGGTACGCCGCGCCGACCTGGCCGGAGGAGCCCACCAAGGAGACGCTGTCGGCGCTCGCCCCGCAGCAGTGGCGTGCCCAGCTGCTCGACATGTTCGCCGCCGACGACAGCGCCGCGATCGACATCATCAACGCCACCGAGGAGATCACCCCACCCCGGCCGATCTACGACCTGCCGACCGTGCCGACCTGGCGCAACGAGCGGATGGTGATCATCGGCGACGCCTGCCACGCGGTGTCGCCGTCCGGCGGACAGGGCGTGTCGATGGCAATCGAGGACGCGGTCGAACTCGGCCGCTGCCTGCGCGACGTGCCGAACACCGCCGACGCGCTCGCGCGCTACGAGCAGATCCGCCGGCCCCGGGTGGAGAAGGTCGTCGAGTTCGGTCGGGAGGCGAGCCGGTCCATCGCGGTCAACGGACGCGTCGGGCGGGTCTTCCGGGACCTGTTCCTGCCGATCGCGTTCAACCAGAAGGCCGCGGAGAAGGACCTGGAACACATGAGCTGGCTGTACGGGCACCGGATCGACTGGGACGCCCCGGTCGGCGCCGGCAGCTAGACCGACCACCGACCTCCACGATCGACCACCGTACCGGTTGGGAACCTCGATGCGCGTGATGTTCGCGGTCTATGGGGCGAAGACGCACTTCTACAACATGGTGCCGCTGGCGTGGGCGTTGCGGGCGGCCGGCCATGAGGTGTGTGTCGCGACCCAGCCGGAGATCCTGGACGCCGTCGCCCGTACCGGGTTGCCGGTGGCGGCGGTGGGTGACGAGACCGTCGAGGTCGAGCCGGCCGAGGCGGCCGCCCGCGGCGACCACGTCACCAGCGCCGGTACCTGGCAGAGCATCAACGCGGGCATGACCGAGACCCGGGCCGACCAGCTCACCTGGGAGTACGTCCTCGGTGCCTTCACCGTCGGCTGCTCCCTGCACTACGAACACCTCACCGGGAACCGGTCGATGCTCGACGGGCTGGTCGACTTCGCCCGCCACTGGCAGCCCGACCTGGTGATCTGGGACGCGCTCAGCTACGTCGGCCCGATCGCGGCCCGGGCGTGCGGCGCGGCGCACGCCCGGATGCTCTTCGGCCTGGACCACATCGGCCGGATGTATCTGCGCTACGCCGAGCTGCTCGCCCAGCAGCCGCCGGAACGCCGGGACGACCTGGTCGGCGACTGGCTGGTCAGCCGGCTGTCCCGGTTCGGCTGCGAGCTGGAGCCGGGTACCGCCGGTGAGCTGATGACCGGCCAGTGGACGATCGATCCGACGCCGTCGTGGATGCGGTTCCCGGTCGATCTGCCCTATCTGCCGGTGCGCTACGTGCCGTACAACGGTCCGACCACGGCCCCGTCGTGGGTGTACGAGCCGCCACGACGGCCCCGGGTGTGCCTGACCCTCGGCATGACCGCCCGGGAGAGCCTGGGTGGTGATCTGTTCGCCATCGACGAGCTGATCGAGGCGGTCGCGAGCCTCGACGTCGAGCTGATCGCCACGCTGGACACCGCCCAGCTGGACTCGGTCGGCACCCTGCCGGACAACGTGCGGGTGGTCGACTTCGTCCCGCTGAACGAACTGCTACCGACCTGCTCGGTCATCATCCACCACGGAGGATTCGGCACCCTGGGCAACGCCCTGGTGCACGGCGTCCGGAACCTCATCGTGCCGGGCCGCTACTGGGACGAGATGGGGTTCGGCGAGCACCTGGAAACCCAGGGTGCCGGCCTGTACGTGGACCCCTACCGGCTCGCCGGTGACGGGTTGAAAAGCAAGCTCTCGGTCGACGCGCTGCGTAACCGGGTCGACCGGCTACTCACCGACGTGACCTTCACCCGCAACGCCGGCCGGCTCCGCGACGACCTGCGGGCCACCCCCAGCCCGCACGACATCGTGCCGGAGCTGGAACGGCTGACCGCCCGGCACCGGCCGGATCGACGGAGAGGATTACCGTGGCAAGGAACTACTGGGCAGGCAAGAACGTCGTCGTCACCGGTGGGCTCGGCCTGATCGGCTCGCACTTCGCGGAGGAACTCGTCGCCGCCGGCGCCACCGTGACCCTGCCGTACCGGCGGGACAACCGGCGGGTGCTGCGTCAACTGCCGGCCGATGTGCGGCCGGTGCGACTCGATCTGCACGACGAGGCGCAACTGGCGGAGCTGTTCGCCGGGCTGTCCGGGCCGGTCGACGCGGTCGTCCACTGCGCGGTGGTGTCCGGGCCGATGGACGTCCGCCTGGACCGGCCCGCGCACATCCTCGACGCCAACATGCGCTCGGTGTCCAACGTGCTCAACTGTGCTCGCCGGAGCACCGTCGCCGATGTCGTGCTGATCAGCTCCAGCGACATCTACCTGTCGCCGACGAGGGACCCGATCCCTGAGGAGGACGACTTCCGGCAGCGGATGAACTACTCCCGCGACGGCTACTACCTGTCCAAGAACTACGCCGAGATCCTCGCCGAGGCGTACCGGGCGGAGTACGGAATGAACATCTTCCTGCCCCGGCTCACCAGCGTGTACGGCCCGCGGGACAACTTCGAGCCGGACACCGACCGGGTGGTACCCAGCATGTTCGCCAAGGTCCTCGCAGGTCAGGAGATCGAGATCTGGGGCGACGGCAGCCAGACCAGGACCTACATGTACGCCGCCGATCTGGTCCGGGCGATTCTCGGCATGGTCGAGGTGAACAAGTACCACACGATGAACATCGGCACGACCGAAACGGTCTCGGTGCTCGAACTCGCCCGGACGATCTGCGCCGCGCTCGGCCGGCCGGAACGGATCCGCACCGACCTGAGCCGCTCCGGCGGCCGGCCCAGCCGGACCCTCGACGTCACCAAGCTCAACGAGATCATCGACTTCACTCCGAGGTCGCTGCGGGAAGGGCTGGACCAGACGGTCGACTGGTACCGCACCGTGTACGCGGCCGCCTGACCGTCCGCTCCATCGAACGCAACAGGAGAAGGCAATGCGTGTCCTGGTGACCACCTCCGCCGTCAACTCGCACCTGTACAACCTCGTGCCGACCGCCTGGGCGCTGCGCGCGGCGGGCCACGAGGTGTGCGTCGCCACTCAGCCCAATCTCATCGAGGAGACCAAGCGGACCGGTCTGACCGCGGTGGCGGTGGGCGAGGAGCTGCCGACCGCCCGTGGCAACCTGGACACCTCGGACACCCCGTACGGGCTCGGCGTCGACATCACCGAGACCGACCCGGCCACGCTCACCCTGCCGTACGTGCGGGAGGTGTTCCGGGCGTACACCTCGGTGGTCTGTGAGTACATGGCGGGCGACTCGATGCTGTCCGACCTGGTGGACTTCGCCCGGGTCTGGCGGCCGGACCTGGTGTTGTGGGACGCCCACAACTACGCCGCGCCGGTGATGGCCCGGGCGGCGGACCTGCCGCACGTACGCATCATCCCCGCACCCGACCACTGGGCCCGAATGCGGGCGATCTTCCTCGACCTGGTCCGCGACGATCCGGCGGCGGCCGCCGACGACCCGCTGGCCGACTACCTCGGCGGCAAGCTGGCCCGCTACGGCCGCGAGTTCGACGAGGAGATGGTGGTCGGCCAGGCCACCCTGGAGCCGATTCCCACCTGCCTGCGGGTGCGCGCCGACGTCGACTACCGGCCAGTGCGGCACGTTCCCTACAGCGGGCCGAGTGTGATCCCCGCCTGGTTGCGCCGCAAGCCCAAGCGGCGGCGGGTGTGCCTCACGCTGGGCCAGACCCGGCGCGCGCTCGGCCCGGCCGAATCCGACGACAGCGGTGCCGCCGGTCTGCTCTCCGCGATCGCCGACCTCGATGTCGAGGTGATCGCCACCCTCAACGCCAGCCAGATCCCACCGGGCACGCCGATCCCGGACAACGTGCGGCTGTTCGACTACGTCCCGCTCAACGCGCTGCTGCCGACCTGCGCGGCGGTGGTTCATCTCGGTGGCATGGGTACGGTCAACGCCGCTGTCGTGCACGGCGTACCGCAGGTGGGAATGCCCGGGAACATCTGGGGCGAGGCCGGC
This sequence comes from Solwaraspora sp. WMMA2080, assembly GCF_027497395.1. Lineage (GTDB taxonomy): Bacteria > Actinomycetota > Actinomycetes > Mycobacteriales > Micromonosporaceae > Micromonospora_E. The sequence continues at coordinate 2,748,659 of NZ_CP114910.1, read as the reverse complement.
ATCATGCGCGAGATGGCGGCCCGGGGCGCGGCGCTGGTCGCCGAACCCGGCAATCTCGTGGCCCAGCTCGCCAGAGTGCTCGACGAACCGTCGTTCACCGACGCCGCCACGCAGTTGCGCAAGGAGATGCTCGCCACGCCCAGCCCGCGCGACATCGTGCCCGACGTCGAGGAGATCGCCGGGGCACGGGCGAAGGGAGACGGCGATGGCCGCCGATGATTCGCGGTTGCTCGACTATCTGCGTCGCGCCACCGCCGAGCTCAAGGAGACGCGTCGGCGGCTGGACGCGGCCGAGCAGCGGGACCGGGAACCGATCGCGATCGTGGGGATGGCGTGCCGGTTCCCCGGTGGGGTGGTCTCGCCGGAGGGGTTGTGGGATCTGGTGGTGGGTGAGGGGGATGCGACTGGTGAGTTTCCGGTGGACCGGGGGTGGGACACGGAGGCGTTGTTCGATCCTCGGCCGGGTCGGGTGGGGCGGTCGTATGTGCGTCGTGGTGGGTTCCTGTATGACGCGGCGGGGTTCGATGCGGGGTTCTTCGGGGTGGGTCCGCGTGAGGCGCGGGAGATGGATCCGCAGCAGCGGTTGTTTCTTGAGGTGTCGTGGGAGGCGTTGCGGCGGGCGGGGGTGGAGCCGGCGTCGTTGGCGGGTAGTCGTACCGGTGTCTACGCCGGGGTGATGCACCACGACTACCCCGAAAGCAGCGGGCTGGGCAGCGCGGTCTCCGGTCGGGTGGCGTACCACCTGGGTCTGGAGGGGCCGGCGGTCGCGGTGGACACGGCGTGTTCGTCGTCGTTGGTGGCGTTGCATCTGGCGGTCAACGCGTTGCGTTCGGGTGAGTGCGAGCTGGCCCTGGCCGGCGGGGTGACGGTGATGTCCACCCCGGAGGTCTTCGTCGACTTCAGTCGGCAGCGTGGGTTGGCGCCGGACGGGCGGTGCAAACCGTTCTCCGACGACGCCGACGGCACCGGCTGGGCCGAGGGGGTCGGCGTCCTCGCCGTCGAACGGCTCTGCGACGCCCAGCGCAACGGTCGACGGATCCTCGCGGTGGTGCGCGGCAGCGCGACCGGTTCGGACGGTGCCAGCAGCGGGATGTCCGCGCCCAACGGTCCGGCGCAGCAGCGGGTGATCCGGCAGGCGTTGACGGCGGCGGGGTTGTCGACGGTGGACGTCGATGTGGTGGAGGCGCACGGTACGGGCACCCGGTTGGGGGATCCGATCGAGGCGCAGGCGTTGCTGGCGACGTACGGGCGGGGTCGGGACGCGGATCGTCCGTTGTGGTTGGGGTCGTTGAAGTCGAACATCGGTCATGCGCAGGCGGCGGCGGGTGTGGGTGGTGTGATCAAGATGGTGATGGCGTTGCGGGCGGGGGTGTTGCCGCGGTCGTTGCATGTGTCGGAGCCGTCATCGCATGTGGACTGGTCGTCGGGTGGGGTGCGGCTGTTGACCATGGCGCGGCCGTGGCCGGACAGGGGTGGGCCGCGTCGGGCCGGGGTGTCGTCGTTCGGCTTCAGCGGCACCAACGCCCACGTGATCCTGGAACAGGCGCCCGACAGCCCCGCCGACACCGCTGCGGTGGCCACCCGCGAGTTCCAGCATGAACGCTTCTGGCGGCTCCCGCTGACCGACACCCTCGCCGCGGCCGGCCTCACCGGCGCCGGACATCCCATGATCGGGGCACTCGTCGAATCCCCCGACTCCGGCGAGATCCATCTCACCGGCCGCCTCAGCGTCGACGCGCAACCCTGGCTGGCCGACCACGTGGTGCACGGTCGGGTCCTGGTGCCCGGCACCGCCTTCGTCGAGCTCGCCATCCGGGCCGGTGACCAGGCGGGAACCAGCGGAATCGACGAGCTGATCTGCGAACGTCCGCTGGTGCTGCCTGAGCACGGCACGGTCGCCGTCCACGTCGTCGTCCGGGCCCTCGACGAGTCCGGCCGGCGCCCCGTCGCGGTGTACTCCCGTACCGACGCGGCCGACCAGCCATGGCAGCGCCACGCCAGCGGCCTGCTCGGCGCTGCCAACCTGGCCGCAACCGGGCCGCGGGCTCCGTGGCCGCCGGCCGGCGCCAGCACCGTGCCCGTCGACGAGCTGTACGACGAACTCGCCGACCTCGGCTACGAGTACGGGCCGGCGTTCCGCGCGACACGTGCCGCGTGGCGTCGTGACGACGAGGTGTTCGCCGAGGTCGCCGTGCCCGAACACGAGCACACCGACGCGACCCGGTTCGGGATCCACCCCGCCCTGCTCGACAGCGCCCTGCACGCGGCGATAGCCGGTGAGCGGGGTGCGCCCGGCGACGGCCACGCCTGGCTGCCGTTCGCCTGGACCAACGTCGCGTTGCACACGGCGGGGGCGGCCGCAGCGCAGGCCCGGGTACGGCACCTGGCCGACGGTTCCCTGTCCGTCACCCTCACCGCCGCCGACGGCGAACCGGTGCTCACCGTCGGCTCGCTGCTCGCCCGGCCCACGTCGGTCGACACCGCCGAAGTGGACTCCACGACCGGGGCCCTGTACCGCATCGGCTGGGACCGTCTCACGCTCGACGCCGCGACCGCACCGCCCGCGGTGACCGTCGGAGGGCCCGCGACCGGACCGGTCGACGCGTCCGGGACGGCGGTGCACGTCACCGACCTGGCGGCGCTGTCGGCCGCACTGGACGACGGTCGACCGGTACCACAGGTCGTGCTGCGCTACGCCGATGCGCCGGCGGTGCCCGACGTGCCAGCCGCTGTCCGCGAGCTGATCCACCAGGTGCTCACCGACCTGCGCACCTGGCTCGCCGACGAGCGGTTCGCCGCCTCCCGGCTCGCGGTCGTGACCCGCGAAGCGGCCATGGTCGAACCGGCAACGGCAACGGCTGCTGCTGCGGCCGCCGACACGGACCTGGACATGGTGGCCGCTCCACTCTGGGGCCTGGTCCGGGCCGCCGCCGCCGAACATCCCGGACGGTTCTGCCTGGTCGACGTCGACGACACCACGACCATGGCGGAGGTCGCCGCCGCAGCGAGCGCCGGCGAACCCGAGGTGGCGCTGCGCTCCGGTGCGGCGTGGGTACCTCGCCTGCGCCGGGTGGAAGTGCCCACCGGGCACGGGCGCCAGCCGGCGTTCGGCGCCGGCACCGTCCTGGTCACCGGAGGTACCGGAGGGCTCGGCGCCCTGCTGGCCCGGCACCTGGTCACCGAACATGGCGTACGCCGGTTGCTGCTGGCCAGTCGACGCGGACCTGCGGCCGCGGGTGCCCAGCAGCTGCGGGCCGACCTCACCGCGCTCGGCGCGCAGGTACGGCTGGTCGCCTGTGACACCGCCGATCGGGATGAGCTCGCCACCCTGCTCGCCAGTGTTCCCGACGCGCACCCGCTGAGCGCGGTGGTGCACGCCGCCGGAGTCGCCGACGGCGGGCTGATCGTCACCCAACGACCCGACCAGGTCGACGTGGTCCTACGCCCCAAAGTAGATGCCGCGTGGCACCTGCACGAACTGACCCGTGACCGCGAGCTGGCCGCGTTCGTCCTGTTCTCCTCCGCCGGCGGCCTGGTCCTGCCGGCGGGGCAGAGCGGCTATGCCGCCGCCAACGTCTTCCTCGACGCCCTCGCCGCCCACCGGCGGGCCACCGGCCTTTCCGCGTTGGCGTTGGCCTGGGGAGCCTGGGCGGGTCCGGCCGGCATGGCGGGCGGCCTCGACGAGCCGGCCCGCCAACGGCTGGACCGACTCGGGGTGCCCGCGTTGCCAGTGGACCGGGCGCTCGCCCTGTTCGACGCCGCGCTGCGCGGTGCCGAGCCGTGCCTGGCGCCGCTGCGGATCGATCCGGTCGCGCTGCGCGAGCAGGCAGCCGACGACCTGCCCGCCCTGCTGCGCGGCGTCGCCGGCCCGACCCGGCGGGTCAGTCGCAGCACGACTCCCGCAGCCGGATCCGGGCCGACGCTACGGCTGCACCACCTGCCGCCCGCGCAACGCGACGAGCAATTGCTCGCTCTGGTCACCCGGCACGTCGCCACCGCACTCGGGCACGATCGGCCGGACGCGGTGGACCCGCACCGCGCCTTCCAGGACATGGGCTTCGACTCGCTCGCCGCGGTCGAACTGCGCAACGCCCTGGCGGCGGCGACCGGGCTGTCACTGGCGGCGTCACTGGTCTTCGACCAGCCGACCGCCGTCGCCGTCGCCCGGCACCTGGCCCAGCAGTTGGAGACGTCCACGGACCCGGTGAAACCACTGCTGGACGAGGTCGACCGGCTGGCGACCACGCTGACGGCGGCCAGCGGGACCGTCAGCGACCGGGAGGCGGTCACCGACCGGTTGGAGGCGCTGCTGCGCAGTTGGCGTGCCAGCGGGGCGGCCGGCCAGCCGGCGGCACCGGACCTGGGTACCGCCAGCGACGAGGAGCTGTTCGCCGCGCTCGACACCGAGTTCGGCGTGACTGGACGGGGGTGAGTGACCATGGCGACCGCCGACGAACTGCGTGACTACCTGCGGCGCGCCACCAGCGAGCTACAGCAGACCCGACAGCAGTTGCGCGCGGCCGAGGCACGTGACCAGGAACCGATCGCCATCGTGGCGATGGGCTGCCGCTATCCCGGTGGGGTGCGGTCACCTGAGGGCCTGTGGCGGCTGGTCGCCGACGAGGTGGACGCGATCGGGGAGTTCCCCACGGACCGGGGCTGGGACGTCGAGCAGCTGTACCACCCGCAGCCGGGTCAGCCGGGTCGCAGCTACGTACGCCACGGCGGGTTCCTCTACGACGCGGCCGAGTTCGACGCGGCGTTCTTCGGCATCAGCCCTCGGGAAGCGATGCGAGCCGACCCTCAGCGGCGGCTGCTGCTGGAGGTGGCCTGGGAGACGGCGGAGCGGGCCGGCGTCGACCCGACCTCGCTCGCCGGCACGTCCACCGGCGTCTTCGTCGGAGTGATGTACCACGACTACGCCGGTGGCGGCCCCACCGGCAGCCTCGTGTCCGGTCAGATCGCCTACAACCTGGGGTTGGAGGGACCGGCGGTCACCGTGGACACCGCCTGCTCGTCCTCGCTGGTCGCGGTGCACCAGGCGATGGGGTCGCTACGCCGGGGCGAGTGCACCCTCGCGTACGCCGGCGGTGTCACGGTGATGGGCACCCCGGAGCTGTTCGTCGACTTCAGCCGGCAGCGGGCACTCGCGCCGGACGGGCGGTGCAAGTCCTTCGCCGCCGCGGCCGACGGCGCGGCGTGGTCCGAAGGGGCCGGGTTGCTGCTGCTGGAGCGGTTGTCCGACGCCCGGCGCAACCGGCACCCGGTGCTGGCGGTGCTGCGTGGCAGCGCGGTCAACTCCGACGGGGCCTCCAACGGCATGTCCGCGCCGAACGGTCCCGCGCAGCAGCGGGTGATCCGCCGGGCGCTGCGTGACGCCGGGCTGCGGGAGTCCGACGTCGCCGTGGTCGAAGCCCACGGCACCGGCACCACGCTCGGTGACCCGATCGAGGCGCAGGCCCTGCTCGCCACCTACGGCCAGCACCGCGAACAACCGTTGTGGCTCGGCTCCATCAAGTCCAACCTCGGGCATCCCCAGGCGGCCGCCGGGGTGGCCGGGATCATCAAGATGGTGCAGGCGATGCGGCACTCGATGCTGCCGCGGACCCTGCACGTCGACCGCCCGACCCCGCAGGTGGACTGGTCGGCCGGCAACGTCGAACTGCTCACCGAGGCCCGCAAGTGGCCGGTGAACGGCCAACCGCGTCGGGCAGGCGTGTCGTCGTTCGGCTTCGGCGGCACCAACGCCCACCTGATCATCGAGGAAGCACCGTCGGCGTCACCAGCGGCACCGCCGAGCACCGCCGGCCCGCTGCTGCCCCTGGTCCTGTCCGCCCGGACCGCCGCCGCGCTGCGCAGCCAGGCCCGGCGGCTGCTGCCGGTGGTCGCCGGCGACGAAGCGCTGTCCGACATCTGCGGCACGCTCGCCACCGGTCGCGCCGCCCTGCCACACCGGGCGGTGGTGCTCGCCGCCGACCGGGCGGCGGCGGTCGACGGGCTGACCGCTGTGGCCCGCGCGTCAACGGCGGCCTCGGTGGCCACCGGGTCCGCCGCGCCGGGCAAGCTCGCGTTCGTCTGTACCGGCCAGGGCGCGCAGCGGCTGGCGATGGGGCGCGAGTTGGCCGCCGCCTACCCGCCCTTCGCGCAGGCATGGGACGACGTCTGCGACCGGCTGGACACCCAGCTGCCCCGGCCGCTGCGTCAGGTCGTCGACGGCGGCGACGAGCAGGCGCTCAACCAGACGGTGTACGCCCAGGCCGGGCTCTTCGCCGTCGAGGTGGCGCTGATCCGGCTGCTCGCCGCCTGGGGGATCCGGCCCCAACTGCTGGCCGGCCACTCCGTCGGCGAGATCAGCGCGGCGTACACCGCCGGGGTCCTCTCCCTCGACGACGCGTGCCGGCTGGTGGTCACCCGGGGAACGCTGATGCAGAAGCTGCCTGCCGGTGGCGCGATGGCGGTGGTCCAGGCGCCGGAATCCGAGGTGACCCCGCTGCTCACCGGCGGGGCGGCGATCGCCGCGGTGAACACCCCCGACTCGGCGGTCGTGTCCGGCCCACGCGAGGCGGTGACCGCCGTGACCGAGCGGCTCGCCGCCGACGGCCGGCAGGTCATCTGGCTGCGGGTGTCGCACGCGTTCCATTCGCCGTTGATGGACCCGGTGCTCGACGAGTTCCAGGCCGCCGTGGCCACTCTCGACCTCCGTCCGCCCCAACTGCCGGTCGTGTCCACCGCCACCGGTCGGCCGGCGTCGGCACAGCTGGCGACCGCGCAGTACTGGGCGAGTCAGATCCGTCAGCCGGTGCGGTTCGCCGACGCCGTGACCGCGCTGCGTGAGCTGGGCGCGACCACCTTCGTCGAGATCGGGCCGGACGCGGCGCTGACCGGTCCGATGCGCGGCTGCCTGGGCGCCAGTCCTGACGTCCGGGTGGTGCCGCTGCTGCGCCGGGGCCGGCCCGAGCCGGAGACCCTGCAGCGGGCCGTGGCCGAACTGCACGTGCGGGGCATCACCCCGGACTGGTCGGCGGTGCTGGGGGGTACGCCGGAGCCGGTCGAACTGCCGACGTATCCGTTCGAACGGCAACGTTTCTGGTGGGTGCCGGCCCCGTACACGCCGCAGACGGAGCCACCGGCAGGGCCGGCGGCCGGGAAACAGTCGACGGACACCGCACCGACGGCCGGCACCGCACAGCCGGCCGACGCCGCACAGCCGGGCGGCAGCGGGGATCAGCCGACCCCGGTCGACTCCTGGCGCTACCGGGTGCGCTGGCAGCCGGTGGCGGACCCGCCGGGCCGGCTCGACCCGCCCGGACCGGGTCAGGAGAACTGGCTGGTAGCCGTACCGGCCGGGTATCCCTGGTCCGACGCGCTCGTCGCCGAACTCGCCACCGACGGCGTCAGAGTCCGTACCGTCGAGGTCGGTGACGGTGACCGGGAGAGCCTGGCCGCACGGCTCACCACACTCGCCGCCGCCGCCCCGCCGCACGGCGTGCTCAGCCTGCTCGCGTCGCACAACGACCCCGATCCGGCACACCCCACCCTGACCGGTGGCAGCCGGGGAACCGTCCTGCTCTGCCAGGCACTGACCGACGCCGGGATCGAGGCACGCCTGTGGTGTGTCACCCGTCAGGCGGTAGCGGTGGACCGGTTCGACCTCCCGGCCGACCCGCACCAGGCGGCGATCTGGGGTCTGGGTGTCGGACTGGCGATCGACCAGCCGGACACCTGGGGCGGTCTGATCGACCTGCCCGCCCAGCCCGACCGGGAAGCGGTCGCCCGGTGCGTGGCGGTGCTGCGGGCCGGCGGCCCGGAGGATCAGCTCGCGATCCGGCCGGCGGCCACCTTCGCCCGTCGGATGGTGCGTGCCGGGCGTGACCCCGGCACCGCCGAATGGCGACCACGCGGCACGGTCCTGGTCACCGGCGGCACCGGGGGCGTCGGCCGGCACGTGGCACGGTGGCTCGCCGAGCACGGCGCCGAGCACCTGGTGTTGACCGGTCGGCGTGGACCGGAGGCGGCCGGCGCTGCGGACCTGGCCGCCGAGATCCGCGCACTCGGCGTCGAGGTGAGCATCGTGGCCTGCGACGTCACCGACCGGGCGGCACTGCGGCGGCTGCTCGACGGGCTGCCGGCCGTACCGCCGCTGACCGCGGTGGTCCACGCGGCCGGCACGCTGCACGGGCAGCGGCCGCTCACCCAGCTCACCGTCGCCGATTTCGCCGCCGCCGGAGCGGCGAAGATCTCCGGCGCGGTGCATCTGGACGAGCTGACCGCACACCTGCCGCTGGACGCCTTCGTGCTGTTCACCTCCGGCGCGGCGATCTGGGGCAGCGCCCAACAGCCCGGGTACGCCGCCGCGAACGCCTTCCTCGACGCGTTCGCGGTACGCCGCAGGGCTGCCGGTAGACCGGCCACTGCCATCGCCTGGGGGCCCTGGGCCGGTGGCGGCATGGTGGACGAGACGGCCAGCGCCCATCTGCGGCAACTCGGCATCCGTGAGCTCGACCCACGGTTGGCCGCCGGTCGGCTCGTCGAAGCGGGCGGGGAGGAGGCCGCACTGGTGGTGGCCGACGTCAACTGGGCGAGGTTCGGACCGATCCACACGCTTGCCCGGCCCCGACCGCTGGTCGCCGGACTGCTGCCGCCGACCGCCGGATTGGGGCAGCCGGTCGACCCGGCCGAGGCCGGCACGCTCGTGGTCCAGCTCGCCGGACTCGACGACGGCGACCAGTTGCAGGTCCTGTCGAATCTGGTACGGGCACAGGCAGCCGCGGTCCTCGGCCACGGCGACGCCACCGACGTCGCCCCTGGCACCAACTTCAAGGACCTCGGCTTCGACTCGGTCAGCGCCGTCGACTTCCGCGACCGGCTCGGCGTGGCCGCCGGCCTGCGGCTGCCGGCGACCGTCGTGTTCGACCACGCGACCCCGGCGGCGCTGGCCAGCTACCTGCGTGACGAACTGTGCGGACCGGGTTCCGAGGCGGAGCCGGTGCTGGCCACGCTGGACCGGCTGGAAGCCCTGGCCGGACCCCTCACACCGGACGAGATCGCGCGCACCCGCATCACCGGCAGGCTGCAGTCGCTGGTGAGCAGATTGACCGAAGTCGTCGACGGACCCGCCGTCACCACGGTCGTTGATCGGCTCGCGGAAGCGAGTGCCGATGACGTCTTCGACTTCATCGACAAGGAGCTGGGCTGATGGCCACTATGGACGACGACGGTAAGCTGCTGCAGTACCTCAAGCGGGTGACCGCGGAGCTCCATCAGACCCGCCGGCGACTGCACGAGGTGGAGTCGGCGGACCGGGACCCGATCGCGATCGTGGCGATGTCCTGCCGCTACCCGGGTGGCGTCACCAGTCCGGAGGAGCTGTGGCGGCTCGTCGTCGACGAGGTCGACGCGATCGGCCCGTTCCCCACCGACCGTGGCTGGACCACCGGTCCGCTGCCGACCGGTGACGAGGACGGTCCGGCCGACGGCCACGTCCGCGAGGGTGGCTTCCTCGCCGACCCGGCCGGCTTCGACGCCGAACTGTTTGAAATGTCGCCCCGGGAGGCCCTGGCCACCGATCCGCAGCAACGGATCATGCTGGAGCTGGCGTGGGAGACCTTCGAACGGGCCGGGCTCGCCCCGGATTCGCTCGACGGGGCGCAGGTCGGCGTGTTCGTCGGCAGCGGTGCCCAGGACTACTACGACGACTTGTCGGCGGCCGCGACGGAGGCCGTCTCCGCGTACTTCAGCACCGGCAACGCGGCCTCGGTCATCTCGAGCCGGATCTCGTACGCCTTCGGCCTGGCCGGCCCGGCGTTGACCATCGACACCGCCTGTTCGTCGTCGCTGGTGGCGCTGCACGTCGCCGCGCAGGCCCTGCGGCAGCGGGAATGCTCGATGGCGCTCGCCGGGGGCGTGATGGTCATGGCGACTCCGGGCCCGTTCGTCGCCTTCAGCAAGCAACGTGGTCTGGCATCGGACGGGCGGTGCAAACCGTTCTCCGACGACGCCGACGGCACCGGCTGGGCCGAGGGCGCCGGTGTCCTGCTGCTGGAACGGCTCTCCGACGCCCAGCGCAACGGGCATCCCGTTCTGGCCGTCATCCGGGGATCGGCGGTCAACCAGGACGGCGCCTCCAACGGCCTGACCGCGCCGAACGGGCTGGCGCAGCAGCGGGTGATCCGGCAGGCGTTGACGGCGGCGGGGTTGTCGACGGTGGACGTCGATGTGGTGGAGGCGCACGGTACCGGTACCCGGTTGGGGGATCCGATCGAGGCGCAGGCGTTGCTGGCGACGTACGGGCGGGGTCGGGACGCGGATCGTCCGTTGTGGTTGGGGTCGTTGAAGTCGAACATCGGTCATGCGCAGGCGGCGGCGGGTGTGGGTGGTGTGATCAAGATGGTGATGGCGTTGCGGGCGGGGGTGCTGCCGCGGTCGTTGCATGTGTCGGAGCCGTCGTCGCATGTGGACTGGTCGGCGGGTGGGGTGCGGCTGTTGACCCGGGCGCGGCCGTGGCCGGGTACCGACGAACCACGTCGGGCCGGGGTGTCGTCGTTCGGCGTCAGCGGCACCAACGCCCACCTGATCCTGGAACAGGCCGAGCCGGCCGGGGAAAGCGGCACCGGCGACACCGATCTGCCGCAGCCGACCCGCCGGTTCCACCGCAAACGCTACTGGTTGGACGATCGGGCGCCGGCCGGAGATCTGGCGACCGTCGGGCTGGACCCCGCCGACCATCCCCTCCTCGCCGCCGTCACCGTCGTGGCCGACACCCAGGGCGCGGTGCTCACCGGGCGCTTGTCCACCGCCACCCACCCGTGGCTGGCCGAACACCGGGTCCACGGCGAGGTGATCCTGCCGGGCACCGCCTTCGTCGAGCTCGCCGTCCGGGCCGCCGACCAGCTCGGTTGCGCCCACATCGCCGAACTCACCCTGCACGCTCCGATGCGGCTGCCGGCCCACGGCGGCGTACGGATCCAGGTCGTCGTCGGTGAACCCGACCAGGCCGGTGCCCGGCGGATCAGCATCCACTCCCGGGCCGAGCAGGCCGTCGCGGCGCGGTCGTGGACCAGCCACGCCACCGGTCACCTCACCACCGCCCCGATCCCGTCCGGGGCCGATCAGCCGGAGGCCGAGCCCAGCTGGCCACCGGCCGGCGCGGAGCCGGTCCCGATCGACACCCTCGACGACACGCTGGCCGGTGCCGGTCTCGACTACGGGCCAGCCTTCCGCGGGTTGCGCGCCGTGTGGCGTCAGGGTGTCCGGCTCTGGGCCGACGTACGGCTGCCCGACCCCGGCGACGCCGACCGCTTCGGCCTGCACCCTGCCGTACTCGACGCCGCCACCCAGGCACTCGCCGTCGACCTGGGCGACGGGCAGGGCCACGCCCGGTTGCCGTTTTCCTGGTCCGGCGTCACCCTGCACGCCACCGGCGCCGCCGAACTGCGGGTCAGGTTCACCCCGACCTCACCGGACACGTACGCCGTGGCGGCCTTCGACCATGCCGGCCACCTCGTCGCCACCGCGACAGCGGTCACCTTCCGGCCGCTCGCCGCCGTCGCGGCGGCACCGGCGCGGACCGCCGACCTGCACCGGCTCGACTGGGTCCCGATCGCGGACCCGGGCCGTGACCGCCCGGCCGAGGGTGTGCACCTGCTCCGCCTCGACGAGGTCTGCGGCGACGACCCGGACACGATCCGTGAGCACTGCCGGCAGTTGCTGGCGACGTTGCAGCACTGGCTCGGTGACGCCACCAACAACGGCACCCGGCTGGCCGTCGTGACCCGGGGCGCCGTACCGGTCGCCGGCACCGGCGGTGATCTCGCCGGCGCGGCCGTCTGGGGGCTGGTACGGTCCGCCCAGGCCGAACATCCGGACCGGTTCCTGCTGGTCGACGCGGACCCGGTGGACCGCACCGACCCGTCCGGCGTCAGCGGCGTGGCCGCCACCGGCGACACGCCGGCCGACGCCGACACCGTCGCTGCGGCGGTCGCGGCGGCGCTCGCCGCAGGGGAACCACAGGTGGCCGTACGCGGTGGCACGGCACACGCGGCCCGGCTGGCCCACCTTCCGGCGGCGGGCAACGCTCGACCGGTGCTCGACCCGGCCGGCACCGTACTGATCACCGGCGGGCCGGGATCGCTGGGTGCCATCGTGGCCCGACACCTGGTCGACCGGTACGCGGTCCGGCACCTGGTGCTGCTGAGCCGCCAGGGTGACCAGACCCCCGGAGCCGCCGCGCTCGTCGCCGAACTCGCCGAACTCGGCGCCCGGGCCCGGGTGGTCGCCTGCGACGTGGCCGACCGCGCCGCACTGGCCCGCGTGCTGACCGAGACCACCGCCCGGCGGCCGCTGACCGCCGTCGTGCACGCCGCCGGGGTGGTCGCCGACGGCGTCGTCACCGAGATGACCCCGCACCGGCTCGACGCCGTACTCGCGCCCAAGGTCGCCGGGGCGCTGCACCTGCACGAGCTGACCGCCGGGATGGACCTGGCCGCGTTCGTGATGTTCTCCTCCCTGTCCGGGGTGCTCGGCGCGCCGGGGCAGGCCAACTACGCCGCCGCCAACTCGGTTCTGGACGCGCTGGCGGCCCGGCGGCACCGGGCGGGGCTGCCCGCCGTCTCCGTGGCCTGGGGCCAGTGGGACACCGACGGCGGTATGACCGGAACGCTCGCTGAGGCCGACCGTGCCCGAATGGCCCGCGGCGGGGTACTGCCGCTGTCCGTGCCCGCCGGGCTGGCGCTGTTCGACGCCGCCGTCGCCGCCACCGCGCCCGCCGTCGTCGCCGCGGCGCTGCAACCGGCCCGGCTGCGTGCCGGCGACGGCGTACCGCCGGTCTTCAGCTCGCTGGTGGGTCCGCTCACCCGGCCGGCAGCGGGCGGCGGCACCGGGGCACTCGCCGCGCGCCTCGCAGAGCTCGCCGAGCGGGAACGGGCGGACCTGCTCCTCGACCTGGTCCGTACCCACGTCGCGACCGTGCTGGGACACGAATCACCGGAGGCGGTCGCCGCCGACCGTGAATTCCATCAGCTCGGCTTCGATTCGCTCACCGCCGTCGAGTTGCGCAACGCGTTGACCGCGGCGACCGGGCTACGGCTGCCGGCCACCCTGGTGTTCGACCATCCCACGGCGAACGCGGTGGCCGAGTACCTGCGCGCCGAACTCGTCGTCGGCGAGAGCCGGCCGGGAGGCGCCCTTGCCGTCGCGTCTTCGGCAGGCACCGACGAGCCGATCGCGATCGTCGCGATGGCCTGCCGCTACCCGGGCGGCGTCAGCTCGCCGGAGCAGTTGTGGACCCTCGTCGCCGACGGGGTCGACGCCATCGGCGAGTTCCCCGCCGACCGTGGCTGGCAGATCGACCAGCTCTACGACGCCAGCGGGGAACGGCCTGGCAGCACGTACGTGCGTACCGGGGGATTCCTCTACGACGCCGCCGATTTCGACGCCGGCTTCTTCGGCATCTCACCTCGCGAGGCGCCGACCGTCGACCCGCAGCAGCGGCTGCTGCTGGAGACCTCGTGGGAGGCCGTCGAACGGGCCGGCATCGACCCGTTGTCCCTGCGGGGCAGCGCTACCGGCGTCTTCGTCGGTGTCCAGTACCACGACTACGTGGCCAGCAGCTCCACCGGCGCGGTGGTGTCCGGTCGGGTGGCCCACCACTTCGGATTCGAAGGCCCGGCGGTCAGTGTCGACACCGCCTGCTCCTCGTCGCTGGTCTCGATGCACTGGGCGGCGCAGTCGCTGCGTACCGGGGAGTGCACGCTGGCGCTGGCCGGCGGGGTCACGGTGATGGCGACCCCGGAGACGTTCGTCGAGTTCAGCCGCCAACGCGGGCTGGCCCGCGACGGTCGCTGCAAGGCCTTCTCCACCGACGCCGACGGCACCGCCTGGGCGGAGGGCGCCGGGGTCCTCGTCCTGGAACGACTCTCCGACGCCCGCCGGCACGGTCACCCGGTGCTCGCCGTGATCCGGGGCTCGGCGGTCAACTCCGACGGCCGGTCCAACGGGCTCACCGCTCCGAACGGACCCGCCCAGCAGCGGGTGATCCGCCAGGCGTTGGCCAACGCCGGTCTGCGGCCGGGCGACGTCGACGTGGTGGAGGCGCACGGCACCGGCACGGCGTTGGGCGACCCGATCGAGGCGCAGGCCCTGCTCGCCACCTACGGGCAGGACCGGGACGAACCGCTCTGGCTGGGCTCGCTCAAGTCGAACATCGGGCACACCCAGGCCGCCGCCGGGGTCGCCGGAGTGATCAAGATGGTTCAGGCGATGCGGTACGCGACGATGCCGCGGACGCTGCACGTGACCGAGCCGTCGACGCATGTCGACTGGGCTGCGGGGAAGGTTCGGCTGCTGACCACGGACCGGCCGTGGCGGCGGACCGGCCAGCCCCGCCGGGCCGCGGTCTCGTCCTTCGGCGTCAGCGGTACCAACGCCCATCTGGTGATCGAGGAGGCAGACCCGCAGGATGCCGCCGTCACCGCCGGTGGTGACGGCGGTAGTGCGGCCGGCAGTGAGTCCGGCGGTGGGGCCGATGGTGGGGCCGGCGAGCCGCCGGTGGTGCCGTGGCTGCTGTCCGGCCGTACCCGCCAGGCACTGCAGGCACAGGCGGAGCGGCTGCTGAACCACGTCGACGACACCGACGACGAAGCGGCCGACATCGGCTACTCCACCGTGTTCCGGCCACAGTTGGAGCACCGGGCCGTGCTGCTCGGCGCGGAACGGGGCGACTTCCTGCTCGGGCTCGTCGCACTCGTCGACGGCGTCGAGGAGGCCGAGTCGGTGACCGGCACGGTCAGCAGCGGCGGCCTCGCCTTCGTCTTCTCCGGCCAGGGCGCGCAGCACCCCCGGATGGGACGGCAGCTCGCGGCCCGGTTCCCGGTGTTCGCGGCGGCGCTGCACGAGGTGACCAGCGAGTTCGACACGCGTCTGGACCCGCCGCTGGGTACGGTGCTCGCCGCCGAGCCGGGCAGCGCCGAGGCCGCGCTGCTCGACCAGACCGCCTACACCCAGGCCGGGGTGTTCGCCGTCGAGGTCGCCATGCTGCGGTTGCTGGAGTCGGTCGGGGTCCGTCCGGACCGGCTCGCCGGACACTCGATCGGCGAGCTGGCCGCCGCGTACGCCGCCGGCATGCTCTCGCTGTCCGACGCGTGCGCCCTGGTCGCCGCCCGGGGCACCCTGATGCAGGCGCTGCCGGCCGGCGGTGCGATGCTCGCCGTGCAGGCCAGCGAGGACGAGGTACGCCCGCTGCTGACCGGCCGGCTGGACCTCGCCGCCGTCAACGCGGCGCAGTCGGTGGTGCTCTCCGGTGCCGAGCAGGAGATCCGGGCCGTCGCCGAAAGGTTCGCCGGGCAGGGCAGGGCGGTGACCCGGCTGCGCGTGTCGCACGCGTTCCACTCGGCGGCGATGGAGCCGATGCTGGCCGCGTACCGCGAGGTGGTCGAGTCGGTCACCTTCCGGCCGCCCAGGGTGCCGCTGGTCTCCACGCTCACCGGCGCGGCGGCGGACCCGGAGCAGTTGTGCTCGGCGGAGTACTGGGTACGGCAGGTTCGCGAGCCGGTGCGCTTCCACGACGCGGTCCGCTGCCTCGAACGCGCCGGTGTCACCCGGTTCGTCGAGGTCGGGCCGGACGCCGTGCTCGTCCCGCTGGTGTCGCGTGGCGTCGCCGCGACGGTGGCGCCGCCGACGGTCGCGCCGACGATGCGTCGGGGCCGCGACGAGCCGCGTACGTTGCTGGACACGCTCGCCCGGTTGCACGTGTGCGGCGTCGCGGTGGACTGGTCGGCGGTCCTCGCCGACCTTCCGGTGCGCCGGGTACCCCTGCCCACCTACGCCTTCCAACGCCAGAGGTACTGGCTGGACAGTGTCGCGGGTGCCCTCGCCGATCCGGCTGCCGGTGCACATCCGCTCGTCGACCAGGCGGTGGAACTGCCCGGGTCGGGTGGGTTGATGCTGACCGGCCGGCTGTCCACCGCCACCCACCCCTGGCTGGCCGACCACGTGGTGCACGGACTGACCGTGCTGCCCGGCGCCGGCCTCGTCGAACTCGCCACCCGGGCCGGCGACCAGCTCGGGTGCGGGCGGATCGAGCAGCTCGACTTCGAACGTCCGCTGGTCCTGCCGGCCGGCGGCAGCGTCGCCGTGCAGGTGGAGGTCGGTGCCGCCGACGAACATGGGGCCCGGCGTGTCCTGGTGCACTCCCGGGCCGGATCCGCCGGGACCGACCCGCCCTGGCAGCGGCACGCCAGTGGGGTGCTGGTGCCGGACACTGCGGCCGCCGACCGGCTGGCACCAGACCCGGAGTTCACCCAGTGGCCGCCGCCGGGAGCCACCCCGGTGCCGCTGGACAGCTGGTACGACGAGCTCGCCGCGACCGCCGGAATCGCCTACGGCCCGGTCTTCCGCGGGGTGCGCGCGGTGTGGCGGCGGGCCGACGAGGTGTACGCCGACGTCGCCCTGCCGGCCGTGGCCGGCACTGACGCCGCCGACTTCAACCTGCACCCGGCGGTGCTGGACGCGGCCTGGCAGTTGGTGGCGCACAGCCCGGTGGCGGCGGCCGGCCCGCTGCTGCCGTTCGCGGTGACCGGGGTGAGCCTGTTCGCCACCGGCGCCGTCGAGGCGCGGGTGCGCGTCCGGGTGGCCGCGCCGGCGACGGTGTCGGTCGAGATCGCCGACGGTGCCGGTGTGCCGGTCGCCACCGTTGACGCGCTCGCGCTGCGCCCCGCCGGTGACCTGGCGCAGGCCCTCGACGACGTGGAGGTGTCCGCCGGTGACGGGTCAGCGGCCAGCCGCGACGGCGGAGGTCCGGGCGACGGGCCAGCGGCGGCGCTGCTGCGGGTCCAGTGGCAGCCGATCGCCGCACCCGACGTGTCGCCGAGCGTCGCCTGGCAGCTGGTCGGCCCGGACCGCTGGACGCTGGCGGCGCCGCTCACAGCGACCGCCGTACCGGACTTCGACGCCGTCGTCGCGTCGGCGGCCGACGGCGACGGCGAGGACCGGCCGGTGTTCCTGCTCAGCTGTGGCGGCGGCCCGGACCCGGACGTCGTGCACGGCGAGACCCGGCGGGCGGTCGACGCGTTGCGTACCTGGCTGGCCGACAGCCGGTTCGACGGGTCGAGGCTGGTGGTGGTGACCGGCGGCGGCGTCCCGGCCGGTGCCGTCGCCGGCGTGGACCCGGCCGGTGCCGCCGTCTGGGGCCTGGTACGCAGCGCGCAGGCCGAGCACCCCGATCGGATCGTGCTGGTCGACGTCGAGCCGGACCGGGTCTCGCCCGCGCTGCTGGCCTCGGCGGTGTCCACGGGGGAGCCCCAGGTGGCGGTCCGCGACGAAGCCCTGTACGTGCCCCGCCTGGTGCCGAGCGGTCCGCCGCCGCAGGACGCGCCCCCCACGCCCCCGGACTTCGGCTCGGGCACGGTCCTGGTGACCGGGGCGACCGGCGCCCTCGGCCGGGTGATCGCCCGGCACCTGGTGACCGGTCACGGCGTACGGCATCTGCTGCTGACCAGCCGGCGGGGCATGGCCGCGCCCGACATGACGCGGCTGCGTACCGACCTGCTCGACCTCGGCGCCCAGGTGACGGTCACGGCCTGCGACGTCACCGACCGCGACGAGGTGGCACGGTTGCTCGCCACGGTGCCGTCGGAGCATCCGCTCACCGGCGTCGTGCACGCGGCCGGCGTTCTCGACGACGCGGTGATCGGCTCGCTGACCGCCGACCGGATGTCGAACGTGCTGCGGCCCAAGGTGGACGCCGCGTGGCACCTGCACGAGCTGACCAGGGACACGCCGCTCGCCGCGTTCGTGACGTTCTCCTCCGCCGCCGGGGTCCTCGGCCCACCCGGTCAGGCCAACTACGCCGCGGCCAACGCCTACCTGGACGGGTTGGCCGCCCACCGGCGGGCGCACGACCTGCCGGCCAA
Source organism: Solwaraspora sp. WMMA2080 (assembly GCF_027497395.1). Classification (GTDB taxonomy): domain Bacteria; phylum Actinomycetota; class Actinomycetes; order Mycobacteriales; family Micromonosporaceae; genus Micromonospora_E. The sequence continues at coordinate 2,730,753 of NZ_CP114910.1, read as the reverse complement.
GTCACTGGCCTGGGGCCTGTGGTCCACTGCCGACGAGGGGATGGGTGGCGCACTGACCGAAGCCGACCTGCGGCGGCTCGCCGAGACCGGTGTCCACCCGCTCGACGCCGAGACCGGTCTCGCCCTGTACGACCGGGCGGTGGCCCTGCCCGACGCCGTGCTGGTGCCGATCCGGCTCGATCCGGCGAAGCTGGGGCCGGACCGGCCGGCGTTGCTCGACGGCCTGGCCGCGCCCCCGCCGACGGACGATGGCACGACCGGGACGCGTCGGCGCTCCGCGCGGGACGCGAACGGCGGCGCGCCGACCGGTGGTGGCGGCGGCCGGCTCCGCGAGCAGCTCGCCGGCAAGTCCCGCCCGCAGGCGCAGGAACTGCTGCTGGAGATGATCCGCAGTGAGGCGGCGAAGCTGCTCGGGCACCCGGGGCCGGAGGCGATCGAGCCGGAGCGGGCCTTCAGCGAGCTGGGCTTCGATTCGTTGGCCGCGATCGGGTTCCGTAACCGGTTGACCCTGCTCACCGGCCGGCAGCAGCCGGCGACGTTGATCTTCGACTATCCCAACGCCGCCGCGCTGGCCCGGCAGTTCGCCGCCGACCTCGTGCCGGACACCGTCGACGGCGGCGCTGCGCTGCCCGACGACGAGATCCGGGCGGTGCTGAGCAGCATCCCGCTGGGCCGGCTGCGTGCCGCCGGACTGCTGGAGAGCCTGCTCGCGCTGGCCGGCGCGCCGACGCACCCGGCCGGCACGCCCCACCCGGCGGGCGGCTCCGCGATTGACGAAATGGACACCGAGAACCTCATCAGCATGGCCCTGCAGACGGCCGACTTCGGCGAGTGACGCGAGAGGTGTGAGATAGACATGACGCAGGCGGACCAGAGGATCGTCGACGCTCTCCGCGCGTCGCTGAAGGAGAACGAGCGACTCCGCGAGCACAGCCGCCAGCTCACCGAGGCAGCACACGAGCCGATCGCCATCATCGGCATGGCGTGCCGGTTCCCCGGTGGGGTGACCAGTCCGGAAGGGCTGTGGCGGCTGCTGGTCGACGAGGTCGATCCGATGGGTGGGTTCCCCACCGACCGGGGCTGGGACCTGGACCGGCTCTACGACCCCGACGGCACCCGGCCCAACACGACCTACGTACGGCAGGCCGGGTTCCTCTACGACGCGGGCGACTTCGACGCCGACTGGTTCGGCATCGCCCCCCGCGACGCCCTGCTGATCGACCCCCAGCAGCGGTTGCTGCTGGAAAGCACCTGGGAGGCGTTCGAACGCGCCGGTATCGCCCCGGCGTCGGTACGCGGCAGCCAGACCGGCGTCTTCGCCGGGGTCATGTACCACAACTATCCCGGCAGTTACGGGTCGTCGGGGGTGGTGTCCGGGCGGGTCTCGTACCACTTCGGTTTCGAAGGACCGGCGATCACGCTCGACACCGCCTGCTCGTCGTCCCTGGTGGCGCTCGACCTCGCCGTACAGTCGCTGCGTCGGGGGGAGTGCTCCCTCGCTGTCGCCGGCGGGTCGTCGGTGATGGCCTCCCCGCAGACCTTCGTCGAGTTCAACCTCGAGGACACCCAGTCGCGTGACGGCCGGTGCCGTTCCTTCTCCGACGACGCCGACGGGCCGGCCTGGGCCGAGGGCGTCGGGGTGCTGCTCGTCGAGCGGCTGTCCGATGCGCGCCGCAACGGCCACCGCGTTCTCGCCGTGGTACGCGGCTCCGCGGCCAACTCCGACGGCGCGTCGAACGGGCTGACCGCGCCGAACGGTCCGGCTCAGCAGCGGCTGATCCGGCAGGCGTTGGCCAACGCCCGCATGTCCGCCGACCAGGTCGACGCGGTCGACGGCCACGGTACGGCCACCGAACTGGGCGACCCGATCGAGGTGCAGGCGCTGCTGGCGACGTACGGGCAGGGTCGGGACGCGGATCGTCCGTTGTGGTTGGGGTCGTTGAAGTCGAACATCGGTCACGCGCAGGCGGCGGCGGGTGTGGGTGGTGTGATCAAGATGGTGATGGCGTTGCGGGCGGGGTTGCTGCCCCGGTCGTTGCACGTGTCGGAGCCCTCGTCGCATGTGGACTGGTCGGCGGGTGGGGTGCGGCTGTTGACCATGGCGCGGCCGTGGCCGGGTACCGACGGACCGCGTCGGGCCGGGGTGTCGTCGTTCGGGTTGAGCGGGACGAACGCGCACGTGATCCTGGAGGAGGCGCCGGCGGATCTGGCGGCCGGCCCGGTGCCGGCCGACGGCTCGGTCGAGGATCCACCGGCTGTGCCGTTCCAGCGCAAGCGCTACTGGCTGACCGCCTCCCCGCTGACCGGTGACCCGGTCTCGATGGGGCTCGCCCCCGCCAACCACCCGCTGCTCGGCGCCGCCGTCATGCTCGCGGCCAACGACGGCATGGTGCTCACCGGGCGGCTGTCGGTGGCGAACCAGCCCTGGCTGGCCGACCACCGGGTGGGCGAGACCGTCCTGTTCCCCGGCGCGGGCTTCGTCGAACTCGCCACACACGCCGGGGAACGGGTCGGCTGCGGCCGGATCGCCGACCTCGTCCTGCAGGCCCCGCTGGTGCTGCCGGCCCGGGACGCGCAGCAGATCCAGATCACGCTCGGCGGGCCCGACGACTCCGGAGCCCGGTCGCTGGTCGTGCACAGCAGGACCGACGACGGTACGGACGACAGCCGTTGGACGCCGCACGCGACCGGCACCCTGGTGCCGCGTCGGCCGCCCACCGGTGCCGAGCTGACCTCCTGGCCGCCGGACGGCGCCGAGCCGGTCGACCTGGCCGGCGTCTACGACGAGTTCGCCGAACGTGGACTGGTCTACGGACCGACCTTCCAGGGGCTGCGGAACGCCTGGCGCCGCGACGACGACCTGTACGCCGAGATCAGCGTGCCGGATCAGGCACGGGGCAAGGTGAACCGGTTCGGGCTGCACCCGGCACTACTGGACGCGGCCCTGCAGGCGGTCGGCCGCAGCGGGTTGGCCGGGCAGGAGGCGGCCCTGCCGTTCCAGTGGCGCGACGTCGAGGTGTACGCCGCCGGCGCGGCCAGCGCCCGGATCCGGGTCAGCCGCTCGGCCGACGGCGGCGTGTCGATCCTGCTGGCCGACGGCACGGGTACGCCGGTCGCCTCGGTCGGTTCGCTGGTGCTGCGCCCGGTCGTGGCGGCGGAACTGGCCGCCGCCGACAGTGGGCCGTACCGCGACGCGCTGTTCACCGTCGACTGGACGCCGGTGGCGCTGCCGGCCGGTGCCCCGGTCACCGTCGCCGACCTGGCCGGCGTGACCGCCGGCGCCGAGGTCCCGGCGGTGGTGCTGCACCGTCACGCCGCCGTGTCCGGCGCCGGCGCCGGTACGCCCGAAGCGGTCCGCGCCGGCACCGTGGAGGCGTTCACCGCGCTGCGTACCTGGCTGGCCGAGCCCCGGTTCGCCGGCACCCGGCTGGTGGTGCTGACCCGGCGGGCCGTGGCGCTGCCCGGCGAGGACGTCACCGACCTGGCCGGCTCAGCCGTGTGGGGGCTGATCCGGTCCGCGCAGACCGAGCATCCGGGTCGGATCGTGCTGGTGGACACCGACGCCGAACAGGACGCGGTGACGCTGCTGCCGAAGGTGCTGGCGGCCGGGGAGTCCCAGGTCGTGGTCCGGGACGGGGCGGTACGGGTGGCCCGGCTGCGCAGAGCGGACGCGGCTGCGGCCGACGCGGTACCGGCCGACGTCGCCGCCGGCACGGTGCTGGTCACCGGGGCCACCGGTGGCCTCGGCCGGCTGATCGCCCGGCACCTGGTCACCACGCACGGCGTACGGGACCTGCTGCTGGTCAGCCGGCGCGGTGCGGCCGCCGAAGGCGCCGACGAACTCGTCGAGGAGCTGACCGGGCTGGGCGCCCAGGTCGAGCTGGTCGCCGGCGACGTCGCCGACCGGGACGCGGCAGCGGCGCTTGTCGCCGGACGCCGGCTCACTGCGGTCGTGCACGCCGCCGGGGTGCTGGACAACGGCACGATCGACACGCTGACGCCGCAGCGGATCGACGCCGTGCTGCGGCCGAAGGTCGACGCCGCGTGGCACCTGCACGAGCTGACCGCCGGGATGGACCTGGCCGCGTTCGTGCTGTTCTCCTCCGCCTCCGGCGTGCTCGGCGGGATGGGGCAGGGCAACTACGCCGCCGCGAACACCTTCCTGGACGGGCTGGCCGCCCATCGGCGGGCCAGCGGCCTGGCCGGGGTCTCCCTCGCCTGGGGCATGTGGGGCACCGGCACCGGGATGGCCGGTCACGTCACCGCCGCCGAACTGCCGCAGGTGGCCCGTACCGGGTTCGTCCCGATCAGCGGCGCGGAAGGGCTGGCGCTGTTCGACGCCACCTGGATGTCGCCGGAACCGTTCCTCGCCCCCATCCGGCTCGACCTCACGGTCCTTCGCCGGCAGGGGGACGCGCTGCCGGATCTGTTCCGGGCCCTCGTCCCAGCGCCGCGCCGCGCCGTCGCCGCCCCCGGCGACGCCACCGGCACGTTCAGTCAACGGTTGGCCGCGATGTCGGTCCAGGACCGGGGGAACACCCTGCGGGAGCTGGTTCGCGCGCAGGTGGCGCAGGCGCTCGGGCACAGTGCCCCGGAGAGCATCGAGCTGGACCGGGCGTTCCAGGACCTGGGATTCGACTCCCTCACCGCGGTCGAGCTGCGCAACGGGCTCAGTGTCGCCACCGGGGTCCAGCTGTCGGCGACCCTGGTGTTCGACAACCCGACCCCGATGGCGTTGGTCGACCACCTCGCCGAGGAACTCGTCGGTGACGCGGAGGAACCGTCCGTGGCAGAGCCCGACCAGGCCCCGGTGTCGGCGGACGAACCGATCGCCATCGTCGGCATGAGCTGCCGACTGCCCGGCGCGGTCAGCTCGCCCGAGGACCTGTGGCGGCTGCTGACCGCCGGCGACGACGGGATCTCGTCGTTCCCCACCGATCGGGGCTGGGACATCGAAGGATGGTTCAGCCACGACTCCGGCGCGGGTTCCCGCCAGGGCGGGTTCGTCGCCGACGCCACCCACTTCGACGCCGGCTTCTTCGGCATCAGTGACGACGAGGCGACCGTCATGGACCCGCAGCAGCGGCTGCTGCTGGAGGCTTCGTGGGAGGCGATCGAGCGGGCCGGCATCGATCCGCGTTCGCTGCGCGGCAGCACCACCGGTGTGTTCGCCGGAGTGATGCAGCCCGACTACGACCCCGGCATGTTCGGATCGGTGGAACACGCCGCCGCGTTCCGTGGGGTCGGCCTGTCGCAGAGCATCGTCTCCGGCCGGGTGGCCTACCTGCTGGGCCTGGAGGGCCCGGCGGTGTCGGTGGACACCGCCTGCTCGTCCTCCCTGGTCGCGCTGCACTGGGCTATCCAGGCGCTGCGCCAGGGTGACTGTTCGCTGGCGCTCGCCGGCGGGGTGACGGTGATCTCGACCCCGGCCACCTTCGTCGACTTCGACCAGCAGGGCGGGCTGGCCACCGACGGGCGCTGCAAGTCGTTCTCGGCGGCGGCCGACGGGATCGGCTGGGCCGAGGGCGTCGGTGTGCTCGTGGTGGAGCGGCTCTCCGACGCCCGACGCAACGGCCACCAGGTGCTGGCCGTGGTACGGGGCTCCGCCGTCAACTCCGACGGTGCCTCCAACGGGATGACCGCGCCCAACGGGCCGGCCCAGGAGAAGGTGATCCGGCGGGCGCTGGCGACCGCCGGGCTACGCGCGGACGAGGTCGACGCGGTCGAGGGCTTCGGCGCCGGCACCCGGCTCGGCGATCCGATCGAGGTGCGGGCCCTGCAGGGCACGTACGGGCAGGACCGCGACCGGCCGCTGTGGCTGGGATCGGTCAAGTCGAACATCGGCCACACCCAGTCGGCCTCCGGCGTCGCCGGGGTCGTCAAGATGGTGCTCGCCCTGCGGCACGGCGTGCTGCCGCGGACGCTGCACGCCGACGACCGGTCCCCACACGTGAACTGGGCCGACAGCCAGGTGCGGCTGCTCACCGAGTCGGTGCCCTGGCCGGCGGGCGAGCGTCCGCGCCGGGCCGCGGTGTCGTCCTTCGGGCGCAGCGGCACCAACGCGCACCTGATCCTGGAGGAGGCGGACCCCGCCGTGGCCGGGGCGCAGGCGCACGGTCAGCCGCCCCAACAGGCGCAGCGGCCGGCCGGGCCGATGCTGCCGCTGCTGGTGTCGGCGCGAACCCGGGAGGCGTTGCCGGACCAGGCTGCCGCGCTGGTCGCAGCGCTGCGTGCCGACCCCGACCTCGACCCGGTCGACGTCGGGTACTCCCTGGCGGCCACCCGGGTGCCCTTCGACCACCAGGCCGTTGTCGTCGGCGCCGACCGTGACGACCTGCTGGGGGCCCTGACCGACCTGGCCGCCGCGACGCTGTCGCCACGGGTGGTGACCGGCCACGTCCGGCCGACCGGCGGTACGGCGTACCTGTTCCCGGGTGCCGGGGCGCAGCGAGCCGGGATGGGCCGGCAGCTGTACGCCTCGTTCGGCGCCTTCGCCGCCGCGTTCGACGAGGTCTGCGCCAAGTTCGACCGGCATCTCGACCGGCCGTTGCGGGATCTGGTGTTCGCCGAGGAGGGCACGGTGGCCGCTGGCCTGCTCGACCAGACGAGCTACATGCAGGCCGCACTGTTCACGGTGGAGGTGGCGACGTACCGGCTGCTGGAGTCGTGGGGCCTGCGGCCCGACCACGTCGTCGGGCATTCGGCCGGGGCGCTCGCCGCCGCGCACGTCGCCGGGGTGCTGTCGCTGGCCGACGCGGTGAAGCTCTGCGCGACCGGTGGGGAACTGCTGCAGGAGCTGCCCGCCGGGGCGATGGTGGCGGTGCGGGCCAGCGAGGACGAGGTGCGGCCCGAACTGGACGGGGACGTCGAGATCGCGGCGGTGAACAGCCCTGACTGGGTGGTGGTGTCCGGGCCGGACGACGACGTCACCGAGCTGGCCGAGCGGTGGCGGGCAGCGGGACGGTCGGTCAGCCCGCTGCGGGTGCGCCGGGCGTTCCACTCCTCGGCGGTGGACGATGTCCTGGAGGAGTACTTCGACGTCGCGGACCGGCTCACCTACCACCCGCCGGCCGTCAGCCTGGTCGCGCACGTCGACGGCGAGCTGGTCGGTGCCGACGACCTGGCGACCGCCGAACACTGGGAGCGGCAGCTGCGCGCCGAGGTCCGGTTCGTCGACGACGTACGCCATCTGGCGGAACTGGGCGTGACCCGGTTCGTCGAGGTGGGTCCGGACGGTGGCCTGGCGCAGATGGTGGCGGCCTGCCTGCCCGACGCCGGCCAGGCGGTGGTGCCGACGGTGAGCGCGGACCCGGCGGAGGTCGGCGCGCTGTTCGCGGCGGTGGCCCGGCTGCAGGTGACCGGGCATGCCGTGGACTGGTCGCGGCTGTACGCCGGTCGGGGCGCGCGGCAGGTGGCGCTGCCCCCGTACTCGTTCCATCGGCAGCGGTACTGGGTCGAGATGGACGCGCTGGCGGTCGGCGAGGTGGTCGCCGCCGGGTTGGAGGAGACCGGGCATCCGCTGCTGGGTGCGGCGGTGCCGGTCGCCGGTACGCAGGACCTGGTGCTGACCGGCCGCCTGTCGCGGGCAGCCAGGTCCTGGCTGGACGACCACCGGATCGGGGATGCCACCGTGCTGCCGGCCCCGGCGCTGGTCGAGTTCGCGGTGCATGCCGGGGACCGGGTCGGCTGCAGCCGGATCGCCCGGCTGACGGAGCTGGCTCCGGTGCCGTTGGATCCGGCCACCGCGACGCAGATCCAGGTGGTGGTGCGCGACGCCGGGGCGGGACACGGCGAGCGGGAGTTCGCCGTGTACGCCCGGGCCGAGGACGGTTCCACGGCCTGGTCGCAGTGCGCCGCCGGCCGGCTGGCGGCCGGCCGGGGCGGGCCCTCGCCGCTGACGGTGGACGACGGGCAGTGGCCACCGGCCGGCGCCGAGCCGGTCGACCTGTCCGGCTGGTACGAGGAGCTGGCCGACCGAGGCCTGTCCTACGGGCCGGCGATGCGCGGCCTGCGCCGCGCCTGGCGGGCCGGACAGGACCTGTTCGCCGAGGTCGACCTGCCGAAGAGCGCCGGTACGGGGGCCTTCGCGATCCATCCCGTCCTGCTCGACGCGGCCCTGCACGCCACCGGGCTGGTTGACGGCGCCGATGGCCGGCCGGGGCGGCCGGTCTCCTGGTCCGGGGTCGAGCTGCACGCCACCGGCGCCGTCACGGTCCGGGTGCGGCTGCGCGCCGACGGTCGAAGGCTCTCGCTCGCTATGGTCGACCCGGCGGGCAGTCCCGTGCTCACGGCGGATTCGATCGAGCTGCGGTCGGGGTCCGAGCGCGACCCGTCGGGCTCGGACACCGAGCAGGTCCCGGCCACCTCGGCCGCCGTTCGGCCCGGCGACAACGGTCGGCCGCGTGCGAACGGTGCGCCGGGCCGCCCGGTGGCGGCCGTCGCGGCGACCGGCGACGCGGGGGCCGGCGACGCGGGAGCCGAGACGTGGCGCCGGCTCGCCGCGCTCGGCGGTGAGCAGCGGGAGCCCGCCGTGCGGGACCTGGTCGCCAGCGCGATCGCGGCCGTGGTGAACACGACTCCGGAGACGATCGACTTCGACGGGCACTTCGTCGAGGCCGGATTCACCTCACTGACCGTGACCGAGCTCGGGATCGACCTCGGTACCCGGACCGGTCTCGACCTCAGTGAGGTGATCTTCCAGTACCCGACACCCAACCATCTCACCCGTCACCTGCTCGACGAACTCGCCGCGAACGGCGCCGGTCAGCAACCGGTTCGTGAGGGCGACGAGGGCGGGGAGACGCTGCGCGATCTGTTCCGGGCGGCGGCGCTGGCCGGCCGGCTCGGCGACGGTATCGACGTGCTGAGCGCGGCGGCGCGCCTGCGTCCCACCTTCGACACGCCGGCCGGTGCGGACCAGCGGATCTCCCCGCTGCGCCTGGCGCAGGGCCCGGCCCGGCCCCGGCTGCTGTTCGTGGAGACCCCGATGGCGATGGGCAACCACTACCAGTACAGCCGGCTGGTCGCGCACTTCCAGCAGATCCGTGACGTCGTGTCGCTGCCGGTGCCCGGCTTCACCCGGGGCGCTCCGCTGCCGGCGACCGCCGAGCTGGTGGTCGAGTTGCTCGCCGACGCGGCGCTGAGCGCCGCCGACGGCGAGCCGTTCGTCCTGGTCGGGTACTCGGCCGGTGGCATCCTCGCCCAGGCGACTGCTAGCCACCTCGAACGGATGGGCACCGGCCCGCAGGGCGTCGTGTTGCTCGACACCCAGCCGGTGCAGCGGCCGGGCGACCCCGGCGGCGGCTCCGTCGAGGATGCTTCCGCCGGCGCGGTGATGACCGAGATGGTGCTCGGACTGTTCGAGCTGGAGGCGGCCGCGGGCAAGTTCGACAGCGCCCAGCTCACCGCGATGGCCTGGTACGTCGACCTGCTGCCCGAGTTCGAGCTGGGGGCCACCGGGGCCCCGGTGCTCTACCTGCGCGGGGCCGAGCCGATCGGTGCCGCCGTGCCGGCCACGACGGCCGTGTCGTGGCCGTACGCCGACAGCACCGAGACGGTTCCCGGCAATCATTTCACCATGGTCGATGCGGAGGCGGCGACCACGTCGAAGGCGATCGAGCAGTGGCTGGCGGCAACAGCCGAGCAGCGTGTTCCCGAGCCGACCGTGAAGGGCTGAGGTGTGACGTGTACGAATCCGAGGACGCCGAGATCTACGACCTGATTCACCAGGGGCGGGGCAAGGACTACGCCGCTGAGGCCGCCGAGGTCACCCGACTCGTGCTGGCCGACAAGCCGGACGCGGCCTCACTGCTGGACGTCGCCTGCGGCACCGGCGAGCATCTGCAGCACCTCTCGGCGTCCTTCCCGCACGTCGAGGGGGTCGACATATCCGCCGACATGCTGCTGAGCGCCAAGGCGCGGCTGCCGCTGGTGCCGTTGCACCAGAGCGACATGCGCTCCTTCGCCCTGGGACGTCGTTTCGACGCGGTGACCTGTCTGTTCAGCTCGATCGGTCACATGCGTACGACCGCCGAGCTCACCGCCGCGCTGCGCTGCTTCGCCGAGCACACCGTGCCCGGCGGCGTCGCGGTGGTGGACCCGTGGTGGTTCCCCGACACGTTCCTGCCCGGGTACGTCGCCAGCGACGTGGTCCGGGCGGACGGGCGCACCATCGCCCGGGTCTCCCACGCGTCGCAGGAGGGCAACGCAACCCGGATGGACGTGCAGTACCTGATCGCCGACGCGGACTCGGGCATCCGCCACCTCGCGGAAAGCACTCTGATCACCTTGTTCACCCGCGAGGAGTACGAGGCCGCGTTCCGGGCCGCCGGGTTCACGCCGACCTATCTGGACCAGGGGCCGGGTGCCAGGGGTCTGTTCGTCGCGGTCCGGCAGGGGCGGCCGGAGCAGGCGTCGGCGGGTACCTGACCGGTACGTGGCACCGGGCGGGCGGTGGAACCGGACGGTCCCACCGCCCGCCCGGACAGCACGGTGCGCCCGGCACCGGACCAGCCGCCGGTCAGACCAGTCGTCGGTCTCAGGTTAGCCGTCGGGTGATCAGTTCGAGCACGGTGGCCGCGTGTTCATTGAGGTAGAAGTGGCCGCCCGGGAAGACCCGTAGCTCGAAGGCGCCGGTGGTGTGGTCCCGCCATGCCTCGGCCTCCGTGACGGTCACCTCGGTGTCCTGGTCACCGACCAGGGCGAGTACCGGGCTGCGCAGCGGCGGCCCGGGCCGGTGCCGGTAGGACTCGACCGCACGGTAGTCGCAGCGGGTCGCCGGCAGGATCATGTTGAGCATGTCCACGTCGTCCAGCAGCTCGCTGCCGGTACCGCTGAGCCGGGCCAGTTCCGCGCGCAAGCCGTGGTCGTCGAGACGGTGCACACTGGTCTCCCGATGCCGCGACGGCGCGCGTCGACCGGAGGCGATCAGCGCGGCCGGTGTGGTGCCGTCGCGTTCCAACCGGCGCGCGACCTCGTAGCCGACCATCGCGCCCATGCTGTGCCCGAACAGGGCCAGGGGCCGGTCGCGCCAGTCGGCCAGCTCCGCGGTGACCAGATCGGCGAGTCGTTCGATGTCGTCGATGCCGGGCTCGTGCCGCCGGTCCTGGCGTCCCGGATACTGGATGGCCAGCACGTCCACCGAGGCTGGTACGCCTCGGGCGACCGGCAGGTAGTACGAAGCCGACCCTCCCGCGTGCGGGAAGCACACCAGTCGGGTGGCGGCGTCCGGCTTCGGCCGGAACCGGCGGACCCACGAGGTCGTGGCCGAGGTCAAGGGGACTCCGATCGCCGTACCAGCAAATGGTGTGACCGTGACAGGCCGGCGGCGGGGGTGGCAACCCGTGCTCACCCCTAGCGGCGGTGCGGGGCTGATCTGGGGTTGTCCGGCGTTCTGGCCGCTGGCACCGTCGGAACCGACACCGTGGGTCCCGGCACCGGCCGGATCCGATGCGGTACGGGGCGGACACGGTGAGGTCGGCGAGGTGTGAACATGGCAGTGGCTGCGCACGACAAGGGACTCGTGCCGTTCGGGGAGTACCAGACGTGGTACCGGGTGACCAGACCGGCCGGCGCGGGCCGGCCGGCGCTGGTCGTGGTGCACGGCGGTCCGGGCAGCACCCACGACTACCTGCTGAACCTGGCCGGGCTGGCCGAACACGGCTGGCCGGTGGTGCACTACGACCAGATCGGCAACGGCGGCTCCACCCGCCTGCCCGACCGGGGCGCCGACTTCTGGACCGTCGAGCTGTTCCTCGCCGAGCTGGACAACCTGCTGCGCTCGCTCGGTGTCGCCGACGACTACGTGTTGTTCGGCCATTCGTGGGGTGGCCCGCTGGTGGCCCGGCACGCGGCGACCCGTCCGGCCGGGCTGCGCGGCCTGGTCGTCGCCAACGCGCCGGCTTCGTATCCACTGTGGCTGCAGGAGGCGCGACGGCTGCGCCAGGCGTTGCCGGCCGGGGTGAACGAGACCCTGCTCCGCCACGAGCAGGCGGGGACCACCGACAGCCAGGAGTACTTCACCGCCATGCGGGTGTTCTACGACCGGCACGTCTGCCGGGTCACGCCGTGGCCACGGGACTATCTGGCGTCGTTCATGGAGATCGCGAACGACCCGACGGTGTACCTGACCATGAACGGCCCGAGCGAGTTCCACGTCATCGGTACGCTGCGGGACTGGTCCGTCGTCGACTGCCTGGCCGACATCCGGGTGCCCACCCTGGTGCTGTCCGGCCGGCACGACGAGGCGACCCCGGCGACGTTGCAGCCGTACCTGGACCGGGTGCCCGGTGCCCGGTGGGTGGTCTTCGAGGAGTCCAGTCACCTGCCGCACCTGGAGGAGCCGGAGCGCTTCGCCGAGGTGCTGCTGGAGTTCCTCACCGAACTGAAGGGGGAGGGCACGCATGGCTGAGGGGCGTACCGCGCTGGTGTTCCCGGGCATGGGACCCACCGGCTTCGCCGAGGTCGGCCGGTTCATGCTGGCCAACCCGTACGCGCGGGAGCTGACCGCGACCGCCGACGAGGTCCTCGGATACCCGTTGCTGGAGCGCTACCGCACCGGCGGCGACTACTCGGAGGCCGCGCAGGTGGCCTTCTTTGTCAACTGCCTGGCGCTGGCCCGCTGGAGCGAGCAGGGCGGGACGGTGCCGGACTTCTGCGTCGGGCCGAGCTTCGGTGAGAAGCCGCTGATCGCCTACGTCGGCGCGTTGCCGGTACCGCAGGCCATCTGGCTTACCGCGCAGCTGGCCCGTCGGATGGAGGAGTACTTCGCCACCGAGCACCGTGACGTGGTGACACACTCGTTCACCCGTACACCGGAGCCGCTGCTGCGGGAGGTGCTCGACGAGCTCGCCGGGCAAGGGGAGTGGCACGAGATCTCCTGCTACGTGGATCATGACTTCCACATGCTGTCGCTGCGGGAACACATGCTCGACTGGCTGGCGGCGAGGCTGCGGTCGGCGGGCGGACTCCCGCTCTACACGATGCGTCCGCCGATGCACTGCGCCGCCTTCGCGCCGTTGCGCGACATCGTGGCGCGGGAGGTGCTCGACGGGCTTGAGTTCGCCGACCCGGCGGTGCCGGTCGTCGCCGATCAGGACGGCACGCTGGTCACCACCGGAGCGGGGGTGCGCCAGATGCTGCTGGACAGCTTCGTCCGGCCGCTGCGTTGGCCCGACGTGGTCGCATCGCTTCGTACGCGGGGCGTGCGTGAGGTGCGCGTCTGCGGGCCCGACCGGTTGTTCGGCCGGGTGCGGGCGACCACTGCGGCGTTCGAGGTGGTCGCTGTCACGCCCCGGCTTGCCCTGCAGCCGAGACGGTCCACCGCGGCGGTCTGAAACGGCCGGGCCGGCGGTCACCGGTGACCGGGGCGGAGAACCGTCGGCGCTTCGCCGGATCCCGGCCGGATCCGGTGCGGACCGCAACCCGGATCCGGCCGGACCTGGCAGCTCAGGCGGCCTGCATCCGGACCGCCGACAGCGTCGTCCAGAGCACCTCCGGGGTAGCGAACGACTCCATCGCCAACGCCTCGTCGGTGAACCGCACCGTGTACGCCGACTCGATCGCGGCGAGCAGTTCGACGGTCCCGAGTGAATCGAGACCGAAATCACGCAGCGAGCTTTCCGGCGACAGCTTCTCGTCGTCGCCGATGAATGGCAGGTGTTGGCGGAGCAGTGTCTCGAACTGGTCGTCCCACATGATGGCGACTCCGATTGAAGAAATCCTGCTGGTCTGATTGATCCTACCATTTCGCATCGACGATGCGAGCTGAAAAGATGGGGGTAAAAAATGGACGAAGCTGCCATTGGCGTCTTGTCGGCACGATTCATGCGAGGGCTGGAGACCGCCCCGGACCAGCCGGCGATCCGGATCAATTCCGACACGCTCAGTTATGCCGAGGCGCACCGGACGGCACTGCGCTGGGCGGCGGTGCTGACCGAGCACGCCGGGGGGCGACCCGCTCCGGTCGGGGTCCTGGCGGCGGGCAGCATTCCGGCGTACGTCGGGATCCTCGCCGCCCTGTACGCCGGCGCCACGGTCGTTCCGCTGCATCCCGACTTCCCGCCGGCCCGTACCCGGGCCATGCTCGACGCCGCCGGCGTCACCGTCGTGGTGACCGACGAGCCGGCGGTGGCCGGCCTGCCCGCGTCGCTACCGGCCGGTCGGGACGTCGCGGTCCTGGTCGCCGGGCAGGACCCGCAGCCCCGGTCGCCGCTGCGGATGCTGCCCGGCCGGTCCGGGCGGCCGCTGCCCGCGCCGCGACCGGTGCTGCCCGGCGACGCCGCGTACATGCTGTTCACCTCCGGGTCGACCGGGCGACCGAAGGGGGTGCCGATCACCCATGCCAGTCTGGCCCACTACTTCCGCCTGCTGGACCAGCGCTACGACTTCGACAGCGCCGACGTGTTCTCGCAGACGTTCGACCTGAACTTCGACTGCGCCATGTTCGACCTGTTCTGCGCCTGGGGAGCCGGAGCACAGCTGCTGCGGGTACCCGGGCAGGCCTACCGGGACCTGCCCGGCTTCCTCGCCGCTCACCAGGTGTCCGTCTGGTTCTCCACCCCCAGCAGCATCGGGCTGGTTCGTCGCCTGGGCGGCCTCGGCGCGGGCTCGCTGCCGACGCTGCGGCGCAGCTTCTTCGCCGGTGAGGCACTGCGCTGCCGGGACGCGGCACACTGGCAGGACGCGGCGGTCAACTCCACCGTGGAGAATCTGTACGGGCCGACCGAACTGACCATCACCGTCACCCGGCACCGCTACGGGGCCGGGTCGCATCAGCTGGCCGTCAACGGTGTCGTGCCGATCGGGCCACTGCACGACGGGCACCAGCAGTTGCTGGTGGACGAGGCCGGACAGCCGGTTGCCGACGAGGGGGAGCTGTGGGTGAGCGGGCCGCAACTGGCTCCCGGCTACCTCGATCCGGCCGACGGCGACGGACGCTTCGTCGTCCGCGACGGGCGGACCTGGTACCGCACCGGCGACCGGGTACGCCGCACCTCCGGCGGCGAACTGCTCTACCTCGGTCGACTCGACGCCCAGGTGCAGGTGCACGGGTGGCGGGTCGAACTCGCCGAGATCGAACACGCGGTACGCGGCTGCGTCGGCGTCGACGACGCGGCCGTCCTCGACGTCACGGTGGACGACACGACCGAGCTGGTCGTGTTCTACACCGGGCGACCGGCCGCGGTGGTCGAACTGACCCGGCAGCTGCGGCAGAGCCTGCCGCAGCGACTGGTGCCCCGGAGCTACGAACACCGCGACGAGCTGCCGCTGAATGCCAACCGCAAGGTGGACCGACCGGCGCTCCGGGCCCGGGCGAGGGAAATGGTGACCGGATTCCCCAAGCTGGCACCCGCCTGAGTAGGGGCTGGTAGGGGATCCCGAAGTCGTCCACCGGGGGTTATCTTTCTGTCGGCTGATCCCGGTCGGCGGATCCGATCGGCTGATTCGGTCCGGGTGCTGGACAGCAATTCCGCGACGGCGCCTCCAGTCTTTTCCAGGCGGCAGGAGTGCGGTTTTGGACGACGATCTGGTTCACTCGTTGCTGGACGTGGCCGAGGCGGTCGCCCCGACCCGGCCCGCCGTACGCGACGCGGTCGGTGCCTGGACCTACGCCGAGCTGCACGAGCACAGCCACGCGGTCGACGCCTGGCTGCACGACCGGGGGGTGGGCCCCGGTGACCGGGTGCTGGTGCAGGCCCAGACCACCCGCGAGCTGGTCGCGATGTTCTTCGGGGTCTCCCGGCGCGGCGCGACCTTCGTTCCGATCAATCCCGCGACGAAGGCGTTCCACCTCGCGGCGGTGGTCGCCAACGCCGAACCCCGCCTGGTGGTCGCCGACCGGGCCAACGCCGAGACGCTGCGCTCGCTCACCCGGCTGCCGGTGCACGAGACCGGGACGGTGTGGCCACAGGTGCACGCAGGTGCCGGGCGACGGCTCACCCGTACGGCGACGCCGGCGGCCACCGACGCGGCCGCCCTGATCTACACCTCCGGCAGCACCGCCGCGCCCAAGGCAGTCGTCACCCCGCATGCCCAGACCACGTTCGCCGTACGGGCGTTGCGCGACGCGCTCGGCTACCGCCCGGACGACGTGGTGTTCTGCCGCTTCCCGATGTCCTGGGACTACGGGCTGCACAAGGTGCTGATGACCTGTGCGGCGCAGGCCGAGGTGGTGCTCGCCGGCACCGAGTCGGACCTGGCGTTGCTCGACCGGATGCGGCAGACCGCCACGACCGTGGTTCCGGTGGTGCCGTCACTCGCCGCCATGATCGTCACGCTGGCCCGGCGCGCCGCCGGACCGCTGCCGCCGGTGCGGATGTTCACCAACACCGGCGCCGCGCTGCCGCAGCCGACGATCGAGCAGCTCCGCGCGGCCTTCCCCGGTGCCCGGGTGGTCCGCCAGTTCGGCCAGACCGAGTGCAAGCGCATCTCGGTGATGCCCCCGGAACAGGACCGGGAACGCCCCGACTCGGTGGGGCGCCCGCTCGCCGGCACCGAGGTGCTGATCCTCGACCCGGACGGGCGGAGCGTGCCGCCCGGTGAGACCGGCGAGATCGTGGTCACCGGCCCGCACGTCATGGCCGGCTACTGGCGGTCGCCGGAGCAGACTGCCCGGACGTTCCGGCCGGACCCGCGCACTGGGCAAATCCGGCTGCACACCGGCGACTACGGCCGTCTCGACGAGGACGGCTACCTCTACTTCGCCGGCCGGCGCGACGAGATGTTCAAGCGCAAGGGGATTCGGATGAGCACAGTGGAGATCGAAGCCGCCGCGATGGACGTTCCGGGCGTGCGGGCGGCCGTCGCGGTGCCGCCCACCCCGCACCGCGACCTCGCCCTCTGCGTGGTCTCCGATCTGGCCCCGCACGTGGTGCTCCGGGAACTGGCCCGGCGGCTGGAGCCGGCGAAGGTGCCGGCGACCTGCCGGGTGCTCGACGAACTGCCGCTGAACCACCACGGCAAGAACGAGAGAGGGAAGCTCGCCATGATCCTGGACGAGGCGCTGTCGTGAGCACGGCCACCTGGTACGTGGAACTTGCCGAGCGGTACGGCACCCCGCTGTACCTCTACGACCTGGACCGGATCGAGTCCGCCCGGCGGGACCTGCTGGCCAGCCTGCCCGAACCGATCGAGCTGTTCTACGCGGTCAAGGCCAACCCGCACCCGCAGGTGGCCGCAGCGGTCGCCGCGGACCGGGTCCGCGCGGAGATCAGCTCCACCGGCGAGCTGGCGGTCGCCCTCGCCGCCGGCTTCAACGCCGGGCACTGCCTCTACACCGGACCGGGCAAGACCACCGGTGAGCTGACCGAGGCTATCGGCCGGGGCGTGCGGACGTTCTCGGTGGAATCTCCCGGCGACCTCCGGCGCATCGGTACGGTGGCCAGCCGGCACGGCGTGGTCGCCCGGTGCCTGCTACGCATCAACAGCGTCACCGCGCGGGCGTCGACGAGTATCCGGATGACCGGGGCGCCGTCGCAGTTCGGTATCGACAGCGAGACCCTGCCCGACCTGCTGCCCGAGCTGCGCGAGGTGGCCGGCACCGACATCGTCGGTGCCCACTTCTTCCCGCTGAGCAACGCCCGTGACGAGGCGAGCCTGATCAGCGAGTTCCAGCACACCGTCACCCTCGCGGCGCAACTGCACGACGAACTCGGCCTGCCGGTGCGGCTGCTGGACATCGGTGGCGGCTTCGCCGCGCCGTACGCGGTGCCGGGCAGCCGCCCGAGGTACGACAAGGTGCGCGTCGAGCTGGAGAACGCGCTCGATGCCAGCTTCGCCGGCTGGCGCCACGGTACGCCGGGCGTCGCCTGCGAGTCCGGGCGCTACCTCGTCGGGGACAGTGGCACCCTGCTCTGCTCGGTGGTCAACCTCAAGACGAGCCGGGGCCGGCGGTTCGTGATCCTCGACGGCGGAATCAACACCTTCGGCGGCATGTCCGGGCTGGGCCGGCTGCTACCGGTGGCGGTCCAGCTCGACGAGGACGCCCCGGCCGGTACCGCGAGTCTGGTCGGGCCGCTGTGCACCCCGGGCGACGTGCTCGGCCGCGACGTCGACGTGCCGGAGCTCGCCCCCGGCGACGTGGTGGCGATCCCGAACGCGGGTGCGTACGGGCCGACAGCCAGCCTGCTGGCCTTCCTGGGCCGACCGGCCCCGGTCGAGGTGGTCGTCCGGGGCCGCCGGGTCGTTTCCGTGTCGCGCCTGGAATACCACCGTGACCACGGCCCGTGGACATGAACCCGGCCGGCCGGGTACGCCAGGCCACCCGGCCCGGACCTCCGACGGTGCTCGTCAGCGGGCTCTCCTCGGACGCGCACACCTGGAATCTGGTCTTCCTGGAGCTGCTGCTCGCCGAGCTCGGGTACCGGGTGACCAACCTCGGGGCGTGCGTGCCCGACGAACTTCTCGTCCGCGAGTGCCTGGACCGGGCACCCGAGCTGCTCGTGCTGAGCAGCGTCAACGGGCACGGCCACCTCGACGGGGCGCGGGTGGTCCGCCGGCTGCGCGGTCTGCCGTCACTGGCGGGCCTGCCGATCGTGATCGGCGGCAAGCTCGGGGTGGCCGGCGGGCTGACCGCCGCACAGCGCGACGAGCTGGCCCGGGCCGGCTGCGACGCGGTGTTCGAGGAGAACGCCGAGACCGTCACCGCGTTCCGCCGGTTCCTCGACACGCTGCCCGTCCGGGCGATCCGGTGACCTCGACCCGTTCACCGGTGACGCCGGTGACCGCGACCGGTGCACCGGTCGCGGCGACGGCCGGCGACCGGGTCCGGATCGGCCTCGGCGAGTTCGTCCGCGCCGCGCGGGCCGCCGGGAACCTGGTGGTGCAGCCGAGGATGGGCTTCGGCAGCCCGGAGTCGATGCGCAGCGGGTTGCGGGCCACCAAGGCGGTACCGGCGACCACCGTGGGCACGATCACCCTGGACAGTTACACCCGGGTCGGTGACCTTGCCGCCGCCGAGCGGGCCGTCCTCGCCGGCGCGGACCTCAACGGCTACCCCATCGTCAGTCATCCGGTGCACGTGACCCGGTCCGTTCTCGACGGGGTACGCGACAGCGGGTTCCCGGTCCAGCTGCGCCACGGCTCGGCGACTCCGCAGCACATCTTCGCCGCGCTGATCGCCGCCGGCCTGGACGCCACCGAAGGCGGACCGGTCTCCTACTGCCTGCCGTACGGACGGGTGCCGCTGGAAGAGTCCGTGCGTAGTTGGGCACAGTGCTGTGAGCTCTTCGCCCACCTGCGCGAGCACGCGCCGGTCGAGCCCAACCTGGAGACGTTCGGCGGCTGCATGCTCGGTCAGCTGTGCCCACCCAGCCAACTGGTGGCGCTCAGCGTGCTGGAGGCGATGTTCTTCCGCCAGTACGGGGTACGCAGCGTGGCGGTCAGCTACGCCCAGCAGACGAACCCGCGCCAGGACGAGGAGGCAATCTTCGCGTTGCGCCGGCTCTGCGCCGAGCTGCTCGACGACATCGACTGGCACGTGGTCGTCTACACGTACATGGGGGTGTACCCGACCACGCCGTGGGGTGCGCGGCGGCTGCTCGCCGAAGCCGTGGCGCTGGCCCGGGCCACCGGGTCCGAGCGGCTGATCGTCAAGACGGTCGTGGAGTCGCAGCGGATCCCGACCATCGCCGAGAACGTCGACGCGCTCGAATTCGCCGGTGCCGCCGCCCGCACCCGACCCGCACCGCGGCCGAGCGTCGACCCGGCCGCCGACTCGCAGACCTACCAGGAGGCGCGCGCCATGGTGGAGGCGATCAGCGACCTCGACGGCGACCTCGGTCGTGCGTTGCTGCACAGCTTCAAACGCGGCTACCTGGACATCCCGTACTGCCTGCATCCGGACAACCTCGGCCGGACCCGCAGCTACCTGGACGTGGACGGGGCCCTGAGGTGGGCGGACACCGGGCTGCTTCCGATCGGTCATCTGGTGCCACGCCGGCAGCGGCGGCAGGTGAGCTCGGCCGGGCTGCTGGACGCGCTCGGCTACGTGCGACGCAAGTACGACACGGCAGGAAGTGAGTTGCGATGACGGCAGTCGACCGGCAGGTCCGCCGGTATCCGTTCCCGATGCAGCGCACCGAGGTGTCGCCGATGTACGCGACACTGCGCCGCAGCGAACCCGTCAGCCGGGTGCAGCTGCCCTACGGTGAGCCGGCCTGGTTGGCCACCCGGCACCGGGACGTCAGGACCGTACTGTCCGATCCGCGGTTCAGCCGTGCCGTCGCACAGGGCCTCGACCAGCCACGGATGCGGGTCGAGAACATGAACGACGGCATCATGGGGATGGACCCGCCGGACCACACGCGACTGCGCCGGCTGGCGATGAAGGCGTTCACCGCCCGGCGGGTCGAGAAGATGCGCGTCACTGTCGAGCGGATCACCACCGAGCTGCTGGACGCGATGGTGGCCGGCGGCCAGCCGGCCGACCTGGTGACGCACTTCGCGCGGCCGTTGCCGGTGACCGTCATCTGCGGGTTGCTCGGGGTGCCCTTCGAGGACTATCCGAAGTTCACCCGTTGGACCGAGGCGTTCACCAACGACGAGTCGGCGTCGACCGGTGTTCTCGCCACGGTCGGCCCGGAGATGGACGCCTACTTCGCCGAGCTGGTCGCCCAGCGTCGTCGGCGGCCTACCGACGACCTGCTGGGCGCCCTGGTCCGGGCCCGCGACGACGGTGACAAGCTGACCGAGACCGAGCTGATCGACCTGGCCGGTGCCGGCCTGCTCACCGCCGGCACCGAGACGGTCTCCTGCGGACTGCCGAGCTTCGTCTACACGCTGCTGCGGCATCCGCAGGCGCTGGCGCGGCTGCGCGCCGAGCCGGACCTGATGCCGTCGGCGGTCGAGGAGCTGCTGCGGTTCGTGCCGATCAACACGGCGGCGATGTTCGCCCGCTACGCGCTGGAGGACGTGGAGCTGTCCGGTGTCACGGTACGCGCCGGTGAACCCGTCCTGCCGTCGTTGGCGGCGGCCAACCGTGACCCGGACGTGTTCACGGATCCGGACCGCCTCGACCTGACCCGGGCGACGAACCCGCACGTGACATTCGGCTACGGGCCACATCTGTGCATCGGGGCGCAACTGGCCCGGTTGGAGTTGCAGGTCGCCCTGCGTGCCCTGCTCGACCGGTTCCCACGACTCGACGTCACCGACGATCTGGAGTGGAAGTTCGGCGTGATCGTACGCGGTCCGGCCACTCTGCCGATCACCTGGTGAGGGGTCGCTAGGGGTCCTGCGGTGGACTGCCCGTCACTAGCATCGAGCCAAGTCCTCGCATTCGCTTTGCCGCTTCAGTTGTGGAGTGCCCGGATGAACATCCAGCCCGAGAGCGTCGTCGACGACACCACCGGCAGCTCGGGCGGTGTCGCCGGGTTCCGTACCCGGTTGGCCGGGTTGCCCCCGGTGGAGCAGCACCGCCTGGTGCTCGAGCTGGTGTGCGTCGCGACCACCCAGGTCATCTCGCAGGTCCAGCCCGATGCGCCGGCCGAGGTGGACCCGGTGCTGCCCTTCCAGGACCTCGGGTTCGACTCGCTCGCCGCGGTCGAGCTGCACGAGCGGCTGACCGCCGCCACCGGCCTGGCGCTGCCGGTGACCCTGGCGTTCGACCACCCGACCCCGCAGGCCGTCGCCGATCTCGTGGTGCGGCAGCTGGTCGGCGCGCCCGTCGACGCCCGGCCGGTACGCCCCCGACGCGACGGCGCGGACGAACCGATCGCGATCGTCGGCATCGGCTGCCGCTACCCCGGCGGGGTGTTCTCCGCTGCCGACCTGTGGCAGCTTGTCGCCGACGGCCGGCACGTGATCGGGGAGTTCCCGACCGACCGGGGCTGGGACCTGGCCGGACTGTTCGACCCGGACCCCGACCGGCCGGGTACCAGCTACGTGCGCCACGGCGCCTTCCTCGACACCGCCGCCGAGTTCGACGCCGACTTCTTCGGCATCGGCCCGCGCGAGGCGTCGGCGATGGATCCGCAGCAGCGGCTGGTGCTGGAGACGTCGTGGATCGCGCTGGAACATGCCGGGATCGACCCCATGTCACTGCGCGGCAGCCGGACCGGGGTGTTCGTCGGCGCCGAGCCGCAGGAGTACGGACCACGACTGTACGAGGCCCCGGCCGGGCTGGACGGCTACCTGCTCGCCGGCAACGCGCCGAGCGTGGTCGCCGGGCGGGTGGCGTACACCCTGGGGTTGCACGGCCCCACCCTGACCGTGGACACCGCCTGCTCAGGGTCCCTGGTCGCGCTGCACCTGGCCAGCCAGGCCCTGCGCACCGGCGAGGCGTCGCTGGCGCTGGCCGGCGGGGTCGCGGTGATGGGCAGCCCCGGCACCTTCACCGCGTTCAGCCGCCAACGCGGCCTGGCCCCCGACGGCCGCTGCAAACCGTTCGCCGACGCCGCCGACGGCACCGGGTTCGCCGAGGGCGTCGGGATCCTCGTCCTGGAACGGCTCGGTGAGGCGCGCCGCCGTGGACACCGGGTTCTCGCCGTGCTGCGCGGCTCGGCGGTCAACTCCGACGGGGCGAGCAACGGGCTGACCGCCCCCAGCGGGCCCGCGCAGCAACAGGTGATCGCGGCGGCGCTGGCCGACGCCGGACTCGTCCCGGGTGACGTCGACGCCGTCGAGGCGCACGGCACCGGCACCAGGCTCGGCGACCCGATCGAGGCCCAGGCGCTGCTCGCGGCGTACGGTCAGGAGCGGGACGAACCACTGTGGATCGGTTCGCTCAAGTCCAACATCGGCCACACCCAGGCGGCGGCCGGGGTGGCGGGCGTGATCAAGATGATCATGGCCCTGCGGCACTCGCTGCTGCCCGCGACCCTGCACGTCGACCGCCCTACGCCGCGGGTGGACTGGACCGCCGGCGCGGTCGCGCTGCTGACCGACGCCCGCCCCTGGCCGGCACTGCCCCGTCCGCGCCGCGCCGGGATCTCCTCGTTCGGTGTGAGCGGCACCAACGCCCACGTCATCGTCGAAGAGGCCGACGCCGAGACCGCCGAGGCCGGTGAGGCCGGCGAGACCGGTGAGGCCGGCGAGACCGGTGAGGCCGGCGAGACCGCCGGGGGCGGTGAGACCGGCGAGACCGCCGGGGCGGGCGAACCGGCGGGCCAGGAAGCGCCCACGGTGCTGCCCCTGGTGCTATCGGCCCGCAGCGCGCCGGCGTTGCGGGCGCAGGCCGGTCAGCTGCTGCCGTTGCTGCGGGCCGGGACATCGCTGCCCGACACCGCGTACGCGCTGGCCACCACCCGCGCCGCGCTGGAACACCGGGCCGTGGTGCTCGCCGCCGACGCGCCCGAGGCGGTACGGGGCCTGGAAGCGTTGGCCACCGGCGAGACGACCGGCTCCGGAGTCTATGTCGGACGGACGATCGGCGGCCGGGTCGCGTACCTGTTCACCGGTCAGGGTGCCCAGCGCCTCGCCGCCGGGCAGGCCCTCGCCCGGCGGTTCCCCGCGTTCGCGCGGGCCTTCGCCGACGCGGCCGACCAGGTCGACGTCCACCTGGACCGACCGCTGCGCTCCATCCTGACCGGCGACGACCGGGCCCTCCTCGACCAGACCCGGTACGCCCAGGCCGCGATCTTCGTCACCGAGGTGGCGTTGTACCGGCTGCTGGAGTCGTGGGGGCTCCGCCCCGACTACGTACTGGGCCACTCGGTCGGCGAGCTGGCCGCCGCCCACGTCGCCGGGGTGCTCACCCTGGCCGACGCGGCGCTGCTGGTGACCGCCCGGGGCGAGCTCATGCAGGCGTTGCCCGTCGGCGGAGCGATGGTCGCCATCGAGGCGGCACCCGACGAACTGCCCGAGCGGCTGCCCGCCGACGTGAGCGTCGCGGCCGTCAACGGTCCGCGCTCGCTGGTCATCTCCGGCGACGAACGGACGGTCACCCAGGTTGCCGAAACCTTCGCCGCACAGGGCCGCCGGATCCACCCGCTGCGGGTGTCACACGCCTTCCACTCCGCCCGGATGGACCCGATGCTCGCGCCGTACCGCCAGTTCGCCCAGGTGGTCGACTTCGCGCCGGCCCGGATCCCGATGGTGTCGACGGTGACCGGCGCGCTGATCGGCGACGACGAACTGGCCGACCCCGAGTACTGGGTACGGCAGGTGCGTCAGAGCGTCCAGTTCGCCGATGGCATGGCCGCGCTGGCCGCCGCCGGGGTGCGCACCTTCGTCGAACTCGGCCCGGACGCGGTGCTCAGCGCGCTCGGCCCGGCCTGCCTGCCCGACGGCCGCGACGACGTCTCCCTCGTCGCCACCCTGCGGCCGGGCCGCGACGAGGTCCGGGACCTGGTCGGGGTGCTCGCCCACCTGCACCAGCGCGGTGCGTCGGTGGAGTGGCCGGCCGTGTTCGGTGGGCAGGTGAACCACCGGGTCGAGCTGCCCACGTATCCGTTCCAGCGTAGCCGGCACTGGCTCACGCCACCCGGCCCGCGCCGTGACGCGGCCGCACTCGGCCAGGCCGACGCCGAACATCCGCTGCTCGGCGCGGCGGTCCGGCTCGCCGACAGCGACCGTACGCTGCTCACCGGCCGGATCTCGGCGCAGACCCATCCCTGGTTGGCCGACCACGTCGTCGCCGGTGCGACCCTGCTGCCCGCCACCGCCTTCGTCGAACTCGCCGGACACGCCGGCGCGCTGCTGGGCAGCCCGACGGTGGCCGAACTGACCCTGCACGCGCCGCTGGTCCTGGCCGACGGGGCGGCAACCGCACTGCAGATCATGGTCGGTCCCGACCAGGGTGACGGCCGGCGTAGCGTCACGATCCACTCCTGCGGCGAAGCCGTGACCAGCGGCAGCCGCTGGCTGCAGCACGTCAGTGGCACCCTGGCGGCGGCCGCGCCGGACGCACCCACCGAAGCCGACTGGGCGGTGACGTGGCCACCGCCCGGTGCCGAACCGGTCGACCTGTCCGACTGGTACGAGCGGCTCGCCGCCCAGGGCTACCAGTACGGCGACAGCTTCCGTGGGCTGCGGGCCGCCTGGCACGCGGCAGGCGAGGCGTTCCTGCACGTCGAGCTTCCCGAGCCGGTCCACGCCGAGGGCTACCGGCTGCATCCGGCCCTGCTCGACGCGGTGCTGCAGGCCACCGAGCTGGCGACCGAGCCGCCTACCAGATCGCCCAACGAACCGGCGACCGAGCCGCAGGCGGCCCAGCCGGGCGGTGCCGGGCAGATCCGGTTGCCGTTCGCCTGGCGGCACGTGTCCGCCCTGACCACCGGCGCGCGCGCCCTGCGGGTGCGGGTCACCTCGGCCGGCGAGCACGGCGTGTCGATCGAGGCCGTCGACGCCACCGGCGCGCCCGTGGCGAACGTCGGGTCCTTCGTCACCCGTCCCGCCGACCCCGCCCGGCTGGCCGTACCGACCGGCGGCGGCCAGCTCTACCGGGTGAACTGGATTCCGGTCGGCCCGGCGCAGCGGCCGCTCTCGTACGTGGTGCTCGACCAGGTCCGGCAACTGCCCGACGTGCTGCCGCAGGTCGTGGTGCTGCCGGTGCGCGCCGCCGGCATCGGAGCCGAGGCGGTCCGCACCGCCTGCGACGAGACGCTGGCGGTGATCCGGTCGTGGCTGGCCGACCCCCGTACGGCCGGATGCCGGCTGGCCATCGTGACCGCCGGCGGAAACAGCCTCGACGGTGATCCCACCGGCACCGTCGACCCTGCCCACGGTGGCGTGCACGGCCTGGTCCGTGCGGCCCAGGCCGAACACCCCGGCAGGTTCCTGCTGCTCGACGTCGTCGCCACCGACGCCAGCGGCCTGGCCGCCGCGCTCGCCGCCGCCGTCGCCGCGGACGAACCTCAGGTCGCGGTTCGCGCCGGCGCGGTGCTGGCGCCCCGGCTGGCCCTCGCCCCGCCGGCGGAACCACTCCCGTCCGTTCCGACCGTCGGAGCCGCCCCCGCTGACGGCGCCGTCCGCAACGGTCGGTCGGGCCGGCTCGATCCGGCCGGCACGGTGCTGATCACCGGTGGCACCGGCGGTGTCGGGGCCGTCCTCGCCGAGCATCTGGTCCGTGCGCACGGGATACGGCACCTGCTGCTGGTCAGCCGGAGCGGCCCGCAGGCCGCCGGAGCCGGGGACCTGACCGCCAGCCTGGCCGAGTTGGGTGCCAGCGCGCACGTCGCCGCCTGCGACGTGTCCGACCGGTCCGCCCTCGCCGCGCTGCTCGACGGCATCGCCCCCGAGCACCCACTGACCGCGGTGGTGCACGCCGCCGGCGTGCTCGACGACGGGCTCGTCGACACCCTCACCGGGCAGCGGATGGAGGCCGTCGCCGCCGCGAAGGCGTACGCCGCCTGGCATCTGCACGAGCTGACCCGGGAGCTGCCGCTGGCCTGGTTCGTGCTCTGCTCGTCGGCCGCCGGTCACCTTGACGGTGCCGGCCAGGCGAATTACGCGGCCGCGAACGCCGCGCTGGACGCCCTCGCCGCCTACCGTCGTGACGCCGGCCTGCCCGCGCTCAGTCTGGCGTGGGGGCTGTGGGCACATGCCGGTGGCATGGGGGACCGGCTGGACGCCGCCGCCCGGCGACGTATCGAACGGTCCGGTCTGCCCGGCATGTCCATCCAGGACAATCTAGAGCTGTTCGACGCGGCGTTGCGCGTACCGGCGGCGACGCTGCTGCCGCTGCGGCTCGACCTGGCCGCGCTGCGGGCCAGGCCGGACGGTGTGCCGCCGCTGCTGCGTCAGATCGTCCCGGTGGTCCTCCCAGGCGGGAACCGGTCGACAGCCGCGACCGGCGCCGTGGCGTCCGGCACCGCGACGCCGGACGGGCGTCCGGCACCGAACGGAGTCGCGGCCGACTGGGCACGGCTCGCCCCGGCCGAGCGGCAGCGCGCCGTACTCACCCTGGTCCGACGCCTCGCGGCCGCCGTCCTCGGGCACAGCGGTGCCGAGGCCGTCGAGCCCGACCGGCCGTTCAGCGAGGTCGGGTTCGACTCGCTGGCCGCCGTGGAGCTGCGCAACCTGCTCACCACCGAGACCGGGTTCACCCTGCCGGCCACGCTCGTCTTCGACTACCCGACCCCTCAGGCGCTGGCCGTCTACCTGGTCGACAAGGCGGTGCCGGTCGCCGACGCGCCGGCAGCCGCGCCGGACACCGTCACCGCCGCCACCGACGAGCCGATCGCGATCGTCGCGATGGCGTGCCGGTATCCGGGCGACGTGGCGTCACCGGAGCAGCTGTGGCGCCTGGTCGCCGACGGGGTGGACGCGGTCAGCGAGTTCCCCACCGACCGGGGGTGGCAGCTCGAGCAGATCTACCACCCTGAGCCGGGGCAACCTGGCCGCAGCTACGTCAACCAGGGCGGATTCCTGCACGACGCGGCCATGTTCGATCCGGAGTTCTTCGGGATCAGTCCGCGGGAGGCAGCCGCGATGGATCCGCAGCAGCGCCTGCTGCTGGAGATCACCTGGGAGGCGGTCGAACGCGCCGGGATCAACCCGCACTCGTTGCGCGGATCCCGTACCGGGGTGTTCGCCGGCGTCATGTACCACGACTGGGGCACCCGGCTCGGGCAGGTCTCCGAGGAGATCGCGGGCTACCTGGGCAACGGCAGCCTGGCGAGCGTGGTGTCCGGCCGGATCGCGTACACCTTCGGCTTCGAAGGGCCCGCCGTCACCGTCGACACCGCCTGCTCCTCGTCGCTGGTCGCGCTGCACTGGGCGGCGCGGGCGCTACGGCAGGGGGAGTGTACGTTGGCCCTGGCCGGCGGGGTGACCGTCATGTCCACACCCGACACGTTCATCGACTTCAGTCGTCAGCGCGGGCTGGCCGGCGACGGCCGCTGCAAGTCGTTCGCCGCGGCGGCGGACGGCACCGGCTGGGGCGAGGGCGCCGGTGTGCTGCTGCTGGAGCGGTTGTCGGACGCCCAGCGCAACAACCATCCGGTGCTGGCGGTCATCCGAGGTTCGGCGGTCAACTCCGACGGCGCCAGCAACGGACTGACCGCGCCGAACGGCCCGTCCCAGGAACGGGTGATCCACGACGCGCTGACCAGTGCCGGGCTGAGCCTGGTGGACGTCGACGCCGTCGAGGCACACGGCACCGGCACCACCCTGGGCGACCCGATCGAGGCGCAGGCGCTGATCAACACCTATGGGCAGCACCGGCGCGACGACCGGCCGCTGTGGCTCGGCTCGATCAAGTCGAACCTCGGCCACACCCAGGCGGCCGCCGGCGTCGCCGGGGTGATCAAGATGGTCCAGGCGATGCGGCACGCCGAACTGCCGCGGACCCTGCACGTGGACCAGCCGTCGGCACAGGTCGACTGGTCGGCGGGCGAGGTGCGACTGCTGGCGCGGGCGCGCCCGTGGCCGGCACCGGACGGCCTGCGGCGGGCGGCGGTGTCGTCGTTCGGTATCAGCGGCACGAACGCCCACGTGATCCTCGAGCAGGCGCCGGCGCCGGTGCCGGCACCCGCGTCGGCCGACCCGGGACCAGCTCACGCCGGGGTGGTGCCGCTGGTGCTGTCCGCGCGTGACTCCGCCGCGCTGCGGGAGCTCGCGCGGCGGCTGGTGCCCGTGGTGGAGTCCGGTGTGCCACTGACCGACGTGGCTCGGGCGCTGGCCGGTACGCGGGCGGTGTTCCCGCACCGGGCCGTGGTACTGGCCGAGAACCCGGCGGACGCCACCGCCGGACTACGGGCGGTCGCCACTGGCGGAACCGCCGCACAGGTGGTCGTGGGTTCGGTGACCGGTGCCGGCGAGGTCGGCTTCGTGTTCCCCGGCCAGGGTTCGCAGCGGCCGCGGATGGGCCGTGGGCTGTACCACCGGTTCGATGTGTTCGCGGCGGCGTTCGACGAGGCGTGCGCGGTCTTCGACGAGCTGGGGCTGCCGTTGCGTGACGCACTGCTCGGCGAGACGGACGACTGGCTGGACCAGACCGCGTACGTACAGCCGGCGCTGTTCGCGGTGGAGGTGGCGCTGAGCCGGCTGCTGCGTTCGTGGGCGGTGCACCCGGACGTGGTGCTGGGCCACTCGGTGGGCGAACTGGCGGCGGCGGTGGTCTCCGGCGCGCTGTCGCTCACCGACGGCTGCCGGGTGGCGGCGCACCGGGGCCGGTTGATGCAGCGGCTACCCGAGGGCGGAGCGATGGCGGCGGTGGGCACCGCCGAGGACGTGGTGCGACCGTTGCTGGACGACGGCGTGTGGCTGGCGGCGGTCAACGGGCCATCGGCGGTGGTGCTGTCCGGGTCGCGCCCGGCGGTGGAGTCGGCCGTGGAGCGACTGCCGGCGGGGACCCCGGTCTCCTGGCTGCGGGTGTCCCACGCCTTCCACTCCGGACTGATGGAACCGGTTCTGGCTGACTTCCGGCAGGTCGTGGCGCAGGTGGCAAGCCGACCGCTGACGGTGTCGGCGGTGTCGTCGGTCTCCGGCGTCGCGGTCGACGACCAGTGGGGCGAGCCGGACTACTGGGTCGACCAGATCCGGCGGCCGGTACGGTTCGGCGACGCGGTGACCAGCGCGGTCGACACCGGCGTCGCGACGTTCGTGGAGGTCGGACCCGGTGCGGCGCTGTCCGGTCTGGTCGCCACGATCGCCGCCGGCGCCGAGGTGGTGCCGGTGCTGCGTACCGGGGCCGACGAGGTGGAGTCGGTGCTGTCCGGCGTCGCCCGGCTGTGGGTACGCGGTGCCACGGTCGATTGGGACGCGGTGCTGCCGCCCGGGGCTGACACCGGCAGCGGCCGTGGACCTGTCGACCTGCCCACCTATCCGTTCCAGCGCAAGCGTTACTGGTTGACGGCCAGCACCGACCCGACCGGCGTGGGCCAGACCCCGGTGCGGCACCCGATGCTCGCGGCGGTGCTGCCGCTGGCCGGCGCGGGTGTCGTACTGACCGGGCAGCTGGACCCGGCCATGCAGCCGTGGCTCGCCGACCATCAGGTACTCGACACCGTGCTGCTGCCCGGCACGGCGTTCGTCGAACTCGCGCTGCGCGCCGGGGCGCAGGTGGACCATCCGGTCCTCGGTGAGCTGACCCTGCAGGCACCGCTGCCGCTGAACGGAGCCGACGGTGCGGTCGTCCAGATCGTCGTCGACCGCCCCGGGTCCGACGGGTGCTCGATATCCATCCACTCGCGCCCCGCCAACGCTGCCGCTGACGCCACCTGGACCCGGCACGCGACCGGGACCATGCGGCCCGCGACGACCGCAACCGGCGGCGGTGCCACCGGTGCCGCGCTGACCGAGTGGCCGCCCGCCGGGGCCACCGCGATCGACGTGACCGCGGCCTACGATCAGCTCGCCGACCGCGGCTACGACTACGGGCCGGCCTTCCAGGGACTGCAGGCCGCGTGGCGGCGCGGCGACGAGATCTTCGCCGAGGTCACCCTCCCCGCCGACACCGCCAGCACCGGTTACGGACTGCACCCGGCGCTGCTGGACGCCGCGATGCACGCCGACCTGCTCGCGGGTGGACCGACCCTGCTGCCGTTCGTCTGGAACGACGTCGTGCTGCACCGGTCCGGCGCGTCCGAACTGCGGGTACGCATCACCCGCCTGCGCGGCGACGAGCTGTCCTCGATCGACGTCGCGGACGTCACCGGCCAGCCGGTGGCGAGCATCGGCACCCTGGTTTCTCGACCCGTCGCGCCGGCCCAGCTGGCCGCACCGGCCGGTCAGCAGCTGCACACCGTCGAGTGGACAACGGTGTCCGGCGGGGATCCGGTCCCCGACGACGGATGGCACACGATCGGCGTGCCGTACGGCACCGAACCGGCCTGGCCGGATCCGGCAGCCCTGCTGGCAACGGTCGACGACGGAACCCCGGCACCCCGGATGCTGGTGCTGCGCGTACCCGACCGGGACGGGGCGGGCCTGATGCCGCAGGCGGCCCGGGCAGCGGTCGGGACGACGCTGGCCGTCGCGCAGGCGTTCGTCGCCGACCACCGGTTCGACGCGACCCGGTTGACCGTCGTGACCGACAGGGCGGTGCGGCTGCCCACCGACGCCGACCCGGCGCTGGCCCACGCCGGGGTGTGGGGGCTGGTCCGGGCGGCGGCGCAGGAGCAGCCGGGCCGGTTCCAGCTGATCGACCTGGACAGTGGGGACGCGACGGCCGTCGCTGGACTGCGGGCGGGGCTCGCCGGCGACGAGCCGGAGCTGGCGGTACGGGACGGGCGCTGTTTCGTGCCCCGGTTGAGCCGCTACCCGGCCGGTGCCGCCGCCACGGCGACCTGGGATCCCGATGGCACGGTGCTGGTCACCGGTGGTACGGGTGGTCTGGGTGGTCTGGTGGCGCGGCATCTGGTGCGGGTGCACGGGGTGCGGCATCTGGTGCTGGTGGGTCGGCGTGGGTCGGGTGCGCCGGGTGTGGGGGAGTTGTGTGCTGAGTTGTCGGGGTTGGGGGCGCGGGTCAGGGTTGTCGGGTGTGATGTGGCGGACCGGGGTGCGGTTGCGGGTGTGTTGGCGGGGATCGATGTTGATCATCCGTTGACGGCGGTGGTGCACGCCGCCGGTGTCGCTGACGCCGGCACGCTGACCACCTTGACCCCGGACGCGGTGTCCGCCGTGTTCGGCCCCAAGGTGGACGCCGCCTGGCACCTGCACGAGCTGACCCGGGAGCTGCCGCTGGCCGCGTTCGTGCTGTTCTCTTCCGCTGGCGGGCTGGTGCTGGCCGCCGGTCAGGGCACCTACGCGGCGGCCAACACGGTCCTCGACCAGCTGGCGGAGTACCGGGCGGCGCACGGGCTGCCGGCGACGGCGATGGCCTGGGGGATGTGGAACGAAGCCACCGGGATGGGCGCGCCGGACCAAGCCGCCCTGCACCGGATGTCCCGGCTCGGGATGCCCGCGCTGGACCGCGGTGACGCGCTGGCGCTGTTCGACGCCGCGCTGGCCGCCGGCGTGCCGGCGATCGTTCCGCTCCAGGTGGACCGGGCGGCGCTGCGCGCCAGGTCCGAGGTGCCGGCGCTGCTGCGTAACCTGGCCGGGCGATCCGTTCACGACGGTGACCGACCGTCGGCCCGCCGTGGCGTTTCCCGACTCGCCGAGCTACCCGCCGAGCAACGCGAGCAGGCGTTGCTCGACCGGGTCCGGGTGGAGGTCGCCGGAGTGCTCGGGTACGACGGCCCGGACGCCGTCGCGCCCGGCCGGGCGTTCCGCGAGCTGGGGTTCGACTCGCTCGCCGCGGTCGAGCTGCGTAACCAGCTCGCCACGGCGACCGGGCTGACCCTGCCGGCCACCCTGGTGTTCGACCACCCCACTCCCGCCGCCGTGGCGCGGTTGCTGGCGGACAGGCTCACACCCGTCGACCAGCCGCCGACGGACCCGTCGACCGCCGACGGCGCACCGGCCGACACGACCACGGCGTCGCCGGTCGCCGGCGCCCCGACCACCGTCGAGGATCCGATCGTGATCGTGGGGATGGCCTGCCGCTACCCCGGCGGGGTGAACTCGCCGGCCGACCTGTGGCGGCTGGTCGTCGACGAGGTCGACGCGATCGCGCCGCTGCCCACCGACCGGGGCTGGGACGTCGACGGCGTCTACCACCCGGAACCGGGCACACCGGGCCGCAGCTACGTGCGGGAAGGTGGCTTCCTGGACGACGCGGCCGGCTTCGATCCGGACTTCTTCGGCATCGGCCGTCGTGAGGCGATCGCCATGGATCCGCAGCAGCGCCTGCTGCTGGAGACCGCCTGGGAGGCCGTCGAACGCGCCGGGATCGACCCCCGTGCCCTACGGGGCAGCGCGACCGGCGTCTTCGCCGGCGTGATGTACGACGACTACGGCACCCGGTTGCACAACCCACCCGAGGACGTCGTGCCGTACCTGACCAACGGCAGCTCCGCCAGTGTGCTGTCCGGTCGGGTGGCGTACCACCTGGGTCTGGAGGGACCGGCGGTGTCGGTGGACACGGCGTGTTCGTCGTCGTTGGTGGCGTTGCATCTGGCGGTCAACGCGTTGCGTTCGGGTGAGTGCGAGCTGGCCCTGGCCGGCGGGGTGACGGTGATGTCCACCCCGGAGGTCTTCGTCGACTTCAGCCAGCAGCGTGGGTTGGCGCCGGATGGGCGGTGCAAGTCGTTCTCGGATGACGCGGACGGGACGGCGTGGTCGGAGGGGGTGGGTGTGTTGGTGGTGGAGCGGTTGTCGGATGCGCGGCGTCGTGGTCATGGGGTGTTGGCGGTGGTGCGGGGTAGTGCGGTGGGTTCGGATGGTGCGTCGAACGGGTTGACGGCGCCGTCGGGTCCGGCGCAGGAGCGGGTGATTCGGCGGGCGTTGGCGGTGGCGGGTGTGTCGGCGGGGGGTGTGGATGTGGTGGAGGCGCATGGTACGGGGACGCGGTTGGGGGATCCGATCGAGGCGCAGGCGTTGTTGGCGACGTATGGGCGGGGTCGGGACGCGGATCGTCCGTTGTGGTTGGGGTCGTTGAAGTCGAACATCGGTCATGCGCAGGCGGCGGCGGGTGTGGGTGGTGTGATCAAGATGGTGATGGCGTTGCGGGCGGGGGTGTTGCCGCGGTCGTTGCATGTGTCGGAGCCGTCGTCGCATGTGGATTGGTCGGCGGGTGGGGTGCGGCTGTTGACCATGGCGCGGCCGTGGCCGGGTACCGACGGACCGCGTCGGGCGGGGGTGTCGTCGTTCGGGTTGAGTGGGACGAACGCGCATGTGATCGTGGAGGAGGCGCCGGGGGATGTGGCTGTGGGTTGGGGGGTGGAGCCGCCGACGCACCACTTCGACCACCAGCGGCTGTGGCTGGAGGACGGCCCCGGCAAGAGCGACTTCGGTGCGGCCGGACTGGAACCGCTGAACCATCCGCTGCTGTCGGCCGTGGTGGCGATGCCGGACACCGGCGGGCTGACGCTGACCGGACGGATCTCCGTTGCCGGCCAGCCCTGGCTGGCCGACCATCGGGTGCTCGGCAGGGTACTGCTGCCCGGCACCGCCTTCGTCGAACTCGCCACCCGGGCCGGCGACCAGGTCGGCTGCGCGTACCTGGAGGAACTGACCCAACTGGCGCCGCTGGTGGTGCCCGACGGCGCGGCCCTGGCCCTGCGGGTCGTGCTCGGCGCGGCCGACGACACCGGTCGCCGGCCGGTGTCGGTGTACTCCCGGCCGCAGCGGCCCGACGCGTCCGACGGGTGGACCAGGCACGCCACCGGGACCCTCGCCCCGGACGCCCCGCCCACCGTGACCGCACCCGACCAGTGGCCGCCGGCCGGTGCCCGGCCGGTCGATCTGGACACCGTGTACGACGACTTCGCCTCCCTGGGGTACGGGTTCGGGCCCACGTTCCGGGGACTGCGCGCACTGTGGCGGCGCGACGCCGAGGTCTTCGCCGAGGTCGTGCTGCCCGACAGCGCGGACGCCGGGGCGTTCGGGCTGCATCCGGCGCTGCTGGACGCCGCCGTGCAGGCCGCGGACTTCCTGGTCGAGGGCGGACCCCGGGCGATCACCCAGACCCGGGTGCCGTTCGCCTGGACCGGCGTCGCGGTGCACGCCGCCGGAGCGGGCGCGGTGCGGGTGCACGCCCGCGCCCTGCAGCCGGACGGCGTTGTGGCGCTGGACGTCACCGACCTCGCCGGCCAGCCGGTGGCGGCGGTGGGGGCGCTGACCCCCCGGCCGTTGACGCCGGAGCAACTCACCGACGGCGACGAGCCACTGTACGACCTGGTGTGGCGGGGTTGTGAGCCGCCGGCAACCGGTGGTGGTCGGCGGGTGGTGCTCGGTGCCGACCAGCCTGACCTGGATGCCCTCGCTGCGGTGATCGACGCCGGTGAGCCGGCACCGGATCTTGTCGTGC
The DNA here is from genome assembly GCF_027497395.1 of Solwaraspora sp. WMMA2080. Lineage (GTDB taxonomy): Bacteria > Actinomycetota > Actinomycetes > Mycobacteriales > Micromonosporaceae > Micromonospora_E. The sequence continues at coordinate 2,696,018 of NZ_CP114910.1, read as the reverse complement.
TGACCTGCCGGGCGGGCGACGACGGCGCCGTACCGCAGCGGGTCCGTGAGGTGACCCACCGGACACTCGCCACGGTCCAGCGGTGGCTGGCCGACGAGCGTTTCGCCGGGGCCAGGCTGGTGGTACTCACCCAGGGCGCCGTCGAACCGGCCACCGACCTGGCCCAGGCGCCGGTGTGGGGCCTGGTCCGGGCCGCACAGGCGGAGAATCCGGACCGGTTCGTCCTGGTCGACAGTGACTCCGGCGAGCTGCCGGCCCTGCCGTCCGACGAACCCGAGTTGCTGGTACGCAACGGCGAACTGCGGGTACCGAGGCTGGCACGGGCCGAGGTGGGTGACGCGACCGCGGCCTGGCCGAGGCACGGCACGGTCCTGGTCACCGGTGGCACCGGAGCCCTGGGAGCGCTGGTCGCACGTCACCTGGTCACCCGGCACGGCGTGCGCCGCCTGCTGCTGACCAGCCGCCGTGGCCGGCAGGCGCCCGCGGCGAACCGCCTTGTCACGACCCTCACCGAGCTCGGCGCAGAGGTGTCGGTGGTGGCCTGCGACGTCGCCGACCGCGATGCGCTGGCCGACCTGCTCGCCCAGATCCCGGCCGCGCACCCGTTGACGGCCGTGGTGCACACCGCCGGTGTGCTCGACGACGGGGTCGTCACCGGCCTCACCCCGCAGCGGATCGACGCTGTTCTCCGTCCCAAGGTCGATGCCGCGTGGCACCTGCACGAGCTCACCGCCGACCGGGACCTGTCGGCGTTCGTGTTGTTCTCCTCGGCCTCGGGCGTGCTGGACGGCGGCGGCCAGGGCAGCTACGCGGCAGCCAACGTGTTCCTCGACGCGCTCGCCCGGCTGCGTCGGTCCCATGCACTGCCCGCAGTTTCGGTCGCCTGGGGACTGTGGGCGGACGATTCCGAACTGGCCTCCAGCGCGATGACCAGCCAGCTGGCCGCCGGCGACATCGAGCGGCTGCGTCGACTCGGCGTCACCGCGATCGCCCCGGCCGACGGGCTCGCGCTGCTGGACCGCGCGGTCGCCGCTGCCCGGCCGGTGGCGGTCGCCGTGCAGTTGGACACCGCCGCCGTACGGGCCCGTGCCGCTGACGTACCGGCGGTGCTGCGTGATCTGGCCGGCCCGGCCGCCCGCCCGGTCCCGGCTGCCGCAGCCGACGTACCTCTGCGGCAGCGGCTGGCGGCGATGGGCGCCGCCGACCGGGAGCGGACCATGCTCGACCTGGTCCGGTCCCACGTCGTCGCCGTTCTCGGCCGATCCGACCCGCGCACCGTCGACCCGGACAAGGGGTTCCTCGACCTGGGACTGGACTCGTTGGCCGCGCTCGAACTGCGTAACCGGCTCGCGACGGCCACCGGCCAGCGGCTGCCGGCGACGTTGGTGTTCGACCAGCCGACCGCGAACCTGCTCGCGGCGTACCTGCGCACTGAACTTCTCGGCGCCGAGCCCGAGCCCGCCGACGGTCCGGACCCGGACGAGGAACGGTTGCGGGCGGCCCTGGCGGCGGTCCCGCTGGCCGCGATCCGTCAGGCGGGGATCCTCGACACGCTGCTCGCGCTCGCCGGCACCGCAGCCGCGCCGGGCACCGCCGGTCCGGCCGGCAACGGCAACGGTTCGCTCCGCGACGGCGGCGTACCGCACGACACCGGCCGCGACGCGGCCGAGCGGTCCGCGATCGACGCCGAATCGATCCGGGCCATGAACGTGGACGACCTGGTACGCGCCGCGCTCGGTCGGGGCGATGCCGGCAACTCGGAGGGCTGAGGCACCGTGGAAGCATCTGTCGCAGAAATCGTCGAGGCCCTCCGGAAGTCCATGCTGGACAACGACCGGTTGCGTCGGGAGAACGAGGCGATCACGGCCGCCGCCGCCGAGCCGGTGGCCATCGTCGGTATGGGCTGCCGCTACCCGGGTGGCGTCGGCTCGCCCGCACAGCTGTGGGATCTGGTCGCCGCCGGGCGGGACGCGATCGGCCCGTTCCCCACCGACCGGGGCTGGGACGTCGAATCGCTCTACCACCCCGAACCCGGCAAGCCGGGGCGTAGCTACACCCGCTCGGGTGGCTTCCTGTACGACGCCGCCGGCTTCGACGCCGACTTCTTCGGCATCAGCCCCCGCGAGGCCACCGCCATGGACCCCCAGCAGCGACAGTTGCTCGAAGTGTCCTGGGAAGCCCTGGAGAACGCCGGCATCGACCCCCGCTCGCTGCGGGGCGGCCGCACCGGTGTCTTCGCCGGCGTGATGTACCACGACTACGGCGCCGGTGGCAGCGACGGGAGCCTCATCAGCGGCCGGATCGCGTACACGCTGGGGTTGGAAGGGCCGGCCGTCACCGTCGACACGGCCTGCTCGTCCTCGCTGGTCGCGCTGCACTGGGCGATCCAGTCGGTACGCCGGGGCGAGTGCCCGCTCGCCCTGGTGGGCGGGGTCACGGTGATGGCGACGCCGGAGACGTTCATCGAGTTCAGCCGGCAGCGCGGACTGGCGGCCGACGGCCGGTGCAAGTCGTTCTCCGACGACGCCGACGGCACCGGATGGGCCGAAGGTGCCGGGGTGCTGGTCGTCGAGCGGCTCTCTGCGGCCCGCCGCAACGGCCACCGGATCCTCGCGGTGGTGCGGGGCAGTGCGGTCAACTCGGACGGGGCCAGCAGCGCGTTGACCGCGCCGAACGGGAGCGCCCAGCAACGCGTCATCCACCAGGCCCTGGACAGCGCCGGTCTGCGCCCCGACGACGTCGACGTGGTCGAGGCGCACGGCACCGGCACCACCCTCGGCGACCCGATCGAAGCCCACGCGCTGCTCAGCACGTACGGCCGCGGCCGACGACGGCCGCTGTGGCTCGGCTCGTTGAAGTCGAACATCGGCCACACGCAGGCCGCCGCCGGGGTCGGCGGCGTCATCAAGATGGTCGAGTCGATGCGCCACCGGACGCTTCCCCGTACCCTGCACGCCGACCGCCCCAGCCGGCAGGTGGACTGGTCGGCCGGGCCCGTCCAACTGCTCACCGAGGCGCAGGACTGGCCTGCCGGCGAACGGCCGCGCCGCGCTGCGGTCTCCTCCTTCGGTATCAGCGGCACCAACGCCCACGTGGTGATCGAGGAAGGCGACCCGGATCCGGCGCCGGCCGCGGACCGCCCGGCCGAAGGACCGGTCGCGGTGCCGCTGTCGGCCCGGTCGGCGCAGGCGGTACGGGAACAGGCGGCACGGCTGCTCGACCGGCTCGACGCCGTGCCGCAGGAGTCACCGGCCGCTGTCGCCACCACCCTGGCCGCCGCGCGTACCGTGATGGATTACCGGGCGGCGCTCGTCGTCACCAGCCGTGCCGACCTCGTCGACGGCCTGCGCCAGCTGGCCGACGGCCGCGGCGGCCCCGGTGTCTGGCAGGGCGAGAACACCGCGGGCGGCACCGCGTTGCTGTTCACCGGACAGGGCTCGCAGCGCCTCGGCGCCGGCCGCGAGCTGTACCAGCGGTACGCGCCGTTCGCCGCCGCCCTGGACGAGATCTGCCAACTGCTCGACCCCCAACTCGACCGGCCGTTGCGCTCCGTCATGTGGGCCGAGCCGGGCAGCGCCGAGGCGGCCCTGCTCGACCAGACGGCGTACACCCAGGCCGCGGTCTTCGCCATCGAGGTGAGCCTCTACCGGCTGCTCGCCGCCTGGGGCGTACGGGCGGACTTCGTCTGCGGACACTCCATCGGTGAGATCGCCGCCGCGCAGGTGGCCGGCGTACTGACGCTGCCGGACGCGTGCCGCCTGGTGGCGGCCCGGGGGCGGCTGATGCAGGCGCTGCCCCCTGGCGGGGCGATGGTCGCCGTGTCCGCCGCCGCCGGGCAGGTGGAGCCGCTGCTGGTCGACGGCGCGTCGCTGGCCGCCGTCAACGGGCCGGCGTCGGTGGTGGTCTCCGGGCAGGAGTCCGCCGTCCTGGCGACGGTGGCCCAATGCGAGAAGCTCGGACACCGGACGATCCGGCTGTCGGTGTCGCATGCGTTCCACTCGCCGTTGATGGAGCCGATGCTGCCCGCGTTCGCGCGCACCGCCGCCGCACTCGACTACGCCGAGCCGGACATCGCCCTGGTCTCCACAGCGACCGGCGCGTTGGCCGACGGCTCGGTGTTGGGCAACGCCGAGTACTGGGTACGCCAGGTGCGCGGCACGGTGCGTTTCCGTGACGCCGTCGGGGCACTGGTCGAGGCCGGTGCCACCACTTTCGTCGAGGTCGGGCCCGACGCGGTGCTGGCGCCGCTGGCGATGCGCTGTGTCGAGCCGACCGGGCGGACGTTCGCCGCCACGATGCGCCGCGCCCGGCCGGAGCCCGAGGAACTGCTCGGCGCGCTCGCCCGGTCCTACGTCAACGGATGCCCGGTGGACTGGTCGGCGGTGCTCGGCGCGGACCGGCGCCCTGGGGTGCCGCTGCCCACCTACCCGTTCCAGCATCAGCGTTTCTGGCTGCCACCCCGCGACACCACGCCGACCGACGTCGAGTCAATCGGGATGACCCCGCTGGCGCACCCGCTGCTGTCGGTCGTGGTACCCGCGCCGGACGCCGACAGTGTCGTCCTGTCCGGACGGCTCTCGCCGACGCGGCAACCCTGGCTGGCCGACCACGAGGTGCTCGGCACCGTCCTGGTGCCCGGCAGCGCGTACGTCGAACTCGCCCGACGGGCCGGCGAGCACGTGGGTTGCGATCTGTTGCGGGAGCTCGCGCTGCAGACACCGCTGGTGTTGCCGGCCGGCAGCGGCGCGGCGCTGCAGGTGCTGGTGGGGGCGGCGGACCACGCCGGGATCCGGTCGGTGCAGATCTTCTCCCGGCTCGACGACACCGGTGCCTGGACCCGCCATGCCGTCGGCTCGCTCGCCCCGGCGGCCGCCGGGATCCCGAACGGCGTCGAAACGTCCGCATCGGATTCGTCTGCATCGGATCTGACTACGACGGATCGGTCCACGTCGGACCTAGTCACGTCGAACCCGTCCAGGTCGGACCTGGCCGGCGTGACCCGGGCCACCGAGCACGGCCAGCCGGAGTGGCCGCCGCCGGGTGCGACCGCGCTGCCGGCGGCCGAGGCGTACGACCGGCTCGCCCGCCGGGGCTACCGGTACGGCCCGGCGTTCCGCGGTCTCACCGCCGCCTGGAGACGCGGCGACGAGCTCTTCGCCGAGGTGTCCCTGCCGGAACCGGCCGCCGGATACGGCCTGCATCCCGCGCTGCTGGACGCCGCGTTGCACGTCGGGCTGCTCGTCGACGACGACCAGGACGTGGCGCTGCTGCCGTTCACCTGGTCGGACTTCAAGCTCGCCGCGGTCGGCGTCCGGGCGGTCCGGGTCCGGCTGACCAGGGTTCGCGGTGACGTCGAGACGAGACTCGTCGTCACTGACACCGACGACCGCCCGGTCGCGTCGGTGCGGTCCATCATCGCCCGGCCGGTGTCCCGTGACCAGTTGGCGGCGACACACCCGGCAGTGGGGGACGCGCTGTTCACGATCGGCTGGCGGCCGGCCGCGGCCGGTCACCGTGACGAGCCGCTGCCCGGGCGGGTGGACGCGATCGGCGACGATCTCGACCTGGGCGGCCACGTGCACCCCGACCTGGACGGTCTGCTGGCGGCCGTCGCCGCTGACGACGTCGACATCGCCGGCGCAGACGCTGCCGACGGCTTCCCGGGTGCGGCGGCACCGATGATCGTGTGCGTGCGCGTCGAGACGCTCACCGCGACGTCGGGCGGCACGCTGCTGCCACGGCTCCGGTCCAACGTCACCGGGTTGCTCACCGTACTGCGTCGGTGGTTGACCGAACCCCGGCTGGCCGCGACCCGCCTGGTGGTGCTGACCACCGCGGCGGTGCCCACCACCGCCGGAGACGGGGTCGGTGATCTGGCTGTCGCCCCGCTGTACGGGCTGTTGCGCGCCGCACAGGCCGAGCACCCTGGCGCGATTCAACTGATTGACGTGGACGGACATGTCGACGGCGCGACGCTGCGTCGGGCCATCGCCACCGATGAGCCGGAGCTGGCCGTACGCGGCAACCGGATTCTGTCCCCCCGACTGGTTCCCACGCCCCCGGCCGCGCCACCGGGCTTCGCCAGCGACGGCACGGTGCTGGTCACTGGTGGTACGGGTGGTCTGGGTGGTCTGGTGGCGCGGCATCTGGTGCGGGTGCACGGGGTGCGGCATCTGGTGCTGGTGGGTCGGCGTGGGTCGGGTGCGCCGGGTGTGGGGGAGTTGTGTGCTGAGTTGTCGGGGTTGGGGGCGCGGGTCAGGGTTGTCGGGTGTGATGTGGCGGACCGGGGTGCGGTGGCGGGTGTGTTGGCGGGGATCGATGTTGACCATCCGTTGACGGCGGTGGTGCACGCCGCCGGTGTCGCCGACGCCGGCACGCTGGAGACCCTCACCGGTCGACAGATGGAGTCCATGCTCGCGGCGAAGGTCGACGGGGCCTGGCACCTGCACGAGCTGACCCGGGAGCTGCCGCTGGCCGCGTTCGTGCTGTTCTCGTCGGCGGCCGGTACGCTGCTCGCCGCCGGCCAGGGCGGCTACGCCACGGCGAACGTCTTCCTGGACGCGCTCGCCGCGCACCGCCGGGCCGAGAACCTACCGGCGGTCAGCCTCGCCTGGGGGCTGTGGGACACCGCCACCGGCATGGGCGCCGCGCTCACCGAGGCCGACCGCCGCCGGATGACCCGGCTCGGGCTGCCGGCGCTGCCGGTCGACGACGGGCTGGCGTTGGCCGACGCATCCTTCGCCGCCGACGCCGCGCTGGTGCTGCCGGTGCGGATCGACCAGCGCGCGCTGGCCGCCCGTACCGATCAGGTGCCGGCGCTGCTGCGGGATCTGGCCGCCACCGGTACCGGCGCGGGCCTCGAGCAGCGCTCATCGGCAGGGCCGTTCACCGACGTCAGCGGTGCCGACCGCGACCGGCGGCTGCTCGACCTGGTACGCCGCCACGTCGCCACGGTGTTGGGACACGCCGGACCGGAGCAGGTCGCCCCCCGGCGGGCGTTCGCCGAACTCGGCTTCGACTCGCTGAGCGCGCTGGAACTGCGTAACCAGCTCGAAGGCGCCACCGGGGTCAGGTTGCCGGCGACCCTGGTGTTCGACCATCCGAACAGCCAGTCGGTGGCCGACTTCCTCGGCACCGAACTCGACCGCCACGCCGGCGTCAGCCCGGCCGCCCTGACCGGACCCGCCGGTACGGCCACCGCGGCCCCGGCCGACGCACCGGAGGACGACCCGATCGCGATCGTGGGGATGGCGTGCCGGTTCCCCGGTGGGGTGGTCTCGCCGGAGGGGTTGTGGGATCTGGTGGTGGGTGAGGGGGATGCGACTGGTGAGTTTCCGGTGGACCGGGGGTGGGACACGGAGGCGTTGTTCGATCCTCGGCCGGGTCGGGTGGGGCGGTCGTATGTGCGTCGTGGTGGGTTCCTGTATGACGCGGCGGGGTTCGATGCGGGGTTCTTCGGGGTGGGTCCGCGTGAGGCGCGGGAGATGGATCCGCAGCAGCGGTTGTTTCTTGAGGTGTCGTGGGAGGCGTTGCGGCGGGCGGGGGTGGAGCCGGCGTCGTTGGCGGGTAGTCGTACCGGTGTCTACGCCGGGGTGATGTACCACGACTACGGCCCGACCGGCAGCGCCGGCAGCGTGGTCTCCGGTCGGGTGGCGTACCACCTGGGTCTGGAGGGGCCGGCGGTGTCGGTGGACACGGCGTGTTCGTCGTCGTTGGTGGCGTTGCATCTGGCGGTCGACGCGTTGCGTTCGGGTGAGTGCGAGCTGGCCCTGGCCGGTGGGGTCGCTGTCATGGGGACGCCCAGCATGTTCGTCGAGTTCAGCGAGCAGCGTGGGTTGGCGCCGGATGGGCGGTGCAAGTCGTTCTCGGATGACGCGGACGGGACGGCGTGGTCGGAGGGGGTGGGTGTGTTGGTGGTGGAGCGGTTGTCGGATGCGCGGCGTCGTGGTCATGGGGTGTTGGCGGTGGTGCGGGGTAGTGCGGTGGGTTCGGATGGTGCGTCGAACGGGTTGACGGCGCCGTCGGGTCCGGCGCAGGAGCGGGTGATTCGGCGGGCGTTGGCGGTGGCGGGTGTGTCGGCGGGGGGTGTGGATGTGGTGGAGGCGCATGGTACGGGGACGCGGTTGGGGGATCCGATCGAGGCGCAGGCGTTGTTGGCGACGTATGGGCGGGGTCGGGACGCGGATCGTCCGTTGTGGTTGGGGTCGTTGAAGTCGAACATCGGTCATGCGCAGGCGGCGGCGGGTGTGGGTGGTGTGATCAAGATGGTGATGGCGTTGCGGGCGGGGGTGTTGCCGCGGTCGTTGCATGTGTCGGAGCCGTCGTCGCATGTGGACTGGTCGGCGGGTGGGGTGCGGCTGTTGACCATGGCGCGGCCGTGGCCGGGTACCGACGGACCGCGTCGGGCGGGGGTGTCGTCGTTCGGGTTGAGTGGGACGAACGCGCATGTGATCGTGGAGGAGGCGCCGGGGGATGTGGCTGTGGGTTGGGGGGTGGAGCCGCCGACGCACCACTTCGACCACCAGCGCTACTGGATCAGCAGCCGGAGCTGGGCGAGCGACCCCGCCGCGATCGGCCTCGACGCGATCGGCCACCCGGTGCTCGGCGCCGGACTGAGCACCCCGGAGCCGGGCGTGAAGCACTTTACCGGCAGGCTGGCCCTGGCCAGCCAGCCCTGGCTGGCCGACCACCGGGTGGACGGGCAGGTGCTCTTTCCCGGCGCGGGCTTCATCGATCTGGCCCTGTCCGCCGCGGCCGAGATCGGCTGCGCGCGGATCGACGAGCTCACCGTGCACGCGCCACTGACCCTCGGCGAGGGCGGCGTGGACGTCCAGGTAGTCGTCACCGCAGCCGACCCGGCCGGGGTACGGCAACTAAGCATCCACTCCCGGGACCGCAACGAAGCGCGCGACGCCGTCTGGCGCCAGCACGCGTCGGGCAGTATCCGGCCCACCGGTCCGTCGGACAGCCCGCCGCCGGGGCCACGGCTGGACGAATGGCCGCCACCCGACGCCGTACAGCTGCCGATCGACGCCCTGTACGGGCGGCTCGCCGAGCGCGGCCTCGGATACGGCCCGTCGTTCCAGGCGGTACGGGCGGCATGGCGCCGGGGCACCGAGGTCTTCGTCGAGGTGTCCGTGGCCGACGCGGCCATGGACCGGTTCACCCTGAACCCGGCCGTGCTCGACGCGACCACCCACGTCCTGCTCGACGGTGACGGGCCGGTGGAGGTGCCGTTCAGCTGGCGGGGGGTCACCCTGCGGCACGCCGGTGTCGAGACGGTACGGGCGCGCATCGCCCCCGTCGGTGAACGCGATCTGTCGCTGACGCTCGCCGACGTGGCGGGAGAGCCCGTCGCCCAGATCGAGACGATCGTGGCCCGGGCGCTGCCGTCGACCAGCGAGCCGGCCGGGGCCGTCCACGAACTGCGGTGGCAGGCCGGGCCCCGGTCGGCGCCGGACGCCGCACCGTACCTCGAATGGGACGCCCGCCCACCCGGACAGCTCGATCCGGTGCCGGTCGTGCTGCGGTGCGCGTCCGCCGACGAACTGCCGGCGGATGATCCGGTCGCCGCGACCCACCAGAGCGTGACACGGATCCACGACGCGTTGTGTGACTGGCTAGCCGACGAACGGTACGCGGCAGCCAAGTTGGCCATCGTCACGCGCGGCGCGGTGAGCGTACGGGCAGGTGGTGGGGCTGTCGCGGGTGGGCCGGACGATCCTGACGTCGACCTCGCCGCCGCTGCGGTGTGGGGTCTGGTCCGCGCGGCGCAGGCGGAGAACCCCGACCGGTTTCTCCTGGTCGACCAGGACGGGCGGGCCGAGTCCGCACAGGTGCTCCCCGCCGCCCTGGCCAGCGGGGAGACCGAGCTGGCGATCCGGGGCGGGGAGCTGCTGGTGCCCCGGCTGACGGTGGCACCGGTGCCACCGTCGCCCGCGCGGCGCGCCCTGCCGCCGGACGGGACGGTGCTGATCACCGGCGGCACCGGTGGTCTCGGCGCGGTCGTGGCCCGCCACCTCGTCGCCACGTACGGCGCACGGCGTCTGCTGCTGGTCAGCCGTCGGGGAGGTCAGGCGCCGGGCGCCGCCGAGCTGGTGGCCGAACTGACCGGCATGGGGGCCGAGGTCGCGGTCGTGGCCTGCGACGTCGCCAATCGCGACGCGGTCGGCGAGCTGCTGGCCGGTGTGCCGGCCGCGTACCCGCTGACCGCGGTCGTGCACGCGGCCGGCCTGCTCGACGACGGGGTGCTGACGGCGCTGACCCCGCAGCGGATCTCCGCCGTCCTGCGGGCCAAGGTGGACGCCGCCTGGCATCTGCACGAGCTCACCGCCGACTCCGAACTGTCCGCGTTCGTGCTCTTCTCGTCGGTCGCCAGTGTCGGCGGCGCGGCCGGGCAGGCCAACTACGCGGCGGCCAACGCGTTTCTCGACGGGCTCGCCCAGCATCGGCACGCACGCGGGCTGACGGCACAGTCGCTGCTGTGGGGTCGGTGGGCGACCGGAGACGACATGGCAGCTCGACTGTCCACGGTCGATGGCGGTCGGCTCTCCCGGTCCGGACTGCTGCCGCTGTCGGCCGAGGAAGGGCTCGCGCTGCTGGACACCGCGCTCGCCAGTGACGCCGACGTGCTCGTGCCGGCCAAGTTCGACGTCGCGGCGCTGCGTGCCGAAGGCTGGGCGACGGCACCGGTGTTCCTCGGCCTGACCGGCCCGGTCACGCCGGTGCCGGCCGGACCGCTCGCCGCCTCGACGACGTCACCTGCGGGTGCCTCGCCCACGGGCGCGGGTGTCCCGGCCGGTGCGGGTACCGCACCGGTGGCTACCGACGGTGCCGATCGGCTCGCGGACCTGCCGGCGACAGAGCGCCGCGCCGTGCTGCTCGAGCTGGTGCGGGCACATGCGTCGGCGGTGCTCGGCCATGATCGAGCCGACGCGGTCTCCGCCGAGCAGGGGTTCCTCGACATCGGATTCGATTCGTTGACCGCGCTGGAGCTGCGCAACCGACTGACCGGTGCAACCGGGCGGAAGCTGCCGGCCACGCTGATCTTCGACTATCCGAGTGTCGCCGCCGTCGCGGACCATCTGACCGCCGAGTTCGGCGCCGACGAGTCCCGCCGGATCGGCGAGCACTTGGCGACCCTCGAAGCGACCCTGGAAGCGGCGCTCGCCGGGGTCGGTCCCGGCGACGAGCAGCGCCTGGCGTTGGCGGCACGCCTGCAGGCGTTGGCGGGACGGCTGGCTCCACCTCCAGACAGGACGGGGTCGACCGCCGACGAGTTGGGTTCGTCGAGCGCCGAGGAGTTGTTCGAGCTGTTGGACGGGGAACTCGGCCGGTCCCGCTGAGGTCTTCGTCGGTGGGTCGCTGGCCGGTGACGCGCCCTACGAGTGAGATCCTTGGCTGGTTCGACCGGCCGCAGGTGGTGCCCCGTCGCGGTGGGTCGCGGGTTCCACCGGGACCGGGTCGAGCCGGCGGCCCCCCTTCGCCGGCGAGGGAGTGCGACACTGTCAAAGTCGGTGAGTGTGACGGGCCCGGCTCCGGCGGCAGCGGTTGGTCCGGACGAGTTCGGTGGTCGACGGCCGGTGGTGGCCGAGGTGGTTCGGTAGGAGGAGTTGGCATGGGTGTCGGTCGGGTGGTGCGGTTCGACGAGGGCCGTGGGTACGGTTTCATCGCACCGGACGACGGTGGCGACGACGTCTTCGTCCACGCCGGGGAGTTGACCCAACGGGGAATCCGGGTGGCTACCGGCACCCGCGTGTCGTTCAAGGTGATCGACGGCGGCCGGGGGCCGAAAGCGTACGACGTCGAGATCATCGATGATGCCACCGCTCCCACCGGGGGCCCGGGCGGTCGTACGGCGGGCGCTTCCGGCGAGGGCGGCGACGACGAGCTCTGCGAGATCTTCTCCGAGCCGGAGTACCTGCAGCGGATCACCGAGCTGTTGCTGTCCGACGCGTCGTACCTCACCGGTGCGCAGATCGTCGAGTTGCGTGGGCACCTGCTGCGGTTCTCCCGCAAGTGCGGCTGGGTCGACTGACTTCCCGACCACCCGCTACCGCCGAGCACGGCCGACAAGGAGCAGGGGCGAGAAGCAGGTTTGCCCCGCGCAGGTCGGGTAGACAGCCCGGATGACCGGGTCCGAGCCTCCGGCGTACAGCCCCGCGGCAAGCCCGAGCGCCGCGCGACCGGCGCTGCCCGTGCTGATGTACCACTCGATCACTTCGGCGGCCCGGGGGCCGCTGCGGTCACTCGCCGTCGGGCCGGCCCGGTTCGCCGAGCAACTCGCCGCGCTCGCCGACGCCGGATATCGGATGGTAGGCCTCAGCGAGGCGCTCGACCTGCTCGACGACGCGGCGATCGACCGCAACCGGCCGGCTCCGTCGATGGTCGCGCTCACCTTCGACGACGGGTACGCCGATTTCCTCACCCGCGCGCTGCCGCTGCTGGACGCCGCGAACGCCCGGGCCACCCTCTACCCGTCGGTCGGGCACCTCGGGCAGTACGCCGACTGGCTGGGCCAGTGGGCCGACGAGTTCGGCCCGCTGCTGGACTGGACCCAGTTGGACGAGGTGGCCGGGTCGGGCCGGGTCGAGATCGGCTCGCACGGTCTGCTGCACCATCCGCTCGACGTCCTGCCGCCGCAGCGGGCGGCGGACGAGATCGTCGTCGCCCGGGACCGTCTCGAACAGCGGTTCGGCATCCCGGTCCGGTCGTTCTGCTACCCGCACGGCTACCACGACTGGCGGGTCCGGGCGGCGGTCCGCCGGGCCGGGCACGACAACGCGTGCGAGGTGGGCCGACGGCGGTACCGGCCGGGCGACCGGCGGCTCGCCGTACCCCGGCTGCTGCCGACCGGTGACCACGACGGCACCGCGCTGCTCGACCTGGTCCGCACCGGCGGACCTCGGATGGTGCCGCAGGCGAAACGACTGGCCCAGCCCGCCTGGCGGTTGACCCGGCGGGTGGCCCGGCGGGCCGGCCGGCAGTTGACGTGACGGCCCGCCGTTGGTGGCGGCGCGGCGGCCTGCTGGCGGTCGCGGCCGGCCTTGCCACGCTGGTCCTGACCCTCGGTGTGCTGGTTCCGCTACTGCAGCACCGTGCCAACCAACCCGACCAGCCCGACCAGACCAGCCAGCCTGGTCAGCCCGACGGGACCGGTCAGCCGGACTCCGGCGGCGGACCGCCGCCGGCCGGGCCGCCACCCACCACGGCCGGCGGCGACCGGACGACGAACCCGTCCGGGATCGCCCTGCCCACCGGCGATCTGCCCGGCTGGCGGCAGATCTTCGTCGACGACTTCGACGGCACCGAGCTGAGCGACGACTGGTTCGCCTACTCCGGGCAGCCGGACGGTGATCCGGGCGGCTGGTTCGACCCCGGCCACGTGTCGGTCGGCGCCGGCATGCTCACCATCGGCGGCTGGCGGGAAGCCAGCCGGGACAACATCTACGTCACCGGCGGGGTGTCCAATCGGCGGGCGGTGACCCGCAGCTACGGCCGGTACGACATCCGGTTCCGGATGGACCAGGGCACCGGGATCGCGTACGCGCTGCTGCTCTGGCCGGGCGACAACGTCTATCCGCCGGAGATCGACATCGCCGAGGACAACGGCAAGGGCCGGGACCGGATGTACGGGGTGCTGCATCCGGTGACCGGCGACCGGATCGGGCATGACGTCGGCGGCGACTTCACCCGCTGGCACACCGCCGGTCTGGAGTGGACGCCGGACCGGCTGGTCTACACCCTGGACGGCGAGCCCTGGGCGACGGTCACCGGCGCACAGGTGCCCGACGAGCCGATGGCGCTCGCTCTGCAGAGCCAGGCGTGGTACTGCGGGCACACCTGGGAGGCCTGCCCGGACGAGACGACACCGGACGTGGTCAACCTCCAGATCGACTGGGTCGCCATCTACGCTCCGGCCTGATGCCCGGCAGGGCGTCCGCTGTCGGCACCGTCACCCGGCGTACCGGTAGACGGTGACGTCGTCGCTGCGCTGGAAGACCGACCAACGGTCCCGGCCGTCGAGCAACCGCTCCAGGCGGTCCAACGACCCGGGCGCAAAGTAGCCGAAGTAGTCGGACTGCCGCCGCATACCGTCGCTGACCACCAGGTACGCCGGGTCGCCGGCGAACGAGCCGAGGAACTCTTCGATCGTCGGCAGGTGCTCGCCGTCCAGCGCGGCGCCGCGCAGTTGCGCCCCGACCACCAGGTCCGGCTCGCCAGCCGGCACATCGGTGTTGAACCCCGGATACGCCGCCGTCAGCCGACTGGGAAAGTTGGACGTGGCAACGGCGATGGTGGCACCGGGCTCGGCGGCGGCGTACAGCTGGCGGGCGGCGGCCACCTCGTCGGCGGTCTGCCGGTCCACGGCCAACTGCCCGTGCCGACCCTGCACCGTACCGAGGGCGAAGCCGCCGAGCGCCACAGCGACCGCCACCGCCGCGACCGGCCCCAGCCACCGCCGACGCCGGCCAACCCGACGCAGGTCGGCGCGGTCAACCCGACGCAGGTCGGCCCGGTCGACAACCGCGCGGGCGATCAGGAAGGCGCACCACGGCGCGGAGAACAGGAACACCCGGTAGATCGCCTCGCCGCCGTAGCTCTGCGCCGCGAGCAGGACGAACGGCGTGGCGGCCAGCAGCGCCGGCACCAGCACGGTACGCAGCCGGCGACGGTACGCCAGCACCGCCAGCACGGTCAGCGCCCAGACGGTCAGCGCGAGCGTACGGACCACGATCGCCGAGAACGCCTGCCCGGTCGAACCCCAGCTCTCGGCGTTGCCGGCGGCGTTGGCGAAGATGTCGAACCCGTCGAAGACGCCGAACGCCTCCGACACGAACCCGAACCGGGGCAGCAGGTAGCCGAGCACGACCGCGCCCATCGCCAGCGGCAGCCAGCGGGGCCGGACCAGCCGCAGCGCGGCCAGCACGGCCACCTGCGCCACCACCAGGTACGGCGACAGCTGGTGGGCGGCGGTGAGCACGGCCAGCAGCGCCAACGCCGCCACTGTCGCCCAGCCCCGGACCCGGCGGTCCGGTCCATCTCGGCGGTCCGATGCGCTGCCACCGGTCGGCGAGCGCAGCCAGGTCAGCACGATCAGCAGCACCCCGAGGCTGAGCAGGAAACCGAACGCCTGCGGGGACAGGTAGTCCTCTTCCACCCAGTTGACCGCGAAGAACCCGAACACGGTCAGGTACGCCACCCGCCGGTCGTCGGCGAGGGTACGGGCGATGGCGTACAGCACCGGGGCGGCGGCCAGGTTGAAGAAGACCGGCGACCAGTCGGCCAGCGCCGCCGGGGCGATGCCACCGGCCGCGCCGAGCTGGGCGGCACCGGCGAACAACGCCGGCCACTGCTGGTAGATGTCGGTCGCCGAGTCGACCGGGTTGCCGGCTGCGATGAGGTCGATCACCCCTAGGTGCTTGTACGTCCAGGCGTACTGCGGTTGGTCCAGCAGCAGCGGGGTGGTGCCGTGCAGCAGCACGACCAGCAGCACCAGGTAGCCGGCGGCAGCCAGCCCGCGCCCGGTGGCCCGGTCGGCGGCGGTAGGCCGGTCGGCGGTGGGCCGCAGCCCGGCGAGCGCGGCGACGAAGCCGGCGACGGTGAGCGCCAGCGCGGCCAGGAAGACCGGACTGACGGCGCCGAGCAGCCCGAAACCGCCCACCTGCGCCACATCGGTGCGGGACACCGCGATCCACCACAGCGCCAACGCCGCACCGATCACCACGGCATGCGCCAGCAGCGGCCGCCGTGCGACAGCCGGGCGCCCGGCGAGGCCCGCCCGCCGGGCGTACGGCCACCGTCGGACCGGCCCGGGGCGGGAACCGTGGCCGTGGCCGGCCCGCGTGATGCGGAGCAGGCCAGCGGCGCTGACGGCCGCCACCGCCACCGCCAGCGCGCCGACGGCCAGCCTGGGCTGCCACCAGCCGGCCCAGACCGATCCGGTGGCCACGGCTGCGTAACCGGCCAGGCTGGCCAGTACGGTCGTCGCCCACCGGGTCGCCGCCGGCCGGACGGTCAGGTGACTGAGCAGCGCGGCACCGGGGCCCAGGGCGGCGAACGCGACCGCAGTCGGGGCCTGCCACGGGCCGCCGGCTGCCAGACCGAGCAGCGCCAGGACCGCGACGACCAGACCGGTGCCCGCCTGACCGGTCCGGCCGGCACGCGGGTCGGGTGCGGTGTCGACAGCTGGCGCGGTGTGGACACCAGGCGCGGTGTCGACGGCCGGCCCGGCTGCCGGTGCCTGGGGGAGCGGGCGGACGGGGCGCAGGGCGAGATCGGTCATCCGGCACCTCCGGTGTCGGCGGTAACGGTCTCGGACTCGGCGGTAGGTCGGGCCCAGGCCGGGGCGCTCGTCGCGTCGCCGGTCGCCCGGTACCGGCGGATCAGCCCGGGAAGCAGCACGATCGCCACTGCGGCCTGTGCCGTACACAGCGCGGCCGCCGGCGCGATGATTCCGACCCGGGGCAACCCGACCCAGCTGACCAGCAGGAACGCGGCGATGCCGACCGACTGCACGGTCACCACCGGCCACATCCGCTTCTCCATCATCGCGAACGCGCAGTAGAGCAGGATCACCCCGGTGAACGGCAGTGACAGCCCGATCAGTCGCAGCGTGTCGGCACCCTCGGCGGCGTACTGCCCGCCGAGCAGCCGCAGCAGCGGCCCGGCCGCCCCGGCGAGCACCGCCGCACCCGGCAGCACCACCGCGGCGACCAGCAGGACCGCCCGGTCGACGTGCGCCCGGGCCGCCGCCGCGTCGCTGGACGCGGTGACCACGAACGAGGTGACGACGTTCCACAGCAGGGTGCTGCCGGCCACCCCGATCACCCACGGGATGTAGAAGTAGGCGCTGGCGGTGGCGCCCAGCACGCTGGCCACCAGCACCGGCGGCAGGTACGCGACCGCGTTGGTGAGCAGCCCGTTGACGTACTCGGCGGAGGCGAAGCCGAGCAGCTCCCGCCGGGCCGGAGCCGGCGCCTCCGGAGCGCTTCGGGCGTGCGCCGGGGCGAGCCGGGCCAGCACCCACCAGTTGACCCCGAGCATGGTCGCCAGCATCGGCGCCGACCAGGCGAGCAGCATCCCGTCACCGGCGGCGGTGCCGGCCAGCAGCGGCAACAGCGCAACCTTGGCGGTGGACGCGATCACGTTCTTCGCCGGTACGCTGCCGGCCCGCCGCAGCGCGGTCAGCACTCCGTCGGTGATGAAGAAGATCGCCGTGCCGACCACGGCGGCGACGAAGAGCAGCCGCTGCGTCGGTGCCGGGCCGATGATGCCGGTGCCCATGCCGAGGGCCAGGAACCCGCCGCTGAGCAGCAGGGACATCGCCGCCGACGCGGCGTATCCGGCGAGCACCAGCCGGCGGGTGTGCCGACCGGCGCCGGGCAGGAACCGCGCGTACAGGTTGATCAGGTTGAGTTGGGCGAGCCCGGCCAGCAGCGTCATCGCCGACACCGCCGCCGATGCCCGGCCGACCGCCTCCGGCGCGAACCAGCGGGCGGCCACCACCCAGAACACGAACCCCAGCGCGGCGCTGGCCACCGTCGAGGTCATCAGCGCCGCCGCGCTGCGCAGCAGTGCCGGCCGGCGGACCATCACCGCCGCCGTTGGCGGGACGGTCGTGCCGGCGGCGGTCACGGCCAGCCCCGCATCCGACGGCGCAGCCGCCGGGCGGCCATCCGGCTGCGCAGGTACGCGACCGGCCCGGCGAGCAGCCCGCGCCGGTTGGCGCCGACCAGCTCGCGGGGGAAGTCGTCGCGCAGCCCGGCCAACCGCTGCCCGCCACCGCCGCCGAACGTGTCGCGCAGCGCGGTCGGGGCCAGCCGCAGCAGCGGCCCGAGCAGCCGAGGTTCGCGCAGTAGCAGGCTGGTGTAGGCGGCGGTCAGTCCGGTGCCGTAGCCGACCAGTTGGTTGCGCAGCCCGGCCAGGTCCCGGCGGTGGTGGTGCCAGACCAGGGCGCTGGGCTGGTAGGCGACGGTGCCGTCGGCGACCAGCACCTGCATCAGGGCCAGGGTGTCCTCGGAGCCCATCGCGGGGGTGCCGGCGCCGAGCGCGGTGTCGAAGCCGCCGATGCGCTCCAGCACGCCGGGTCGGAAGGCCATGTTGCCGCCGGCGCCGAACGGCGGCAGCGGGTAGAGCGGACTCTGCCGGTGCGCGGTGGCCGGGGAGAACAGGTCCGGTGTGAAGCCACGGCCCTTGCTGTGCCCGCCGTACTGTTCGAACCACAGCTGCGCGTCGGTGGCCAGTTCGGCCGGCGCGATGGCTCCGGTGACCGCGTCGGCCTGCGGGTGGTCGGCCAGGGCGCGGGCGATCTCGGCGAGCCAGTGCGGGTCGGCCTCCTCGTCGTCGTCGATCCAGGCGACGATCTCGCCGACGGTGGCGCGCAGCGCCCGGTTGCGGGCGTGCGACAGCCCGGGCCGGGGTTCACGGATGTAGTCAACTGGTGTTCCGTTGCCGTCGGCGGTCGCGCCGCCACCGTCGGCGGCCCGGGCGACGACCTTGACGGTGGCGTCGCTGACCGGCGCGTTGTCCACCACCAGCACCCGGAACCGGGGGTACTGCTGGGCCAGCACGCTGTCCAGGGTGCGGGCCAGCCCGGCGGGCCGTTCCCGGGTGCAGACGACCACGGTGATGCGCGGCGCGTCGTCGAGCACCTCGGCCCGCCGGGTCAGGTAGCCGGGTTCGGGCCGGTCGGCCGGGGGGATCTCCCGGTCGACGGCGGCGGCGAGGTCCGCGCCGGTCAGCCCGTGCGGCGGTACGTCGAGCAGCAGCGCGCCGATCGGCTGGGTGAACTGCCGGACCAGCAGCCAGGCGCGTTCCACCCGGCGGCCGGCCGGATCGTTCCCGGGGATGTCCGGGAACCGGTCGGTGACTTCCAGGTCGATGACGGTGGCCGGGATCCGGTCCGCGGTGCCGGCCGGGAGGTGCACGGAGGTACGCGGGTTCATCGTGCGGCTCCGATCGGTGGGGGTGGGGACGGAGTCTGGGTGGCGCGGCCGGCGAGTTCGGTCAGCGCGCCGGTGGCTGCGGCGGCGGTGCCGGCGAGGATGGCGCCGGCCCGGGCGACGTGCCGGTGGCCGCGCCCGCGCAGGGTCGCGCCGATCTCCCGACGTAGCGCGGCGGGCAGCGTACGGCGCAGGTAGTCCTGCTCGGCGCCGAGGCTGGGCGCGCCGTCGAGTAGCCCGGCCATCATGACCTTGCCGCGGCCTTCGGCGAAGCAGCGGCGCAGGAAGTAGCGGAAGGTGCTGTGCGTGGCGGGTACGCCGTGCGAGATGACCGCCTGCGGCACGTACCACCACTGCCCGCCGGTGACCGCGGCCATCCGCAGGCAGAGCTCGGTGTCCTCGGGCCGTGCCCGGTTGCCGACCTTGCCGAAGCCGGTGCGGAAACCGCCGGCGGTGAGAAACGCGTCGCGGCGTACCGCCATGCTGGCCGACCAGACGTTGCGCACCGGTCCGGGTCGGACCGGCTGGCCGGCGTACGAGCCGCCGACCGCCCACCGGAACTCGGCGGGGAACCAGCCTGGCTGGTGCCGTTCCCAGGCGGGTTCGATGGCGCCGCCGGCCCCGACCACCGTCGGGTCGGTGAACGCGGCGACCAGTCCGGCCAGCCAGCCGGGGTGGGCGACGACGTCGTCGTCGAGGAACACCACGAGGTCGCTGCCGGCGTGCCGGGCGCCGGTGTTGCGGTTGCCGGAGACGCCCCGCTGGTACGCGTTGCCGAGCACGGTGACCGTGGGCAGCTCCCGCCTGATCCGGTCGGCGAGCGCGGGGTGATGGTCGACCACCACGATGATCTCGGCCGGCTCGAGATCCTGCCGGCGGACGGAGTCGACGGCGCTACGCAGCCCGGCGAGCCGGTCCGGGTGGTGGGTCGGGACCACCACGCTGACGGTCGGTGGACGCATCGCTCAGCCCTCCTCGACGGTCACCGGTACGGTGGCGGTCCGCTGCCGGCGGTGCTGCCGGCGGGTCCGGCGCAGTCGGCGTTCGCGGCCGAACTCACTGAGGATGGTGCGCAGCACCCGGGTGCCGTCGCGCACCGTGTCGAGGTTGCTCTCGCCGTGAATCCGCAGGTGCTCGATGCTGGGCACCTCGGTGATCCGCAGCCCGTGGGCGGCGACCCGGACGTTGATCAATGTTTCGATCTCGAAACCGTCGCCCCACAGCTTGCTGCCGTCGGCGGGCCGGGGGGTGGTCGGGTCGGGCAGGTCCAGCGCTGGGACCACCCGTCGCCAGAAGGCGTTGTAGCCGTAGCACAGGTCGGTGAACCGGGTGCCGAACAGCAGGTTGACCATGCCGTTGAGGCCTTCGTTGCCGAGCCGGCGCAGCGGGGTGATGTCGTGGCTGCCGCCACCGGCGCGGAAGCGGGAACCCTTGGCGAAGTCGGCTCCGGCGAGCAGCGCGGCGACGAAGCGTGGGATCTCGGCCGGGTCGGTCGACCCGTCGGCATCGATCATGACCACGATGTCGCTGGTTGCGGCGGCGAACCCGCAGGCGAGAGCGTTGCCCTTGCCGGTACGGGTCTGCTGGACGATCCGCACCGCAGGCCAGAGTGCCCGGGCGACCTGCACCGTGCGGTCGACCGAGCCGCCGTCGACGACGACGACCTCGTCGACGTCACGGGGGAGCCGGGCGAAGACGTGCGGCAGGTTCCGTTCCTCGTTGATGGTGGGGATGACGACGGTCACCGACGGCAGGTGCGGGCCGTGCCGGGTCGGCGGTGCGGGCGGTGTCGGGTGTACCCGGGTGCTGGCGTAGACGGACATGCCGGTGTCCTCCGGGGGGTGGGGGGAGGGTGCGGGACACCAGGCGACGCGGGGCCGTTCGCGCGCCGCCCGGACTGACTTAGCGGTCCATCACCGGGGGTCAACAACCTGATATGCCGGTTATTTCGGGCGCCGCGCGGGTCGGTGGGCCGGGTCACATCCGCCGTTGCGTAGTTGGTTCGACTAGAGCCGGCACCAGGTGATGTCGGGCGTGTGCGCTGAGCCGCGCCGGGCGGGGAACCATCACCAGCAGGTTTCCGGGCGGTTGCGGTGGGAGCGTTCCCATGGCATGATGATGATCGATTGGCGCTGCGGAGCCAGCCAAGCACACCTGTTTCGCCGAGGGCAACCGGATCTTCCGGCCGGCGATCCGACCGCCGAGTCGTCCGTCCGACGACAGGTGGTGCACCGACCTCACCAGGGTCCCGGCCGATGCGCCGGCGACCAGTTATGTCGCGAGGAGACAACTCCGCATGAACCTGAACCCACTACGCGGCGCCGGGCGCTCGCGGATGCGCCGCGGGCTGTCCGCGGCCGCCGCGGTCGTACTCGGCTCCGGTGTACTCGTCGTCGCGGCCACCCAGGCCAGCGCCGCCGCCGGGTGCCGTGTCGACTACTCGGTCAACCAGTGGAACACCGGATTCACCGCCAACCTGACCGTCACCAACCTCGGTGACCCGCTGAGCAGCTGGACCCTGGAGTGGGACTACTCCGGCAACCAGCGGATCACTCAGGCGTGGAACAGTGAGTTCACCCAGAGTGGCACCCGGGTGACTCTTCGGAACGCCCCGTGGAACGGTTCGCTGGGCACCAACGCCAGCGTCAACCCCGGCTTCAATGCAAGCTACTCCGGCACCAACACCGCGCCCACGGTGTTCCGCCTCAACGGGGTGGCGTGCAACGGTGGCACCACGCCGACGACCGCCCCGCCCACCACGGCGCCGCCGACGACCGCCCCGCCTACCACCGCGCCGCCGCCCACGACGGCGCCGCCGACGACGGCGCCCCCGACGTCTCCGCCGCCGGGTGGGCCGCGGGTGGACAACCCGTACGTGGGCGCGGATGTGTACGTGAACCCGATCTGGAGTGCGAACGCGGCGGCTGAGGCGGGTGGTAGCCGGATCGCGGACGAGCCGACGGGTGTGTGGCTGGACCGCACGAGCGCGATCTACGGCAACAACAGCCCGACGACGGGTGACATGGGTCTGGCCGACCATCTGGACGAGGCGGTGCGGCAGGACGCGGCGAACGGTAGCCGTCCGCTGGTCTTCCAGGTGGTGATCTACAACCTGCCGGGTCGCGACTGTGCGGCGTTGGCGTCCAACGGTGAGTTGGGTCCGACGGAGATTGGCGCGTACCGGACGGAGTACATCGATCCGATCGCGGAGATCGTGGGTCGGGCGGCGTACCGGAATCTGCGGATCGTGGCGGTGATCGAGATCGATTCGCTGCCGAACCTGATCACGAACGTGGGCAGCCGGCCGACGGCGACGCCTGAGTGTGACGTGATGCTGGCGAACGGCAACTACGTGACGGGTGTCGGTTACGCGATCTCGCAGCTGGGTGACGTGCCGAACGTGTACAACTACATCGACGCCGGGCACCACGGCTGGATCGGCTGGGAGGACAACTTCGGTCCGACGGCGCAGATCATCGCGCAGGCGGCGAACGCGTCGGGTGCGTCGCCGTCGGATGTGCACGGGTTCATCACGAACACGGCGAACTACTCGGCGTTGCGGGAGCCGTACATCACGGTGGACAGCAACACTCGCCAGTCGTCGTGGATCGACTGGAACAACTACAACGACGAGCTGTCGTTCGCGCAGGCGTTCCGGCAGCGGTTGGTGCAGGCTGGGTTCCCGTCGGGTGTCGGCATGCTGATCGACACGTCGCGTAACGGTTGGGGTGGTTCGGCGCGGCCGACCGGTCCGAGCAACGCCACCGATGTGGACACCCGCGTCGACGAGTCGCGGATCGACCGGCGGTTCCAGAAGGGCAACTGGTGCAACCAGTCGGGTGCCGGTCTGGGCGAGCGTCCGACCGCGGCGCCCGCTTCGGGTATCGACGCGTACGTGTGGATCAAGCCGCCGGGTGAGTCGGACGGGTCGAGCCGGGAGATCCCGAACGACGAGGGTAAGGGTTTCGACCGGATGTGTGACCCGACGTACACGGGTAACCCGCGGAACAACAACAACATGAGTGGTGCCCTGCCGAACGCGCCGGTTTCCGGGCACTGGTTCTCGGCTCAGTTCCAGGAGCTGATGGCGAACGCGTACCCGCCACTGTGACAAGGCTGGACGCTCGACACTGAGCGGGGCCCGGTGCCGGACACGGCACCGGGCCCCGCCCCATTTCGGCCGTTGCCCCTGACGGGTCAGCGCCCAGGTCAGGGCACGGCAGGTCAGGGTACGGTGCGTTCGATCGCTGCGGCACCGTCGTGTTCCAGCTCCTGGCGCGCCCGGTCCACCTGCTCCGGACTGCCGTCGCCACCCTTGGCCACCGCGAGGTCCTCCGCGTCCCACGGCTGCTCGGCGCCGGTCCGTACTCGTGCCGGACCGGACTGGCCGATCGGGGGTTGGAAGTCCGGACTGTCCTGCTCGGTGTCCGGGTCGGTGACCAGCAGCGGTACGGTGGTGTCGTCCTCGACCGCTGCGGCCACTGCTGGTTCCTCCTCCAGCGGCACCCGGCCGATCGCATCCTCGCGGTCCGTCATGGCCGTCCCCTCCCGTCCGAACCGTGGATTCACCGGGTACCCGCGACCGAGGCGGATATGCGCGGATACCGGCCGGCGGAAAACGCGTGACCTCCGGCGCAACTGGCACCGGAGGTCACAGAGATCGGTAGGGTCAGGTTCTGGCGACGGCTCAGTTCGACAGCACCCGGTCCAGCAGATCCCGGTAGCGGCGGACCGCCATCCGCAGTTGCTCGGTGTCCTCCGGACCGGCGTCGGTCCACCCGCCGAGTTCGTCACGCTGCGCGGTCAACGCCGCAGTGAGCGCCTCGACGGCCTCGGTCACCAGGTTCTGTGCCTCGCCCGCCGCGGCGTGCGGGTCGTCGACGAAACGCAGCTGCACGTCGCGCCAGCGGTCCCGGAACGCGTCCGCCTGCTCCGCCGCGAAGATCCCCGCCGGCTCCGGCTGCCCGGTCTGCTGCGCTTCGCCGCCGTCGCCCACCCGTACGGTGTCGTCGTCGCTGGGGTCGCGCGGCTCGTGCAGGCGCTCCGGGCCGGCCATGGCGGAGGCCGCGACCGCGCCGCCGACGGTGGCGGCGCCGAACGCGGTCGGCTGTTCGACCGGCTCGTGGTGGACCGGCTCGTCCCGGTCGGGCGTCGCTATGCCGGAGACGACCTCGGTACGGTCCGGGTCCACGTACCCGTCGCGGTCGTGACCGGCGTCCGGACGGCCCGGTCCGCCGTGCGGGGTGATGACCTCGGTACGTTCGTCGTGCCACTGATCGGTGCGGGTCATGATGTCTCTCCTCAGCGGGTCGAAGCTTCCGTCGGGGTCGAGGCTTGCTCGGTCGGGGTCGAGGCTTGCTCGGTCGCGGTCGAGGTGGGCACGGGGTCCTCCCCGAGCAGTTCGGCGAAGAGCGCCCGGTAGTGCACCACGGCCTGACGCAACTGCTCTGTGCTCGCCTCCCCGCGCTCGTTGGCCAGATGGATCTCGTGCGCCTCGCGGTACCTGCCGAGCGTACGGGCGTGCTCCACGGAGAGCTGAGCCACCTGCTCGTCGTAGTCCCCGGTCGGGTAGCCGAGCTCGGCGATCAGCCGGGTGAGCAGTTCGTCGGCGTCGCCGACCGCGGCGCCGGGTGCGTCGACGAACCGGGTCTGTACGTCGGCCCAGGCGGCGGCGTAACGGGCGCGGGACGTCTCAGCCAACGGGGTCAGGGTCAACTCGGCGTGCCGGCGTTCCCGCTGCCGGAGCTCGCGTTCGGCGGCGCTGCGGCTGTCCTGCTCGGCGACGACCCGGTCGTACTCCGGACCGAAGGTGCCACGCAGGTCGTGGCGCCGCCGCCACCGGGTCCCGAGCAGGGCGAGCGCCGCGAGCGCGACGAGAAGTACGGCGGCGATGAGGACGATCTCGATGGGCGACATGGTTGTTCCTCCTTCTCACCCTGGTATTCCCGCTCGACCCGGAATCTCAATCCAGGTTTGTCACATTTCCTTGACGATCTCGTCGGCATCTGATCCGGATCGCTCGCCGGGATGGTCCGCTGCAGGTCGCGACGACGATCGTGGATGCTGCCGCTTTCGGTACGCTCCGTGCCCACAATCGACCGCTGAGTGCCTCTGGTAGTGCCTGAGCCGTTAATTACGTATCCTTCCGGAGGCGCCGGACACGACTGACCTTCCGCTTACCCGGATCGGTCGGTTCGCATCCGCCGCGCCAGCTCAGCCACCACCGCGCCGGCGAGGTCTGATGAATACCCGCAACTGGTCGATCCGCTCGAAGATCGTTGCGCTGGTCGCTGTCCCGATCGCCGCGCTGCTGGCGCTGTGGATCTTCGCGACGTCGTTGACCATCGGCCCGGCGCTGAGCCTGCTGGGCGCCCAGGCACTGCTCGACGACGTCGGCCGCCCCGGTGAGGCGGTGGTGGCCGAGTTGCAGCGGGAACGCCGGCTCTCCGTGGTGTATCTGTCCCGCGCCGAGGGGCAGAACGCGCTGCGCGCCGGTGACCTGCAGCAGTTGCGCGACCAGTGGGAGGCCACCGACGCGGCGGTCGACGAGTTCCGGCGCTCCGCTCGCGGCGACGAACCGCCGGCGGATCCGGCTGTGCTGGACGAGCGGATCGCGGCGACCCTGTCCGAGTTGGAGCTGCTGCCGTCCGGCCGGGGGTTCATCGAGCGTCGGGAGATGGACGCAGCCGGCGCGCTGGGCCTCTACAGCGGCATCGTCGACACCGCGTTTCAGATGTTCGGGGCGTTGGCCGGGCTGCCGGACAACGAGATCAACCGCCAGGCGCGGGCGTTGACCGACATCGGGCTGGGCCGCGACCTGCTCGGCCGGACCGATGCCCTGCTCGCCGGGGCCTTCGCCGCCGGTGAGCTGACCTCCGCCGGCCACCTGCAGTTGGTGCAGACCGTCGCCAACCAGCGGTTGCTGTTCGACCGGGCGGTGGCCGAGCTGCCCGACCCGGACAGCCGGGCCTACCACCAGCTCGCCGCCGGCGACGACTACACCGGGCTACGGCAGATGCAGGACACGCTGATCGCCGGTGGGCCCACTGAGGACGGGCTGCCGGTATCCGAGTCCCGCTGGCGGGGCAGCTACCAGTTGGTCCAGGAGCAGCTGCGCGACTTCGAGCTGCTCGCCGCCGACGCGCTGGCCGAACGCAGCATGCCGACCGCGATCGCCATTCTGGCCCGACTCGCCGGGGCCGGCCTGGTCGGCCTGGCCGCGGTGATCGTCTCCGTGGTGATCTCGCTGCGGGTCGGCCGGTCGCTGATCCACCGGTTGACCGGGCTGCGCGCCGCCGCTCTGGAGCTGGCCGGCGAGCGGCTGCCCGGGGTGGTCGCCCGGCTACGCCGTGGCGAGGACGTCGACGTGGTCACCGAAGCCCCACCGCTGGAGTACGGCACCGACGAGATCGGCCAGGTCGGGCACGCGTTCAGTGAGGTGCAGCGGACCGCCGTACGGTCGGCCGTCGAGGAGGCGGCGCTGCGTCGTGGGCTGAACGAGACGTTCCTCAACATCGCCCGACGCAGCCAGACGCTGCTGCACCGGCAGCTGGCCGTACTGGACCGGATGGAACGGCGCAGCACCGACCCGACGGAGCTGGAGGACCTGTTCCGGGTCGACCACATGGCGACCCGGATGCGCCGGCACGCGGAGGACCTGGTGATCCTCGCGGGAGCGGCACCGGGCCGGGGATGGCGCAACCCGGTGCCGATGGTCGACGTGATCCGGGGCGCCGTCTCCGAGGTCGAGGACTACGCCCGAGTGCACGTCACGACCGTGGAGGCCGCAGCGGTCGCCGGCCGGGCCGTGGGCGACGTCATCCACCTGCTGGCCGAGCTGATCGAGAACGCCACGTCCTTCTCCCCGCCGCAGACCCGGGTCACCGTTATCGGGCAGAGCCTGCCCAACGGGTACGCGGTCGAGGTCGAGGACCGAGGCCTCGGCATGGAACCGGACTTGATCGAGGACGCCAACCAGCGCCTCGCCGAGTCGCCGAACTTCGACCCGCACAACAGCGCCCGGCTCGGCCTGTTCGTCGTCGCCCAGTTGGCGGCCAGGCACGGCGTACGGGTCCGGCTCCGGCCGTCACCGTTCGGCGGGATCACCGCCGTCACGCTGATCCCGGCGGAGCTGGTGGTGCCCGAGTCCGAGGTGCTGGCGCTGCCGTCCGGTCGGCCACCTACCGCACTGACCACGGTCCGGCAGACTCCCGCGCCGGACGCGCTGGCCACCCTCCGCCCGAGCCCCGAGCCCGCAGCGGAGCCGACCGGGGTTCAGCTGCCGGCCCGACGCCGTCCCACCACCCTGCCGACCCGGCGGTCCAGCGGCGCCGGCGCGACCACCGAGGACGGCCTGCCGCGCCGGGTACGCCAGTCCAGCCTGGCGCCCCAACTGCGCCAGACATCCGATTCGTCCGGGGCCGACGGTCAGCCGCTGCGGGAAGCCCCGCAGCGCTCCCCGCAGGAGGTGCGGTCCCTGATGTCCGCGTTGCAGGCGGGAACCGCCCGGGGCCGGCAGGCGGCCGGCCTGCCGGCGGCCGGCCAGCCGGCTGGTACCGGCGACACGACGCCGATCGTCAACGGCGGCCCGGTGCCGCCGGCCGGCGACGGCACCCCCGGTTCCGGCGACGAGCCGGCTTCCGTGGCATCGGAACCGTCCCCGACCGGGTCGCCCGGCTCGGTCCGGGGCACCGCGACTCCGCCTCCGGGCGCGGTGCTGCCGCCCCCGGCGACGGAAGAGTCGGAGAGGGAGCTGTAGTTGTGCACACCATGCGGCATGCGATGAACCTTGACTGGCTGCTCGACGATCTCGTCGAGCGGGTCCCGACCGCGCAGCAGGCCGTCGTGCTGTCCGCCGACGGGTTGCTGATGGGCGCGTCGCGAGGGCTGACCCGGGAAGGTGCCGAGCACATGGCGGCGATGGCCGCCGGCTTCCAGAGCCTTGCCAAGGGTGCCAGCCGGCACTTCGGGTCGGGCCCGGTACGGCAGACCGTGATCGAGATGGAGTCGGCGTACCTGTTCGTCACCGCGGCCGGGCACGGGGCCTGCCTGGCGGTGCTCAGCGCCGCCGATGCGGACATCGGCCTCATCGCGTACGAGATGGCGATGCTGGTCACCCGGGTCGGGCAGACTCTCAGCACGCCGAGCCGGACACCTGCGGCGCAATCCGATGCGGGGTGACCCGGCCGGACCCCACGACTGGCTGGACTCCGACGCCGGCCCGGTGGTCCGTCCGTACGCGGTGACCGGTGGCCGGGTGCAGCCCACCGGCGCCACCTTCGACCTGCTGGCCTTCGTCGTGGCGAAAGCCCCGGAGGGCGCCGACAGCAGGGTCGCGCTGCAGCCGGAACATCGGCGCATCGTCGGGTTGGCCCAGCAGCCGGTCTCGGTCGCCGACCTGGCGGCCGACCTCGATCTCGCGCTCGGTGTGGTCCGGGTCCTGCTCGGGGACCTGCTCGCCGCCGGACTGATCGCCCTCTACGAACCCCCGGCTTCGGCCACTCACCCCCACGACGACATACTCAAGGCGGTGGTCAATGGACTCCGTGCGCTCTAACCGGCATCAGCCCTCCCGGCGGGTCCCACTCGCGCTGAAGATACTCATCGCGGGCGGTTTCGGCGTCGGGAAGACCACCCTGGTCGGCGCGGTCAGTGAGATCCGGCCGCTGCAGACCGAGGAGGTGCTGACCAGCGCCAGCCTGGGCACCGACGACACGTCCTGGGTGGAGGGCAAGAACACCACGACCGTCGCGATGGACTTCGGCCGGATCACCATCAACGATGATCTGCAGGTCTATCTGTTCGGTACGCCGGGTCAGGACCGGTTCTGGTTCCTCTGGGACGAGTTGGCGTTCGGCGCGCTCGGTGCGGTGGTGCTGGCCGACACCCGTCGGCTCGCCGACTGTTTCCCGTCGGTCGACTACTTCGAGCAGCGGGGCACGCCGTTCGTGGTCGGGGTCAACTGTTTCGAGGGGGCGCAGCAGTTCAGTCAGGACTCGGTGCGCCGTGCGCTCGACCTCGACCCGGATGTGCCGATCGTGCTGTGCGACGCCCGCAACCGTGGCTCGGGCAAGACGGTGCTGATCGCATTGGTCGAGCATGTGGCCTACCTGCGTGGTCAGCCGGTGCCGGCGGGCTGACCTGCCGCCGGGTGCCGGCCGGTGTCGACCAGCACGACATCCAGCCGGCGCGGCCCGTGTACCGTTCCCGCAAATGGCGACGGGCCGCTTCGGCCAGCGCCGCCGGGTCGTCGGTGAGGGTGGTTAGATCGACGCCGGGCATCCGGCGGGCGAAGATCTCCCGAATCTGCGTCCGGTTGTAGTGGATCGCCGGGACCAGGATGTGCGACGGCGTGTCCCCGGCCAGCTGGACGATGAGCTCGGCGAGGTCGGTCTCGATAGCTTCAATGCCGGCCGCCGCGAGGGTCTCGTCGACCTGGTCTGCGCCGGTCCGTCGGACCAGGTCGGTCACCACCCGGCCCGCCTCGGCCGCGTCCCGTGCCCAGTGCACCTGGGCCCCCGCGGCGGTGGCCGCCGCCTCGAATTCGGCGAGCAGTTCGGGCAGGCGGGCCAGCCCGTCGTCCTTGACCGCAGCCCCGGCGGCCCGCAGCGCCTCCCAGCCCGCCAGCTCGGCGACCATCCGTTCCCGTTCGCCGCGGATGGTGCGGGTGGCCCGGTGCAGGTTGGCGCGCAGTGGGCATTGTCCAGCTCGCGGGCCGCCGCAGCGGGAAACGGCAACCGGGCGGTCACGTGCCGGTGCTGGCGTTGGTGCTGGTCAATGCGGCTCCTACGCTGTGCCGGCCAGGATCTGCGCGTAGTGCACCGCCCGTACCGGGCTGCGGGACCGGGTCAGCCCGCCGCAGCGGGAAACGGCAACCGGGCGGTCACGTGCCGGTGCTGGCGTTGGTGCTGGTCAATGCGGCTCCTACGCTGTGCCGGCCAGGATCTGCGCGTAGTGCACCGCCCGTACCGGGCTGCGGGACCGGGTCAGCCCGCCGCCGATGTGCGCCAGGCACGAGTTGTCGGTCGCCGCCAGGTAGTGGGCGCCGGTGCCGCGTACCGCCCGGCACTTGTCGGCCAGCATCGCGCTGGAGACAGCGGCGTTGCGCATCGCGAAGGTACCGCCGAAACCGCAGCACTCCTCGGCGTCCGGCAGGTCGATCAGGTCGATCCCGCGGACCGCACGCAGTAGCCGCAGCGGCCGGTCACCCAGCCGCAGCATTCGCAGCCCGTGGCAGCTCGGGTGGTAGTTGACCGGGTGCGGGAAGGCGGCTCCGGCGTCGGTGACGCCGAGCACGTCGACCAGTAGTTCGGATAATTCGTACACCCGGGGTCGTAGCTCCTCGACCGCGGCGGCGAGCGCCGGGTCGTCGGCGGCCAGTCGCGGGTACGCGTCGCGGACCATCGCCACGCACGAACCGGACGGCGCGACCACCACCGGATGGTCGCGGAACGTCTCGACGAACCGGCGTACCAGGGGTATCGCCTCGGCCCGGTACCCGCTGTTGCCGTGCAGTTGCCCGCAGCAGCTCTGGTCGAGTGGAAAGTCGACGGTGTGCCCGAGCCGTTCCAGCAACTGCACGACGGCCCGCCCGGTGCCCGGGTAGAGCACGTCGTTGAGGCAGGTGACGAAGAGTGCGACACGCATCGGTCAGCCCTGCCGGAAGAAGGAAAGGTGGCGTTGCCGGGCGGCGAGCAGATGCTCGCGCACCGCTGTCTCCGCCCGGTCCGGGTCGCCGGACGCCACCGCGTCGACGATCCGGTGGTGCTCGGCCCCGCTGGTGCGGTAGTGGGTGGGCGGGAAGTGCAGCCGGAACAGGTGCAGGTGCGGCCTGAGGCGGACGACCGCGTCGTGCAGCATCCGGTTGCCGGACTGTTCGGCGAGCAGGTTGTGGAACCGGGCGTCCTGGGCGGTGAAGGCGGCGATACTCGCGTAGCCCTGCGCGCCGGGTACCGGACCGGGCAGGTCGGCGGCCCCGCGGAGCAGTTCGAGGCCGGCCGGCTCGGCGGTCGCCGACCGGGCGGTGGCCCGTCGGGCGGCGGCGGTCTCCAGGATCAGCCGCATCTCGACGAGTTCGTCGAACTCGTCGTGGGTAAGCAGCGGCGTGGCGGTGTATCCGACCAGCGGGCGCTTGCGGACCAGCCCGTCGGCTTCCAGCCGGGCGAGCGCCTCGCGCACCGGGGTGGGGGAGACCCGCAGGTCGCGGGCCAGGGCGTCGATGTTGATCCGGGCGCCCGGGGCGACCACGTGGTCCATCACCTGGGCGCGGACGGTCTCGTACACGTCATCGGTGAGGGTGAGACGACGCGCTGGCCGCACGGGACCCCTCCTCGGTGCTCGACCTGCGGGCTGTCGACCTGGTTGCTTGGCCCGGCAGCGGGTAGATCAAAGATCCTATAGGATCGCTCGAGTTGAATCGAGTGTCCGACGCCGGCGGCTCGGGCTCCGGCCCGGCCCGGCCGACGCGGATGGCGGAAGGGAGTCCGGTGCGCGCAGTGGAGCTGAATCCGGCGGCGGAGACGATCTACCTCGGCTGCTACACGGCCGAGGGCGGTGGGAACGGGGCCGGGGTGATGGTCGCCCGACGGGATCCGGCGACCGGCCAGCTCAGCGAGCCGACGCTGGCCGCCGAGTGCGCCTCGCCGTCGTTCCTCGCCCGGCACCCGTACCGTCCGGTGCTGTACGCGGTCAACGAGTTGGCCGCGGGCACCGTCAGTGCCTGGTCGGTGCACGGCGACCGGCTGCGTCCGCTGGGCAGTCGCTCCACCGGCGGGTCGAGCCCGTGTCACCTGGCGTTCGCCGCGACGGGTGGGCATCTGGTCAGCGCGAACTACGTCAGCGGCAGCGTCGCGGTGCATCCGGTCGACGACGACGGGGCGCTGCTACCGCGTACCGATCTGCAGGCACATTCGGGCACTGGGCCGCGACCCGACCGGCAGGCGGGTCCGCACGCCCACATGGTCTCCCCGGACCCGGACGGTGCCGGACTGTACGTCGTCGACCTGGGCACCGACGCCGTGCACCGCTACCTGCTCGACCCGGCGACCGGCACGCTGACCGAGCCGGACCCGGCCGTGGCGGCGACGCCGGGCAGCGGCCCTCGGCATCTCGCCCGGCACCCCGACGGCCGGTGGGCCTATCTGGTGGGGGAGCTGGATGCCAGCGTGACGGCGTACGAGATCGACGGGGCCGGCGGGCTGACCGAGCGCGCCCGGGTGCCGGCGAGCGAGTCGTCCGCCGGTGCGGCCGGAGGGGCGCAGCCCGCCGAGATCGCGGTCGGGCCGGGCGGCCGGTACCTCTACGTCGCCAACCGTGGCCCGGACACCGTCGCGGTCTTCTCCCTGGCCGCCCCCGACCAGCCGAGGTACCTCGCCGAGGTGCCCACCGGCGGCCACTGGCCGCGCCACTTCACGATCGTCGGCGACCATCTGTACATCGCCAATGAGCGGTCGGGCTCGGTGGGCGTGTTCGGGATCGACCCGTCGGACGGGGTGCCGGCCCCGGTCGGCGACCCGGTTGCGGCGCCGACGCCGACCTGCGTCCTGCCGGGTTTCTGAGGACTGTGCGGCTGATGCCTGGCTCGTGATGCGGCGGGCTGTTTGTCGAGGTCGACAGCATCCTGCCGGACTTCTCGAAGCGTACGGAAGTGGCGTGGCTACCTGAAGTCACCACTTTCCCTTTAAGTGTTTCTCCTCCGTAACTTTCGTCCGAACGTACCTGGCACGATGCCCTGCTCATCCGGAGTATGGGACCGTGCCAGGCCGCCATCGGATGCGACGTCGAGTTCGCGGAGCCAGCGCCATCGCAGCGGCGATGGCGCTGGTCGTCGTCACCACCGGGGTCTGGTTCGGCTACCAACGTCTCGCCGCCGAGTCCTGCTCCGGGGCGCTGCCGCTGGTCGTCTCCGCCGCGCCGGAGATCGCGCCCGCCGTGCAGGCGGCGGCGGATCGTTGGCGGGCCGACAGCGGCGCGGTCGGTGACACCTGCGTCGCGGTCGAGGTCACCGCATCCGACCCGGTCGACGTGGCCGCTGTGGTGGCCGGGCAGCACGGTGTCGCGCTGGCCGGGGTCGGCCAGGCCAGCGGTACGGCGATTGCGCCGGACGTGTGGGTGCCCGATTCGTCCACCTGGCTGCTCCGGCTGAGTTCACTGGCCCCCGGGTTCACCCCGGCCAACAACGAGTCGGTGGCCCGCAGCCCGGTGGTGGTCGCGATGCCCGAGCCGGTGGCGACCAACCTGGGCTGGCCCGACCAGCAGCTGACCTGGACCGACCTGCTGCAGCAGATCACCACCGGCACCGAGCTGAGGACCGGCATCGTCGAACCGACCCGCGATGCGGCCGGGTTGTCCGGCCTGCTCGCCCTCGGTGAGGCGGCCGGCGAGGCAGGCGCGAACGCGCAGCAGGCGACCACGGCGGCGCTGCGTGCCCTGGCCACCGGCCGGTCCGCGCTGCGGGAGGACCTGATCGCCCGCTTCCCCCGCTCGGCTGATCCCGCGTCGGTCGCCTCCGCGCTCGGTGCCGCCGCCCTGTCCGAGGAGGACGTGATCGAGTACAACGCCGCGCAGCCGCCGATCGCGCTCGCGGCGCTGTACCTGGAGCCGGCGCCGATGTCGCTCGACTACCCGTACGCGGTGCTGCCCGGTGCCGACCCGGCGACAGCCGCGGCGGCGGCCGGCTTCTACTCGGTGCTGACCGGTGCCGGGTTTCGAAACCGGCTCGGTGACCAGGGGCTACGGGCGCCGGACGGCACCTGGGGTGCCGGCTTCAGCGCCCCCCAGGGAGCACCCAGTCCGGCCGGCACCGCTCCGGCGACCGTCACCCCGGACTCCGGCGGTACGGCGGCCGGTGGTTTGGACCCGGTGGTGATCGACCGGACCCTCGCGACCTGGACGTCGGTCACCCTGCCCGCTCAGATGCTCGCGGTGATCGACGTCTCCGGTTCGATGCTGGAGCCGGTGCCCACCGCGGACAACGTCACCCGCGCCGACCTCACCCGGGAGGCGGCCCGCCGGGGGCTCAGTCTGTTCGACGATTCGTGGGCCCTCGGACTGTGGATCTTCTCCACTCAGTTGGACGGCGAGCAGGACTGGCGGGAGCTCGTCCCGATCAGCCCGTTGAGTAGCCGTCGGGCCGAGCTGGAAGCGGCGCTGTCGGAGGTCGTGCCGAAGCGAAACGGAAATACCGGTTTGTACGACACGACGCTCGCCGCTTATCTGACGATGCAGGACGAATGGGCAGCCGGGCGTGTCAACTCGGTGGTCATCTTCACTGATGGTAGGAACGAGGACGACAGCGGGTTGACCCAGGATGAGCTGTTGGCCGAGCTGGCCGAGGTGGCTGATCCACAGCGGCCCATCCAGGTGATCTACATCGGCATCGGCGACGGAGTGAGTCAGGAGGAACTGGAGTCGATCACCAATACCACCGGCGGCGGGGTGTTCGTAACCGAGGATCCGGCCAACATCGGTGACATCTTGCTCAAGGCGATCGCTCTCCGCCCGACAACCGTGCGCTGAGTCGGTGTTGTGGCGGTTTGAGGGGTTATGTCGAGCCATCGAGTGACTGAGGGTTGTGAAATGGCTCCATATAGTACCTCTAATGTGGAAGCCCTCTGGCCGACTGACGGTAATCTGTCGCAAGCTTCGGCCCTGCCGGATGGTGGGCCAAGATATCGGGGTGCCGTGGCACCACCGGTACCAACGACGGGCCAGCGAGGTGCCCGGGGTCTGCGTCGACTCGAGCAAGCTGGGGAGGGCTAGTGACGTCGGCGACTTTGGTCAACGCTGCGGTGGTGCAACCGGAACCCACACCGGGAGCGCCCACCGCAGCGCTGCACGCGCGACAGCGTGCCTACATTCGGGCGATCGCAGCCCTTGACATCGGCGTGCTCTGCGCCGCCGTGCTGGCCGGCTACCTGGTGCGTTTCGGTGCAGAGGAAGCCACCGGAGCGGATCTACCCTACGTCCTGACGACCCCCTGCCTGATGATCGCGTGGCTGGCCTCGCTGAAGTTGCTGCGCTGCTACGACGACCGGGTGCTCGGCTACGGCGCCGACGAGTACCGGCGGGTGATCACCGCCAGCCTTCGGCTCGCCGGCACCGTGGCGATCATCGGCTACGTCGCCAACGTCGGGATCAGCCGGGGCTTCCTGGCGGTGGCCTTCGCGGTCGGCACGGTCGGTCTGGTCGCCGGACGGTTCGGTGCCCGCAAGTACCTGCACCGTCAGCGGGCCACCGGGACGGGGTGGTTCCGCAAGGTGCTGGTGGTCGGGGACACCCCGCACGTGCTGGAGCTGGTGCACACCCTGCGGCGGGAGCCGTACGCGGGCTACCGGGTGGTCGGCGCCTGCATCCCGGACGCACTGCTGGCCCCGGTGCCGCAGCGGCTCGGTGACGTGCCGGTCGCCGGTTCGTTCCGCAACATCCCGGACGCCGCCGCCGCCACCGGCGCCGACACCGTCGCGGTCACCGCGTCGGGGGAGCTGACCGCCACCCGGCTGCGCCGGCTCGGCTGGCAACTGGAGGGCACCGGCATCGACCTGGTGCTGGCCCCGGCGCTGACCGACGTGGCCGGCCCGCGGATCCACACCCGGCCGGTCGCCGGGCTGCCGCTGATCCACGTCGAGGCACCCGAGTTCCGGGGCACCCGCAAGCTGGTCAAGGGCTTCGTCGACCGGTCGGTGTCGCTGCTGGCGGTGACCCTGCTGCTGCCGATCCTGACCCTGCTTGCCCTGGCGATCAAGATCGACAGCCGGGGCCCGGTCATCTTCAAGCAGGTCCGGGTCGGCCAGGGCGGGCGGGAGTTCCACGTCTACAAGTTCCGCACGATGGTGGTCGACGCCGACAAGCTGCTCGCCGAGCTGGCGGCCAAGAACGAAACCGACGGGCTGATGTTCAAGATGCGCGACGACCCGCGTATCACCCGCGTCGGCAGGTTCCTGCGCAAGTACTCGCTCGACGAGCTGCCACAGCTGGCCAACGTACTGTTCGGCCACATGAGCCTGGTCGGGCCGCGACCGCCGCTGCCGTCGGAGGTGGCCCGCTACGACGGCGACGTCGCCCGCCGGCTGCTGGTCAAGCCCGGAATGACCGGCCTGTGGCAGGTCAGCGGCCGGTCCGACCTGTCCTGGGAGGACGGCATCCGGCTCGACCTCTACTACGTGGAGAACTGGTCGCTGGCCAGCGATCTGACCATCCTGTGGAAGACCTTCGGCGCGGTCGTCAACGGCCGCGGCGCGTACTGACCTGGGCTGCGGTACCTACTCTCCTCGGCTACGGGCGGGCTCTGCTGGCCGTTGGCGTAAGCCAGCGGCCAGCCAGGGGGCCGGGTGGTCGCGTACCGCCCGGACCACCGCGCCGGCCGCGCCGGTCGCCGCCGCTTCGGCGCCGAGCAGCGAGGCCCGGACGGTCACCGGTGACCAGCCGACGGTCAGCACCCGTCGACCTATCTCCGCCTCGACGGCCGGCGACAGCCATGGGGCCAGCGGTGCGTAGATGCCACCGAGCACGATGGTCTGCACATCCAGCAGGTTGACCACCCCGGCGAGCACCACACCGAGCGCGGCGGCCGCCGCCGTCAACGCGCGGCGCACCTGTGGCTCGGAGCCTGCCGCCCGCTCGGCGACCTGGCGCAGCGCCTCGGTGGCGGTCAGCCCCTGCCCGGCCAGGCCGGCCGAGCGCAGGATCGCCTCCTGACCGGCGTACTGCTCGAGACAGCCGCGTGCCCCGCAGCGGCAGCTCGGTCCGTCCGGCCGGACCGCGAGGTGGCCGAGCTCGCCGCTCCACCCCCGGGTGCCCCGGAACAGGCGACCGTCCAGCACGATCCCGGCACCGATGCCGATCTCGCCGGAGACGTAGACGAAGTCGGCCGGCTCACCGTGGCGGGCGTGCAGCTCACCCAGGGCGGCGAGGTTGGCCTCGTTGTCCACGGTCAGCGGTACGCCGGCGAGCGGGCTGCCGGCGGCGGCCAGCACGGCCGGAGCGTCCACGTCGTGCCAGCCGAGGTTCGGCGCGAGCCGGACGAGCCCGTCCCGGGTCACCAGCCCGGGTACGGCCAGCGCGGCGCCGGCGAGCGGGAGATCGCGCGCCTGCGGCGCGGTGAGCACCTCGCCGGCCAGCGCGGCGAGCCGGGCCAGCACCAGCTCCGGCGGGTGTGGCCGTTGATCCGCCGGTAGCACCGCCCGATGGCGTACCGTTCCGGACAGATCCACCAGGCAGGCGGCCAGGTAGTCGACGTTGATCTCCAGGCCGAGACCGGCGGGCCCGTCGGCGGCGAGCGTCAGGCCGGTGGCCGGTCGGCCGGCCCCGGTCCGGGGCACCGGTGCGACCTCGGTGAGCAGGCTTCCACCGATCAACTCGTCGACGAGGGCCGAGACGGTGGCCCGGGTCAGCCCGGTGGTCGCGGCGATCTCGGCGCGGGACGGTGGGCGAGTGGCGGCGGCGACCTGGCGGAGCACCAGGCCGAGGTGGTGCTCGCGCAGGCCAGCCTGGCGGAGCGGGGATTCTGGCGTGCGCATGGCCTTGACAATGCCACACGTCGGGAAAATAATTCAATCACTAAACAAATCTGTCGTGTTACGCGGAGGTCACCATGACAGTCCAGCCCACGCCGGCCGACAAATTCTCCTTCGGGCTCTGGACCGTTGGATGGCAGGCCCGCGACCAGTTCGGCGACGCCAGCCGAGGCCCGCTCGACGCCGTCGAGGCGGTGCACCAGCTCGCCGACCTCGGCGCGTACGGCATCACCTTCCACGACGACGACCTGATCCCGTTCGGCTCCGACCCGGCCAGCCGCGACCAGCACATCGCCCGGTTCCGCAAGGCACTGGAGGAGACCGGCCTGGTGGTGCCGATGGTCACCACCAACCTGTTCGGCCACCCGATCTTCAAGGACGGCGGCTTCACCAGCAACGACCGCTCCATCCGGCGGTTCGCGCTGCGCAAGGTGCTGCGCAACATCGACCTCGCCGCCGAGCTCGGCGCGAAGACCTTCGTCATGTGGGGCGGCCGGGAAGGCTCCGAGTACGACCACGCCAAGGACATCCGGGCCGCGCTCGACCGCTACCGCGAGGCCGTCGACCTGCTCGGCCAGTACGTCCTCGACCGCGGCTACGGCCTGCGCTTCGCCATCGAGCCCAAGCCCAACGAGCCGCGCGGCGACATCCTGCTGCCCACCGTCGGCCACGCCCTGGCGTTCATCTCCAGCCTGGCCCACCCGGAGCTGGTCGGCCTCAACCCCGAGGTCGGCCACGAGCAGATGGCCGGGCTCAACTTCACCCACGGCATCGCCCAGGCCCTGTGGCACGGCAAACTGTTCCACATCGACCTCAACGGCCAACGCGGCGTCAAGTTCGACCAGGACCTGGTCTTCGGCCACGGCGACCTGCTGAACGCGTTCTCCCTGGTCGACCTGCTGGAGAACGGCGGCCCCGACGGCACCCCCGCCTACGACGGCCCCCGGCACTTCGACTACAAGCCCTCGCGCACCGAGGACTACACCGGCGTGTGGGCGTCGGCCGCCGCCAACATGCGCACGTACCTGCTGCTCAAGGAGCGGGCCGCCGCGTTCCGGGCCGACCCCGAGGTGCAGGAGGCTCTGGCCGCCAGCAAGGTTCCGGACCTGGCCGTACCCACCCTCAACCCGGGCGAGACCTACACCGACCTGCTCGCCGACCGGGCCAGCTTCGAGGACTTCGACCCGGAGGCCGTCGCCGAGCAGGGCTTCCACTTCGTCCGCCTCAACCAGCTCGCCGTCGAGCACCTGCTCGCCGCCCGCTGACCCCGTACCGTTCAGCGCGAACCCGCCCGACCCCCGCATGGAGGCCCAGCCGTGACCCTCGTCGCCGGCGTCGACTCGTCGACCCAGTCGTGCAAGGTGGTGATCCGCGACGCGGACACCGGAAAGCTGGTCCGTGAGGGCCGGGCGGCGCACCCGGACGGCACCGAGGTGCACCCGGACGCCTGGTGGACGGCGCTGCAACAGGCCGTCGACTCCGCCGGCGGGCTGGACGACGTGGCCGCCGCCGCCGTCGCCGGCCAACAGCACGGCATGGTCTGCCTGGACGAGGCCGGCCAGGTGGTCCGGCCGGCCCTGCTGTGGAACGACACCCGCTCGGCCGGTGCCGCCGCCGAACTGATCGACGAGTTCGGCGGCGGCACCGCCGGCCGGCAGGCCTGGGCGGACGCGGTCGGCCTGGTGCCGGTGGCCAGCTTCACCATCACCAAACTGCGCTGGCTGGCCCGCACCGAGCCGGCATCGGCCGACCGTACGGCTGCGGTCTGCCTGCCGCACGACTGGCTGACCTGGCGGCTCGCCGGCACCGGCGACCTGGCCGCGCTGCGCACCGACCGCAGCGACGCCAGCGGCACCGGCTACTGGTCGGCAGCCACCGGCCGGTACCGCCCCGACCTGCTCGAACACGCCTTCGGCCGGACGCCGCTGGTGCCGACGGTGCTCGGCCCCACCGACCCGGCCGGTGCGCTGCGCTCCGGCGCTCCGCTCGGCCCCGGCGCCGGTGACAACGCCGCCGCCGCGCTCGGCGTCGGTGCCCGCCCCGGCGACGTGATCGTCTCGATCGGCACCTCCGGCACCGTGTTCAGCGTCGCCGACACCCCGGCCGCCGACCCCAGCGGCACGGTCGCCGGCTTCGCCGACACCACCGGCCGGTTCCTGCCACTGGTCGCCACCCTCAACGCCGCCCGGGTGCTCGACGCCGCCGCGAAGATGCTCGGCGTCGACCACGAGCGGCTCGCCGAGTTGGCGCTGAGCGCGCCGGCCGGCGCCGACGGGCTGGTGCTGGTGCCGTACCTCGAAGGGGAACGCACCCCGGACCGGCCGACGGCCACCGGCTCACTGCACGGGCTCACCCTGGCCACCAGCACCCCCGCGCATCTGGCGCGGGCCGCCGTCGAGGGCATGCTCTGCGCGCTCGCCGACGGCCTGGACGCCCTGGTCGCGCAGGGCGCGGCCGTCAGCCGGGTCATCCTGGTCGGCGGCGGGGCGCGCTCTGCGGCGGTACGCCGGATCGCGCCCGAGGTGTTCGGCTGCCCGGTGCTGGTGCCGCCGCCGGGGGAGTACGTCGCCGACGGTGCCGCCCGGCAGGCCGCCTGGCTGGCGCTGGGCACCGCCGACGCGCCGGACTGGACCCCGGCCGACACCGAGGAGTACGCAGCCGACGCGGTGCCCGCCATCCGCACCCGGTACGCCGACGCCCGCGACCACGTCCTGAACCGGGTCACCGCCGGCTGATCTCGCGGCGGAGCCCTCTCCCTGGCATCGCAGGTGCGGACCCCGAGGCGCAGCTTCCCGGGTCTCCCGTCCGAGACACCCGGTCGGGGGTTGCCGGCCCCCCTCGGGGTTCCAAAGACCGGTGGGATGTGCTGCGCCCCGGGGCGTTCAGGGGACGCTGTCCGTCAATTTCCATCCTGGACCGCCACCCTCCGTCGACGGAAGATGGATGACCACCCGGAGTGACTCGGTGGTGACGCGGAAGGGCTGTGGGTGGGGTCGGGAGTGCCGGTGGCCGGCGCGTGGCGTCCGGTGTTGAATTGAGGGGCGCGAAGGTCTATGAGCGGCAGCAGGTTTCTGGTAAAGGAACTCCGGCGGTTACGCAAAGCGGCGGCGCTCAGCCAGGCGGCGTGGGGCCTGTGCTGCCGTCGTCGGCACCCCGCCGCTGACCCGTCGGTCGGCCCGCCCGGGGAGATTTCGGCGGGCCGACCGACGGGCGTTCAGCAGGGACCGGGCGGTAGCCTCCGGTCCGCCTTGATCACAACGCCCGGCCGGCCGAGCACGTCCTTGAACGCCTGGACCCCGACCGCCTTGCCGTCGCGGTCAGGTTCCTCGTCGTTGATTTCCCTGCCGTAGAGCAGCACCCACGAGCGCCACTCGGGGGAGGGCCAGACCTCCTGGACCCGGAGCCGGACCGGGCGCTTGCCGTCCACGTGGTCGCACTGCCGCAGCGCCACCAGATCACCGGGGCACACCAGAGCCTCGTCGTCAGGCATCGTCCGACGCTCCGTACGATCCGGCGGACTCGTCCTGGTCGTCGTGCGGGTAGCCGGCGGTCATCAGCCCGGAGAGATGGAGCACGGCTCGGATCCGCCGGGCGCTACTGGGGTCCCACCGGTCCAGGATGGCGATCGCCCGCAGGAACGGCCGGCAGGGTCCAGGCACGCCGCCGCACCGGTGACACTCGCCGGTGGTTCGGTTCGGGATGTGGGTACGGGCGGTCGAGTTCGCGTCGTGGACCACCCGGGACAGCTCGGGGGACCGGGTGAGCCGGTCCGGCGGGTCGGGAATGGATGCTGCCGAATGGTCCGCAGATCTGAACGAGATGTACCGGGCGAGGCGGGGAGTTCCGCCGATGCCGTCATTCCTGGGCACTGTTCCCCCTTCGGGTGAAGACGATCGAGGTATCCGTCAATTTCCACCCTGGACTGCCAGCCCCACTCGGCGGAAGATGAATGGCGACCGAGGGTGACTAGGTGGCCATGGCGCTCCGACGGGTGGCTCCAGCAATCGTCCGGCACCGGTCAGTGGTGCGCCGTGATGAATTGGGGGACGTGAAAGGCTATGTCTGCGAGCGAGTATCTGGTAGAGGACCTCCGTCGCGTCCGAGAGATGCTGGGGCTCACCCAGGAGTCCTGGGGTGAGCGCCTGCACTTCTCGGCGTCGCACGTCGGGGCGGTGGAGCGCGGCGAGCGGCCGGCGCTGCCGGACTACCTCGGGGCGGTCGACCGGGCGTACGGCACCGGGTTCGTGAAGTTCTATCGCCAGTTCATCCGTGGCGAGTGGACCCCGGTGTGGTACCGCCCGTTCGTCGAGTACGAGGGGCGCGCGAGACTGCTGCGGATATTCCAACCGATGGTGATGCCCGGCCTGCTGCAAACCGAGGCGTACGCGCGGGCTCTGTTGCAGGCGCTCAACACCAGGCCGGAGGAGCTTGAGCCGACCCTGGCCGCCCGACTGGACCGGCAGGAAATCGTCACCCGGGCCACCAACGCCTGCCGACTGGTGGTGGTGCTCGACGAAATGGTGCTACGCCGCTCCGTGGGCGGGTCGGAGGTGATGCGCGACCAGTTGAAGGCGATCGCCGACGCCAACCAACGGCAGAACGTGCAGGTGCACATCGTGCCATTTGCCACCGGGGGTTATCCCGGGGTGCTCGGGCCGATGGTGCTCGCGACCGTGGATGGCCGGACGGTCGGCTTCCTCGAAGGCCACCTGGAAGGGCGGCTGATCGAAGCCACGGATGCCACCGAGGCGCTGGAAGAGGACTGGGAGACGATCCGGGGGTACGCTCTGCCCGGCCAGCAGTCCCACGAGATGATCATGGAGGCGATCGAGACATGGAGCTGACCGAGGCGCGTTGGCGCAAGAGCACCAGGTCCGACTCGGCGAACTGTGTCGAGGTGGCCGACAACCTGCCGGGCCGCGTCTACGTCCGGGACACCAAGAACCGCGACGGCGGCTCGTTGGCGTTCGCCCCGTCGTCGTGGTCGAGCTTCGTCGAGCTGGCCAAGGCGTACGCCTGAGCCCGCGACGAACCGCTTTCCGTAGCCGGAGCACACAGAGCCCCAGGACCCCGCCCCAGTCGCCACGGTCCCGGGGCTCCTCCGCGTTCGTCGAGGTGAGGCTGACGCACGTTAAAACACGAAAATAGCGTGCGTCAGCCTCACCTCGACGACGTCAATCTCAGCCGGCCGGGTCGCGCAGGATCGCCGCGAACGTGTCGCGGATCAGCTGGTCCGTCGGGGCGTCCAGGCCGAGTTTCGTCAGGCCACCGGTGAGACGCAGGGTGGTCAGGCCATGAACGGTGCACCAGATGGTGCGGGCCAGCGTGGTGGCGGACTGACCGGCGGGCAGGAAACCCGCCTCCTGCGCCTCGGCCACCGCCCCCACCAGAGGGGCGAAGGTGTCGGGCCGCACCTCGGCCCACGACCAGTACCGGAACATCATGCCGAAGATCGCGCTGTTCTCCTCGGCGAAGCGCAGGTACGCGGCGACCAGGCGGATGATCCGGTCGGCGGGGTCGGTTGCCTGCGCGGCGGCTGCGCGCTGAGCGGCACCGAATGCGTCGTACCCCTCGTCACGCAGCGCGGACAGCAGCGCCTCGCGGTCGGTGAAGTGCCGGTACGGCGCTGCGGAGCTGACGCCGACCCGCCGGGCCAGCTCGTTGAGGCTGAAGGCCTCCGCGCCGCGTTCGGCCAGCAACTCCCGGGCACCGGCGAGCAGCGCATCGCGTAGCGCTCCGTGGTGGTACGTCCGGCGAGTGGCCCCAGCTGCCATGTTGACGACATTAACATCAGGCCGTATGTTGACGTCACTTACATTGTGAATGGCACTTACATACTTGCCAAGGGGGCGGTCATGAGCGACACGGCAGTGGTGGCGTCACCACCGGTGCGAACGACCAGCAGAAGACCGGTGCGGCGGTCC
Source organism: Solwaraspora sp. WMMA2080 (assembly GCF_027497395.1). Taxonomy (GTDB): domain Bacteria; phylum Actinomycetota; class Actinomycetes; order Mycobacteriales; family Micromonosporaceae; genus Micromonospora_E. The sequence goes on along the minus strand of NZ_CP114910.1, from coordinate 2,652,638 downwards.
CGCACCGGCTGGACGGCGGTGCTGCTCACCTCGCTCGCGATCGGCGGATTCTCGCTGTACACCTACGCCAGCGCCGACCTGCGCGCCCTCGCCGACGACGGTGCCGGGCTGGCCCGCACCTACGTGGACGCGCCGCTGCAGGTCCGGTGGGCCTTCTACGTCCACGTCGCCCTCGGGTCGCTCGCGCTGCTGCTCGGGCCGTGGCAGTTCTCCCAGCGACTGCGCCGCCGCTGGCCGATGGCCCACCGCTCGGTCGGCGTGGCGTACCTGCTCACCGTCGGCGTCGCGGCGGTGAGCGCGCTGGTGATGCTGCCGTTCAACCAGGCCCGGATGGTCGGCTTCTTCGGGTTCGGCGCAGTCGCGCTGCTGTGGGCGTTCACGGCGTGGCGCGGGTTCGACACCGCGCGGCGGCGGGACCTGCGTCAGCATCAGGCCTGGATGATCCGCAACTACGCGTTGACGTTCGCTGCTGTGACCCTGCGCTCGTGGGTCGGCGTCCTCATCGTCGTACAGTTGCCGTTCGCCGGACCGGACGCGGACCCGGACCTGCTGTTCGAGACCGCCTACGCCGCCGTGCCGTTCCTGTCCTGGTTGCCCAACGTGATCGTCGCCGAGTGGCTGATCCGCCGACGCGGGCTGCCCTCATTCCGGCTCGTCGACCTGAAGCCCGTGGATCAGGGCTGATCCTGGTGCGCCGCACTGGTGCCTGCGGCGATCGGGACCGAGCCGTCAGCACCTTGTATGGGCTCGCCTGGCTGGTCGTGGACTTCCTGCCTGCCGTGCTTCGATCGGTACGCCCTGAACAACGCGATACCTGCCGCCGCCGCGCCGAAGGCCAGTGTCAGCACGGCCGAGGCGACGATGGTGGGTTGGGCGCCGATGCCGGTGATCAGTGGCCCGCCGGCCATGGTGCCGAGCGGCACGGACAGGGTCACGATGGCGGCGTACGCGGCGAGTACGGGTGCTCTCATGGTGCCGTCGGTGGAGCGTTGCAGCAGGGCCATCGTGGTGGCGGGGAACGGTGCCCAGATCAGTCCGCCGATCGCGAACGCGGCGAGGGCGATGCCGGTGGGTGCGCCGAGGCCGAGTGGCAGCAGCGCCGCCCCCCAACCGAGCACGATGGCGATGGTAGTCGGCCACAGTGGCCAGCGGCGGAGGTAGCCGGCGGCGAAGCCGCCGACGATCGCTCCGACCCCGAACACCGTCCAGAACGCGGCGAGGGCACCGACCGAGCCGCCGAGTGTCTGCACGGCGTGGATCGGTAGCGCCAACTGCACCGGTCCGTAGAGGAAGAAGAATCCGAAGGTCAGGGCGGACAGGCCCAACAGGGTGCGGTCGCGCCGAATCGCGGTGAAGCCGGCCAGGCTCGACGCCTGCCGCTGCTCGATCGGGGCACGGGCGGTCCTCGGCACGGCGACCAGGTAGGTGATCGCGAGGACGGCGAAGGTCGCGGCGGTGACGGCGATGACGAGGACGGGACCGCCGACACCGATGAGGATCGCCGCCAATGCCGGACCGACCAGCATCGACGCCTCGGCGAACAGGCCGATGAGCGCATTGCCCGCCAGGCGGTGTTCCTGCGGCAGCAGTTCGGCGATGAGGGTGAACCGGCCCGCCGACCCCCAGGACCGCAACAGCGAGGAAAGCCCCAACAGCAGGGCGTACAGCGCGATGTCGAGTACGCCGGCGAGATACACCACTGGGATCATCGCCAGTACCACCGCCCGCAGGACTGCGTCCCACGCCGCTAGTGGGGCACCACTGCGACCGTTCAGCAGCCGGCCGAACAGCACGGTGCCGAGCGCGCCCGGCAGCGTGTATGCGGCGACCGCCACCGCCACCCAGACCCCGGCGCTGCGCTCAGGCACCAACTGGATCGCGAGCCAACTGACCGCGAGCAGGCTCATGCCTTCGCCCACATACGACAACGCGAACCCGGGAAGCAGCCGCTGTAGAACCCGATGCCTCACCACCGGCCAGTACGGCGAAGACCGGACGAACGACGGCACAGCTTCCCGAACGGCCATCCCGATAGCATTCCAACACCGTCGGTCACGCCGCCAGTAGGTTCTCGCCCCAGCGGAAAGCAGACGCGAGCCGCGTCGCCGGACATATCAATGCCGAAATCCGGTCGCAACGGACGTGTCAACTCGCCGCCGGCCTCGACGACCTTGCGGGTCAAGACGTTGGGTGCTGCCCGTCGAGTAGCTTGCGGCGCCATGCGGCGAACTGATCGCGGAGGTCGTCCAGCGCCTGGTCGGTGACGCCGTACGGAGCGAATTCGTCGGGATCGAGCCGACTGGCTTGTCCCAGCGCGTCGGCGAAGATGCGTCGGTCGAAGCCGCGGTCGGCGTGCTGTGCGAGATCGAGGAGGGCTTCCTGGGTGTAGCGGCCGGATCGGAGCGTGGCGTCGATGTCGATGAAGTCGCGGGCGTATGCTCGCCCGTAGAGAGCGCTCATCTTGTTCGTGACCGCGTCGTCAGGGTGGAGCACCGGTCCAATCGCCATGAGGATGGGTTCGTTGGCGCGCCAGTCCACACCCAGCTCCACCTTCGAGACACGGGTGCTGTCGGAGACCGTCAGCCGGGCGAACGTGTCGTACGTCGCTCAATGTCGACGGTCAGGCCGTCGTCGCGGTAGCCATCCACGACGGCGGTGACTGCGGTGCTGAATTCGTCGCGGCGGTCCGAGGCCGTGAACAGGTCGACGTCCTCACTGGGGCGTTCGAGCAGGCCGGCGGCTTGGACGGCGTAGCCGCCGGCGAGTGCGAAACCGTACCGGCGGGCGGCGGCAAGCCCGGTGCGGGCGAGTCGTTCGTGAAAGGCGTCCACTGCTATGCGGCGTTCGTGCCGGTGGCGACGAGTTCGGGAAAGGTCTCCTCCCAGAGTCGCCGCAGTTGGGGCGGCAGCCAGAGCGTGGGCCACAGCCGCCGGAGCAGGTCGGCGTTGATCCAGGTGTTCAGGTCGTCGACCGTGGCGGCCTCGGCGAGCACCACCTTGTACATACTGGCGAGGCGAGCGGGCCGGCTCAGGTCGTACTCCGCGTTGCCGGACCAGTCCATATGCCGGGGAAGAGTGACCACGCCTGCGGTCGGGCCGGTCAGCGCGGTGAGGTTGTCGGCCACGACGTACGGCTTGCGGTCCCCGTAGGGGCGGTAGTCCGCCGGCGGCTGCGGTGCGGTCTTGCGTCGGCTGCGGTTGGACGCCTGCCGGACCTCCGGTCGCAGGGCCTGGCGGATCGTCTCCCGGCTGTATCCGGTTACCCGCTGCAGGTCCACCGGCCGCCAGCCGGCCGCGTGGAACGCCCGCAACTGCTCGTCTCGTGAGGTCAGAGCGGCTGACCTGGTCGCCTCGTATCTGGCGATGACCGCCCGCAGATCGTCCTCGGAGTGCTGACCCACGCAGAGAAGCCTATCAGGCTGGGCCAAGCGTGCTGGACATTCTGCTCTGCTGACGGTGGCCCGCGCACCGATCGACGGCGCGCTGACTCATACTCATCGGCATGTCGCTGACCGGCGGGCGGGTGCACCGCGTCTACAGCGTCGTCGTGTTCATCGTGCTCGCCTCGCTGGACAACGTGGCGATCGGGCTGGTCCCGCCGCTGTACGGCAGCATCGCCGACACGTACGCCGTACCGGAAGGGGCGATCGGCGCGGTCACCGCCGCGACCTTCCTGGTCAGCGCGGTCGCCGCGGTCGGCTGGGCGTACGTCGGCGACCGCGGCGACCGCAAGCCGCTGCTGATGGCCGGTACGGTGATCTGGGGGCTCGGCGCGGCCGGTACCGCCCTCGCCGGCAGCTACCCGGTGTTCTTCGCCGCGCAGCTCGTCGCCGCCGTCGGCCTCGGCGCGGTCGCCTCGGTCGGCTTCTCCGTGGTCAGCGACCTGATCACCCCCGGCCGGCGGGGCCTGGTGATGAGTTTCTGGGGGCTGTCGCAGGGCGTCGGCACGCTGGCCGGCACCCTGCTCGGCGGGCTGCTCGGGCACGCCGACTGGCGGCGGCCGTTCCTGGTGCTCGCCGCCGCCGGGCTGGTCGCCACGGTCGCGTACCTGTTCACCGTCGACGTGCGGCGCGGACAGAGCCAGCCGGAGCTGGCCGACCGGTTCGCCGCCGGCGGCGAGTACGAGCACCGGATCAGCCGGGCCGACCTGCCGACGATCGCCCGGCGGCGGACCAACGTCTGGCTGGTGGCGCAAGGGCTCACCGCCCAGGTGGCGTTCGGCTCGCTGGTCTGGCTGCCGGCGCTGTTCCGGGCCCGCGCCGAGGAGCAGGGCTACACCGCCGGTACGGCGATCATCGTCGGCAGCGTCTTCGCCACGTTGTTCCAACTCGGCGGCGCGCTGTCGATCGTCGGCGGGCTGGTCGGCGACCGGCTGCAGCGGCGTACCCCCCGGGGTCGGGCCCTGGTCGCGGCGGTCGGCATCCTCGCGGCGGTGCCGTTCTACCTGGTGTTGTTCTTCGTCCCGATGCGCATCGACGTGCCGGACGGCGCGGGTGCCGGTGCGGTGACCGCCGCCGTGCTGCGCGGCGTGTTCACCGAGCCGACGATCGGGCTGAGCTTCCTCACCGCACTGCTCGCCCTGGCGTTGACGTCGGCGAACTCGCCGAACTGGTTCGCGTTGATCGCCGACGTCAATCCGCCGGAGCACCGGGGCACCGTCTACAGCCTCGGCAACCTGGTCAACGGGGTGGGGCGGGCGACCGGCAACGCGTTGCTGCCGGTCGCCCTGCGGGCGGTCGGCGGTGTCGTCCCACCGCCGTTGAACTACGCCGTCGGCCTGGCCGTGTTCCAGCTGTTCTTCATCCCGACCGGGATCATGTACTGGCTGGCGTCCCGGTCGGCGCCGGGCGACATCGCCGACGTGCACCGCCTGCTCGACGTCCGGGCCGGTGAACCCACGGTCACTGACGTTGCCGGGCCCAGACGGTGACGTCGGTCGGCACCCGCCCGTTGCCGGTCAGCGGACCGCTGGCGATCAGCGGTTCGGTGCCCGGCGGCAGCGACACCGGCTCGACACCGAAGTTCGTCACCACGGTCACCTCGTCGACGCAGCAGGCGAGCACGTCCTCCGGCGACTCCAGCCACCGCAGCCGGCCGGCGCCGAGCCCCAGCTCGCGGCGCAGCCGCAGCGCCGTCCGGTACAGCTCGTAGGTCGACCCCGGCACGTCGCGCTGCCGGTCGAGGGCGTACTCGGCCCACACCGGTGGCTGCGGCAGCCAGCTGGCGTCGGTCGGCCCGAACCCGTAGGACGGGCTGTCCGCCTCCCACGGGATCGGCACCCGGCAGCCGTCCCGGCCGCGCTCGGTGTGGTCGGTGCGCCGCCAGGTCGGGTCCTGCCGGACCTCGTCCGGCAGCGTGGTGTGCTCCGGCAGACCCAGCTCCTCACCCTGGTAGAGGTATGCCGAGCCGGGCAGCGCCAGCATCAGCAGGGTGGCGGCGCGGGCCCGGCGCAGCCCGAGCGCGGTGTCCGGCTGCGGGTCGTTCGCGCCGATGCCGCGCGGCCGGGCCGCGCCGATCGGCAGCGCCAGCCGGGTGGCGTGGCGCAGCACGTCATGGTTGGACAACACCCAGGTGGTGGGCGCGCCGACGGCCTCGGTGGCGGCCAACGACCGTTCGATCACCGTACGCTGCGCCTCGGAGGTCCACGCCGCCTCCAGGTACTCGAAGTTGAACGCCTGGTGCATCTCGTCCGGCCGGACGTACGCGGCGAGCCGCTCCGCCGGCTGCACCCACGCCTCGGCGACCAGGATCTGCTGACCGGGGTGCGCGTCCAGCACCGACCGCCACTGCCGGTAGATCTCGTGTACGCCGTCCTGGTCCCACATCGGCGGCCGGGGCTGGTCGACGTGATTGCCGGAGGTGGTTTCCTCCGGGTAGTGCCAGTCGGCCAGGTCGGCCTGTTTGACCAGGCCGTGCGCCACGTCGACCCGGAAGCCGTCGACGCCCCGGTCCAGCCAGAACCGCAGGATGGCCACGAACTCGTCGCGGACCTGCGTCGAGTCCCAGTTGAGGTCGGGCTGGCCGGCGTCGAACAGGTGCAGATACCACTGGCCCGGCGTACCGTCCGGGTTGTCGGTCCTGGTCCAGGCCGGGCCGCCGAAGACGGACCGCCAGCTGTTCGGCGGCTGGTCCCCATCTGGGCCGCGGCCGTCGCGGAAGATGTACCGGTCCCGGGCCGGGCTGCCCGGCTCGGCGCCGAGCGCCTCGACGAACCAGGGGTGCGCCGACGACGTGTGATTCGGCACCAGGTCGACGATCACCCGCAGCCCCCGGTCGTGGGCCTCGGCGATCAGGCGGTCGGCGTCGGCCAGCCGGCCGAAGATCGGGTCGACGTCGCGGTAGTCGGCCACGTCGTAGCCGGCGTCGGCCTGCGGCGACGGGTAGAACGGTGACAGCCAGATCGCGTCGACGCCGAGGGCGACGAGGTCGTCCAGTCGGGCGACGACGCCGGGCAGGTCACCGATGCCGTCGCCGTCGGAGTCGGCGAACGACCGCGGGTAGATCTGGTAGATGACCGCCTCCCGCCACCATTCGGTGCCGGCACCGTCACGGGTACGGGTCGATGGCGTGTTCACCAGTGTGCTCCTCAACTCAGCTCGGTTGGCGGGCTGCCCCGCTGCCAGGAACGCCCTGGCGGCGGGGTCAGCGGTGCCTCGTACGTGGGTTTACCAGGTCGGCCGGTGCGGTTACCCGGTTTCACGCGGTGGCGGTCATCCCGTTTCTCGGGGTGGCGCGGTCGACTCGCGGACCACCAGCCGGGTGGGCAGGGTCACCGTGTCGGTCGGCGTGCCGGCGGTGCCGGCAAGTGGGCCGGCTGCGAGTGGGCCGGGCGGCGTTCCGGCTGCGAGTGGGCCGAGCAGCGTGCCGGCGGCCAGTCGGCCCTGCTCGGCGGCAGGTTGGGCGACGGTGGTCAGCCCGACCACCCGGGCCACGTCGTGGTCGTCGATGCCGATCACGCTGACGTCGGCCGGCACCCGCAGTCCGGCCTGGCGCAGGACGGCGATGGCGCCGAGCGCCATCTCGTCGCAGGCGGCGAAGATCGCGGTCGGCACCGGGCCGCGGCGCAGCAGTTCGGTAGTGGCCAGCCCGCCGCCGGCGATGGTGAAGTCGCCCTCCACGTCCAGCGCCGGGTCCGGGGTGAGGCCGGCCGCGACCAGCGCCTCCCGGTAGCCGCGGCGACGGTCCAGGTGGGCGGTGAAGGCCAGTTCTTCGCCGGAGTTGCCGGAGATGTGGGCGATCCGCCGGTGCCCGAGCCCGATCAGGTGGCCGGTGGCGGTCCGGGCGGCGGCCACGTCGTCGATCCGGATGCTGGGCCAGCCGGGTACGCCGGTGCCGGAGCTGACCGTCACCCCCGGCATGCCCAACGCGGAGATGGCGGCGAAGTCGGACCGGTGCAGCGGGGTGGCGACCAGCATCAACGCGTCCACCCGGTGGCGCAGGCTGGCGGTGTGCAGCATCATCCGCTGCCGGGCGTTCTCCCGCCCGCCGAGGTTGTACAGCAGCAGGTCGTAGCCGGCTTCCTGCAGCGTGTTCTCGGCGGCTTCGACGACGGTGCTGAAGAACCAGCGGGTGATCCGGGGCACCACGACGGCGACGGCGCGGGTCTTGCCGCCGGCCAGCCGCGATGCGCTGGGCGAGACGATGTACCCGAGTTGCGCGGCGGCGTCGAGGACCCGCAGCCGGGTCGCCTCGGTGACCGTCGGCAGGCCCCGCAGGGCCCGCGAGACGGTCGCGGTGGAGACCCCGGCCAGCCGGGCGACGTCGTCGATTCTGGTCATGGATCATCACCTCGCCATCCGCGCGGTCGCGGCCGGCGTCAGCCCTTGGTCAGCCCTTGACGCTGCCGGCCAGCAGCCCTCGGACGAAATACCGCTGCAGGGAGAGGAAGACGATCAACGGCACGATGATCGAGACGAAGGCACCGGACGTCAGGCGTTGCCACTGGTCACCTCGGGTGCCGGCGAGTTCGGCCAGCCGTACCGTCAGTGGCGCCACCCGACTCTCACCACCCGCGAAGATCAACGCGACGAGCAGGTCGTTCCAGACCCAGAGGAACTGGAAGATGCCGAACGCGGCCAGCGCCGGGGCGATCAGCGGCAGCACGATGGTCCGGAAGATCTTCGGGTGGCTGGCCCCGTCGACCCGGGCCGCCTCCATCAGGTCCTTGGGCAGCTGCGACACGAAGTTGTGCAGCAGGAACACCCCCAGCGGCAGTGCGAAGCAGGTGTGCGCGAACCAGACCTGGACATAGCGTTCGTAGCTGTCCAGCCCCCACGGCGGGGTGATGGTGACGCCGCCGATCGTGGTGCCCTGCGAGAAGAACCGCAGCAACGGCACCAGCGCCATCTGCAGCGGCACGATCTGCAGCGCGAAGATGCAGATGTAGATCAGGTCCCGGCCGCGGAAGTTGATCCAGGCCAGCGCGTACGCGGCCAGTGCCGCGAAGGCCAGCGGGAACAGCACCGACGGGATGGTGATCACCAGTGAGTTGATGAAGTAGCTGGACAACTGCCCGGACGACGAGGACCGGCCGAACAGTACGTCCTGGTAGTTCTGCAGGGTGACCTGCGGGTTGGTGAAGAAGGTCCACCAACCGGTGGTCCGGATCTCCTCAGCCGGTCGGAACGAGGAGACGAACAGACCGAAGGTCGGAATGGTCCAGATCACCGCGATGACGATCGCGACGATCGTCGCCGTCGGAGTGTTGAGCCGCTTGCGGACCCGGCCGACCCGGGTACGGGGCCGTTCCTCCCCGCTGCTGGCCGGAGCGGCCACGGGGGGCGTGGTGGTGGTCACGGGTGTCACACCTCCCGCTGCTTGCGCAGGTTACGGATCTGGTAGATGACGATCGGGATGACCAGCACGAACAGGAACACCGCCAGGGCCGAGCCGTAGCCGTTCTGGCCGTAACGGAACGCCTGGTTGTACATCTCGTTGGCGATCACACCGGTGTCGTAGTTGCCGTTGGTCATCGTCCGGACGATGTCGAAGACCTTCAGGGTGGCGATCGAGATGGTCACCACCACGACGATCAGCGCCGGGCGGATGCTCGGCATGGTGACCCGCCAGAACATCTGCCAGGCGTTCACCCCGTCGAGGCGGGCGGCTTCGATGATGTCGGCCGGGATCGCCTTGATCGCGGCGGAGAGCACCACCATCGCGAACCCGGCCTGGATCCAGATCATCACCACGATCAGCAGCAGCGTGTTCAGCGGGGCGTTGAGCTGCAGCCAGCGCTGCGGCTCGAAGCCGAACAGGGTGACCAGGTAGTTGAGCAGGCCGTACTGCTCCTGTTCGCCGCCCCGGTACGCGTAGACGAACCGCCAGATGATGCTGGCGCCGACGAAGGAGATCGCCATCGGCATGAAGACCAGCGACTTGGCCAGCGCCTCGAACCGGGCCTTGTCCACCATGATCGCGTAGAGCAGGCCGATCGCGGTCGCCACCGTCGGCACCAGGATCACCCAGATCAGGGTGTTGGTCAGCACCTGGATGATCTCGTCCTGGGAGAACATCCAGCGGTAGTTCTCCAGGCCGACCCAGTTCTCGCTGCGTCCGTCCATGAACGACAGGACGGTGGTGCGCAGGGCCGGAATGACCAGCCCGATGCCGAGTAGCAGCAGGGCCGGCAGCAGAAAGAACAGGCCGAACATGCCTTCGCCGCCGCGCCGGGGTCGGCCGATCGGCATCGATCCGCCGCCACCACCGGCGCTGGCCGCGATCAGCCGCTGCTCCCGTCGGCGGGCGAACCAGCTTGGCACCGCGTCGAGCAACAGCAGCATGCCGCCGACGATCACCACGAACGCGATCAGGCCGTACAGCAGCATCAACAGCTTCGGGTACTGCTCAGCGAAGTCGAAGTACATCCGCCCTCCCAACGGATCGTCGACCGGAGCCAGCTATGGCGCGGCCGGCCCACCCCCGGTGTGCTCGTGGGTGGGCCGGCCGCGTGGTGTCAGCTGGTCGGCCAGGAGCCTTCGATGTAGTCGAGGGTCTCGGCGGTGCTCTGGCCGCTGAGCCAGTCCACCATGCCGCGCCAGAAGGTGCCCGCGCCGACCGCAGCCGGCATCAGGTCCGAACCGTCGAAGCGGAACGTGGTGTTCTCGTCCTGCAGGATCTCCACGGAGAGCCGGTCGATCGGGTTCTCCACGTTGGCGATGTCCAGCCCGCTGTTGGCCGACACCCAGTTGCCGAGCGAGGCCCGGCTGTTGGCGTACTCCGGCGAGGCCAGGTAGGTCTGCACCGCCTGGACCTCGGGCCGGTCGGCGAAGGCCACGGTGAACTCGCCACCGCCGAGGACCGGCTGGCCGGCGCTCGGGTCGTTGGTCGGGAAGTAGAACGCGAAGACGTCGCCGTCCTCGGCCACCTCGGTGCCCTCGGGCCACTGGTTGGCGTAGAAGCTGGCCTGCCGGTGCAGCGCGCAGTCACCGTCGAGGATCGGGGTGCCGGCATCCTGGAACGAGGTCGCGGTGATGCTGTCCACGCCACCGAAGCCGCCGTTGACGTACTCCTCGTTCTTGAGGATCGAGCCGGCCTGGTTGACGGCCTCGGCGACCCGCGGGTCGTTGAACGGGATGTCGTGGGTGGTCCACTGGTCGTAGACCTCCGGCGTCTGGGTCCGGAGCATGATGTCCTCGATCCAGTCGGTGGCCGGCCAGCCGGTGGCGTCACCGGACTCGACCCCGACGCACCACGGCTTGGTGCCGGTGGCGGCGACCTCGTCGCTGAGCGTGATCAGGTCGTCCCAGGTCTCCGGCACGGTCCAGCCGTTGTCGGCGAACATGCTGGGCGAGTACCAGACGAAGGACTTGACGTTGGAGCCGAGCGGGGCGCCGTAGAAGGTGCCGTCGACCGTGCCGTACGCCAGCCAGTCCTCGCTGTAGTTGGCCTCGGCCATCGCCTTGGTCTCGTCGGAGGCGGCCTGCAGCTGGCCGGCCTCGGCGAACCGCCCGAGCAGGCCGGGCTGCGGGATGAAGGCGATGTCCGGCGGGTTGCCGCCGTCCACCCGCACCTGCAGCTGGGCTTCGAACTCGCCACTGCCCTCGTAGCGGATGTCGATGCCGGTGCAGTCGACGAACTCGCTCCAGGACTGCTCGAGCAGGTCCGCCTCGGCGTCACGGATCGAGGCGTAGATCGTCACCTCGGTGCCGTCGTTGCCCTGGTAGTCACTGTATGGGGCGCATTCCTCGGAATCCGGGTCCGCGCTGGTGCCGCTGTCGGAAACACACGCCGTCGAGGCGAGGGCCAGCCCGAGCACGCTGGCGAGCGCGGAGGCCTGGCGTGGTCTGGTGAAGACCGCCATGGAGCGTTCTCCCTTCCTAGCCGGCGGGCCCCGCGTCCCTGCGGTCTGGCTGCGCCGGTCGGTTGCTGTCTGGGCGTCTTCATATGTAAGCGCTTGCAATGGAAGCGCGTCCAGTCCTGACCAGCTACGAGCCAGTAACGATTCGGAAACCTTGACCCGCTACTCAGCTGTTGAGCTGCCAGATGGACAGGTTCAGCGCGGCGGCGAAGGTGACCCAGCCCCAGTACGGGACCATCAGCAGGGCGGCTGGTCGCCACACCCGCCAGAACAGCACCACGGTGGCACCGACGAGCAGCCAGAGGAGCACGATCTCAGCGAACGCCAGACCGTACCGGCCGGCGGCGAAGAACAGCGGTGTCCAGGCGGCGTTGAGCACCAGTTGGGCCAGCCAACTGGCGATCGCCAGGCCGACGCCGGCGCGCCGCCAGACGGTGAATCCGGCGACGGCGATCAGCACGTACAGGATGGTCCAAACCGGGCTGAACAGCCAGGACGGCGGTGCCCAGGACGGCTGGACCAGTTCGGCGTAACGGGAACCGGCGTCGCGGGCGGCGAACGCCCCGACCGCTGCGGCCGCCGCCACCAGGCCGAGGAACACCGGGAAACCCCACCACGAGCGCATCGCGACTCCAGGAACAGATCAGGCCGGGGCCGCCGGCGCCGGTCCACGGTGGGGAGGACCGGGCCGGTTCCGGCGGCCCCGGCAGGCTCGGGGTCGATGTGGTCAGGTCGATGTCGGTCGAAGGAGCCGGGGGTTCGCCCGGCACCGTCAAGCGAACAGGCTCACGCCGCCGGGACCGACGAGCAGCCCGACGACGATCAGTACGATGCCCCAGAGCAGTTGCCGACGGAACAGCGCGAGAACGCCGGCGACGACCAGGACGACTGCGAGAATCCAGAGAAGTAGCTCCATGGCCGCTGAATACCCTTGCGACCGGCGACGGAAACCTTCACCGGTCTGGTCAAGGGACCGACCCGGCGAGCGAATACACGCTGTACGCCTGTTTGATCACCGGATGGGCGACGTTACGGACCTGTACCCCTCCGGGTGTAGTGCCCCGCTCCGTGCCGAAATGGGCGTGACCGTGCACCGCCAGGTCGGTCGGTGCCGCGTCAATCGCCTCGGCCAGCAGGTAGGAGCCGAGGAACGGGTAGATCTCGGGCGGCTCGCCGGTGAGCGTCTCCGGCACCGGCGAATAGTGGGTCAACGCCACCCGTACATCGCAGTCCAGGTCGACCAGCGCCGCCCCTAGCCGGTCGGCGGCGTCCGCCGTGGTGGCGACGAACGCCTTCATCTCCGGCTCACCGAACCGGCTGGCGCACCGCCCGGCGAACCCGCCGCCGAACCCCTTGACCCCGGCCACCCCGAGCCGGCCGCCGGGGCAGTCCACCACCACGCCGTCGCCGTCAAGCACCGTGACCCCCGCGTCGTTGAGTATCCCGACCAGCTGCGGCACCTGGTCACAGTGGTGGTCGTGATTGCCCAGCACCGCCACCACCGGGACCGGCAGATCCCCGAACTCGTCGGCCACGCACCGCGCCTGCGACTCCGTTCCGTGGCGGGTCAGGTCGCCGGCCAGCAGTAGGACGTCGGCCCGGTCGCCGAGCTGCGCCAACGCCGGCCGGAACCGGCCCAGCACGTCGCTGTCCATGTGCACGTCTCCGACAGCCGCGACGCGGATCACGACAACTCCTCCGCCTCGGTGGGCGCGGTGGTCCGACTGACGACGATGTCGACGATCAGGCGTACGCCGGGAAAGCGCTCGGCCACCAGCCGGACGATCTCCGCCCGCCGGTGGGCGCTCTCGACCTCGCCGCACAGCGCCAGGCTGTGGTCCCGGCGGGAGACACCCACCCCCTGCTCGGCGATGTCGGCGTGCTCGCTGAGCATCCGCTGCACCGCCGCCTCGGTGTAGCCGTCCAGCCGGTCCGGCCCGGTCTGTCGCATCGACTGCCCCGATGTCCGGGTCATTGCCCCACCTCCTGGCTGTCGTCGGGTGCACGTCGGTGGCATACCCGTTCCCGGCCGGTTCGTGCGTGCGGGCGCGGCGCGGCGCGTGGCAGTGGGCGAGCGGGGTGACGACGTGCACGTGCTCGCTACCGTTGGGAAGGTGCTCGTCACAGTGACCCATGCGCCACCGTCACCACCATCACCGTCCCGGCCCGCGTCTCGCCCGCTGTCGCCCGTACAGTCCACGTCGTCAGCCGTGCCGCCATGCCCGCCACCGGACCCCGCAGGGAGCACAGTGGACGCCGATCCGGCCTGGTCGCCGCCGGACGGGCTGCGACGGATCGCGTTGGTGGGCATCGACGGGGTCGGCAAGACCACTCAGGCACACCTGCTGGCGGAGGCGCTGACCGCCGCCGGCCGGCCCGCCCGGTACTGGCGCAACGCCGGCGGTCGACGCTGGCTCGACCGGTTCGCGGTCCGGATCGGCCGCCCGGATGCCCGGCGGATGGTCGGCCGTGGCGGGCTGATGTTCCTGGAGGCGTTGCTGCGCTGGCTCGCGATCGCCCGGTCGGTGCTCGGCTCGCGTCGAGTGATCGCGGTGATGGACCGGTACGCGGTATGCCAGTACGCCAGCATCCGCACCCACGGCGCCGGCCGCTGGGAACGGCTCGCCCGGCTGGCGTACCGGGTGTTTCCCCGACCGGACGTGACGTTCCTGCTCTGGCTGCCGCCCGCCGAAGCGGCCCGTCGGATCGACGCTCGGGGCACCGACCACGAGTCGCTGGAGTTCCTGGCGACCAGCGCGGCGGCCTACGGGTCGCTGCCGGAGGCCGCCGGGTTCGTGGTGATCGACGCCCGGGGCCCGGCCGCCCAGGTCGCTGCAAAGATCCGGCAGCGGCTGACCGACGGGCGGCTGACCGACGGGCGGCCGGCCGGCGCCTCGTGGTGGCCGGATCAGGACGATTCGCGCGCGTCGTGACCCGATCGTCGGTGCCTGCCCGGGCGGTGATGAACCGTGCAACCCGCTCGGGCCGTACTCCTGGCCAGGACCAACCGGCCGGCGGGCAGTGACGAGGATCGCAGGAGGGGTAGTGACGGGAATCGCTGCGCCTTGCCAGGTGTCGTGGTGTGCTGGAAGCCTGCCACACCCCGCCGACCTCAATGAATCGGGCCGTCGGCCGGCCCGACGCGGCGCGGCGATCGAGGAGCCTGGCAGGAAACGCCAATCCCGTTCACAGCAATTATTCAGGCAATCGTGTCAGCTTCGACTCACGAGACGGAATCCCTGACGCGTCTCATCTGTTGTGTAGGTGTCGGCGCCATACGGCGGGGCCTGCCACATCAGGTTCGCCGGATCGGAGGCAGACGTGACGGGGGAGAGGCTGATGGAGATGCGCATCGCAGGTGACAGGGCACGACGTGGGGTTAACGAGGGGACCGTGAGCAACGTGGAGAAGACGATGGCTTTGCGGACCGACGAGGTCGCCGAGGAGCGGGACCTCGTTGGCGTCTACCTGCATGAGATCTCCCGCACGCCGCTTCTCGACGCGGCCCGGGAAGTCGACCTCTCCAAGGCGATCGAGGCCGGCCTGTACGCGGAACACCTGCTGGAGCAGGGTGTGCCGCGGGCCGGGGTGAGCCGCGAGGAGTTGGAGCGGCTGGTCGTCGAGGGCGAGCGGGCGAAGGACCTGTTCATCCGGGCCAACCTGCGTCTGGTGGTGTCGATCGCCCGCCGCTACGTCCGGTCCGGGATGCCGATGCTGGACCTGATCCAGGAGGGCAACACCGGTCTGGTCCGCGCGGTGGAGAAGTTCGACTACGAGCGTGGTTTCAAGTTCTCCACCTACGCGACCTGGTGGATCCGGCAGGCCATCAGCCGGGCGATCGCCCAGCAGGAGCGGACCGTACGGCTTCCGGTGCACCTTGTCGAGGACGTCAACCGGATGCGCAACGTCGCCCGCCAGTTGACCCGCGAGCTCGGTTCGGACCCCGAGCCGGAGCAGATCGCCGCCTCGCTCGGCGTGCCGGTCGAACGGGTGCACGAGCTGGTGCGGTGGTCGCAGGACACGGTGTCGTTGGACACCCCGGTCGGCGACGACGGCGACACCAACCTGGGCGACCTGGTGGCCGACAGCGACGCCCCGTCGCCGGAGGACATCGTGCTGACCGGGCTGGAGCGGCAGCGGATCGAGGGCCTGCTCAACCACCTGGACGACCGGTCCGCCGGCATCATGCGGGCCCGGTACGGCCTGGAGGACGGGCGGGAGCACTCGCTGACCGAGGTCGCGTCGCGCTTCTCGCTGTCCCGGGAGCGCATCCGTCAGCTGGAGATCCAGGCACTGGGCCGGCTGCGGGAGCTGGCCCGGGCAGAAGGGCTGCAGGCCGCCTGACGAACTGACCGCAGGCGACCTGACCCGCCGACGAACCGACAGACTACCGACGAACTGCCGACGGCCCGGCATCCGCGCTAGCGGATGCCGGGCCGTCGGCAGTTCGTCGGGGCGAGCGACCGGGTCAGCGGACCCGGCCGTAGCCGTACGGTGGCATCATGTCCACGCTGGCCAGCTCGACGGTGCGGCCGAAGGTGGGAGCGTGGATCACCTGTCCACCGCCGACGTACAGGCCGACGTGGGCGAGACCGTTGTAGAACACCAGGTCACCGGGCTGCAGTGCGCCACGGTTGATCTTCGCGACCACGTCCCACTGCATCGCCGCGTTGTGCGGCAGGCTCTTGCCGGCGGTACGCCAGGCGGCGAGCGTCAGGCCTGAGCAGTCGTAGCCGTTCGGGCCGCTGGCGGCCCAGACGTACGGCTTGCCGATGGCTCCGTAGGCGAACTCGACGACCGAGCCGGCGGCACCGGACACCGACGGTACGGTCCCGGTGTACGACGAGCCGGTCTCGCTCGCGGCACCGTACGCCCGTTCCCGCTTGTCCATCAGCTCGTCGATGTCCGCTTCGATGCTCTTCTTGCGGTCGGCGAGCTCCTTGACCTGGGCGTCCTGCTTCTTCAGGGCTGCCTGCAGCTTCTCCTGCTCGGCCAGGTAGGTCAGTTGGGTGCTGGTGAACTCGCTGAGCCGCTGCTGCCGGTCCCGGGCCAGGTGGTCCAGGGTGCCGAGCCGGTGGATGAAGCTGCCGGAGGTGCCGTCGAGCAGGGCGGTCGCGGTGCTCAACCCGCCGGTCTTGTACGCGTTGACCGCGATCTGACCGACCTCGGTCTGCGCTGCCGCGAGTTCGGCCTGCAGCGGGCCGAGCTTGGCGTCGATGTCCTCGGCCGCCGTCCGGGTGGCCTTGGCCTCCTCCCTGAGCCGGTTGTACGACTCGACGACCTTGGCCAGCTCTTCGGATTCCTTGTCGATCTGCTGCGTGAGTTCGCTGACCGTCGGCTGGGCGGTCGCGGCGGTCGCCGGTACCACCAGGCCGAGGCTTACGCCGGTCAGCATCAGGGTGCGCAGCAGAATCCGCGCTGTTGACAAGAACGCAGAACCCTTCTTCCTGGCCGCCTACCGGGTTAGCTGACGGATTCGGGCGGGAAGTTCGCCCTACCGCGGTGGACCGCGGATTCACCCCAGGTGCCGGTGGGTCCCCGGATCGCGACCGTGGAATCACTGGCTGTAACGCCAGGTAATCTCGCTACGGCGATTCGGCGGCACTGGACCGGCATCACCGCCTCCCGGTGACTGGCGACCGGACCAGCCGGTCCAACTTAGCCGCAAGGGTTGCGACCCGGAAAGTGCTGCGATCGTGATCCGCGGCATGGAACTGACTGGGGCCCGGTGACAGTTACTGGATGTGACGGCTGGCTGCTCTGGGCAACATCTCCCTGCCTTCGTGTAATCGGTCGACTGCGGTGCGTCGTCATTGGCGGGCGGTTGATCAACTGCGAATAATGCGTCATTAGTCGGTCTACGCGGTTGTTGTCATTGTGCTATACGGATAAATGGGGATGGAAGGTCTGATTCGCCATCCAGGAAGCGGCCTGCCGTACGTCATTCTGCTAGGTGGCAGAATGACTACCTTCCATCGAGTAGCTTGCTGTTTGCACAATGGACCCGCAAGGTCAGCGCCGCACGAGCCCTTCGGAGGCAGCTATGCGTGCTACTCGCCAGACCCCACCCCGACGCGGTTCCCCGGTACCCGCCCCGTCCGGCCCCAGTGTCGGACGGGCCTTCTACCGGCAGCCCGGTATCTGCGTGACCGGTGAATGGTTCGTCGTGGCCGGCCGGCGGTTCGCCGTCCGCGACCTCACCGAACTCCGGACCGCACGAGGTGCCCGCGACCGTCTCACCGGCCGGGTGATCGCGGCGACCGCCGTGACCCTGACGGCGGTCGCGGTGACCGTCGGCTACACCCGCGGGTTGGATGAGGTCAGCGCGGGTGCCTACCTCGCCATGCTGGCGGCTGCGTTCGTGCCGGTGGCGGTCGCCTGGCTCGGCGACCGGTTGCGGCCGCGGGCGTACGAACTATGGGGCCGCCACCAGGGACTGCTGGTGCTGCTGTTCAGCACCGACGACGAACGCCAGTACGGCCAGGTGAGCCGGGCGTTGATGCGGGCCCGGGAGATGTCCCGGCTGGCCGGTCTGTCCGAGCCGGTCACCATCGAGCCGTGGATGCCCGACCAGCGGTGAGCGGACCCGGCCGCCGTGGCGGTCGTCGGCGGGCTGGTCAACGTCGGTCAGCCCGCATCCGGCCCGTCCAGTCGACGGGCGAGGTCGTGCAGCATCGCCACCGAGTCGGCCGGCGACAGGGATTCCGCCCGTAGCCGGTCGAAGACATGCTGGTACGGCCGGACCTCGTCGGCCCGGTCGATGACCTCCTCGACCAGAGCGCTCTCCACGTACACCACATCGGCGTCGGCCTGGTCGGCGAAGTGCAGGATGACGAACGGACCGAGCACCGTGTTGCTCCCGGCGGTGAACGGCAGCACCCGGACCGTGATGTGGGGCGCCGCGGACATCTTCGCCACGTGCTGGAGCTGCTCGCGCAGCACCCGCGGGCCGCCGGTCATCCGGCGCAGCGCCGCCTCGTCGATGATCACCTCGATCTGCGGCGGGTCCGCGCCGAACAGCACCTCGTGCTGGCGGGCCAGTCGGATCTGCACCCGTCCTTCGATCTCGGCTGCCGGTACGTGGTGCGGGCCGTCGGCCGGGATCACCGCGCGGGCGTACTCCTCGGTCTGCAGCAGGCCGGGGAAGCTGATCGGCTGGAAGTAGCGCAGTGCCGACGCCTCCGCCTCCAGACCGATGTAGGCCGCGTAGGCGGCCGGCACCCGGTCCTTGTATCCGCTCCACCAGGCGCGCCGTCGTGCCGCCCGGGCCAACTCGACGAGATCCTGCACCTGCTGCTGGTCGCGTACGCCGTACAGGTCCAGCAGGGCCTTGACGTCGTTGGTCGAGATGCTGACCGACCCCGACTCGATCCGGATCAGCTTCGACAGCGACCAGTCCATTTGAGCGGCGACGTAGTCCTGGGTCAGCGCGGCGGCCTCGCGTGCCCGGCGTAGCGCCGCACGCAGCCGGCGACGCCCGATGGTCGGGCCCTGGTGTCGGGCAGACATGGGAAACGCTCCGGGGGAGTGCCTAGCAGTGTGCTACCTGGCTGGTTGCCACCCTGTTGCACGCTACACCGCCGCCGTCAGGTCTGCTAAGGACGGCCGGCCCCTCCGCATGGTCCGGACGGCGGTTCCGCCGGCTTTCCCGGTGTCGCCCAGTCGCGTCAGCAAGATCGAGAACTGGTACAGTCCGCCCGATTGCCTGCGTGCTCTGATGGCAAATCTACTGATTTATCCTTATTAAGGAGTCTGGGTGACTGTGACCAGCACTGCCGGTCCGGCGTGGCGTAAGAGTCGCCGCTGCGAGGCGACGACCTGCGTTGAGGTAGCCGAGATCGGCCCGGCGGTCGGGGTGCGCAACTCCACCGACCCCGGAGTGCACCTGGAATTCTCGGCCGCTGCCTGGTCGGCATTCGTCGCCGGGCTGTCCGGTGCACCGACCAGCTCCGGCGGCCACACCACGGGTTGATCCGACGCCGCACATGGCTCGGTACCACGGCCGCCGGCAACGTCGGCCGTACGCCCCGGCCGGGTCGGCCCGACCGGTGCCGGCCCGGCCCGGGGCGCTGTCAGCCGGCCACCGCCCGCCCGGTGTCAGCCGGAGAACACCTTGTCCGGCTCGGTACGCGGTTGCCCGCCCGCCCAACGGACGACCACCCGCTCGGCGTAGAACGACACGAACGGCACCGTCCCGGCCAGCATGATCGCCAGGATCCGGCCGAGTGACCAGTTGGCCCGTCGGGCCAGGTCGAACGCGGCGACCAGATAGACCATGTAGAGGAACCCGTGCGCCGGCCCGACCGTCTCGACCACGATGGCCTGGTCGAACAGGTACTTCAACGGCATGCCGACCACCATCAGCAGGATCAGCACCACGCCGACCACGTACGCGATCAGTCGGTACCGGGTGAGTGCGCCTGACACTGTCGTCCGTCCTTCTCTCTTCCGGTCAGCCCGGGTAGTCGCCAGCCCTGGCGTGCGGGTTCGCGTTCAGCCAGGCCAGGTAGTCGTTGTAGGCGGCCAGGTCCGGATCCTCCGGGCCGGGAGCAACGGTCGCGCCGGCGGTGGACCGGACCCGTACCGGTCGGCCGAACGCCTCGTCCCGGTGCCCGCTCCGCCGCGGTGCCCGGCTGTGCGGTGCCCGGCTGTGCGGTGCCCGGCTGTGCGGCGACGGCGACCCGTCGTTCGAGCCGGGTGCGGCCCGGCGGGCCTGGCGCACCTCGCGGACCCAGATGAACACCACGAACGCCGCGAAAACCGGCCATTCCACCGCGTACGCCCAGCTCAGCGTGTTACCGGCGGCGGCCCGGCTGATCTGCCACCAGCCGAGCGCGAGGAAGCCCGTCACCAGCGCCACCGCCACCAGGTGCCGCAGGATCCACGCCGGGGTCCACAGCTGCCGCATGCAGGGAAGCGTACCGGCCGGCCGTCGGCTTCTCCGACGAGCCGTCGTAGTCAGGTGCGTGACCGCCGGCAAGCCGGGTGCCCGGTGTTTGCCGCCGGCCAGCAGGGGAACCCTACGACGGTAATGCCTCGTCGACTCCCCGGAGGCCGGAGATGACGGATTCAGCGCGGTACGGCAGTTACTCCCCGGCAGCGGCCGGTCGGCCATTCGAACCCCGGCCGGACCATCCGCCCGGTGCCGACCGGCCCTGGTCGGCACCGGGCGGACCGGGTGCCCAGACCTGGGTCGACACGATCGACGAAACCGGGATCGACCCGGTGGAGCTGGCCGACGACGAACTGCTCCGTGAGATCGGCAGCCTGCACCGGACCCGGCTGGACACGCTGCGGCACGGTACCGACGCGGCGCTGGCCAACCACCTGCACCGCACCGCCGACCTGGAGACCGAGTACCTCACCCGGCACCCGGGCCGCGAGGTCGAGGCCGCACGGTTGCGGCACGGGAGGTGAGTCGTGCCCGCGTACGCCGAACGCGGTGTCTCCGCGCCCCCTGAGGTGGCGTTCGGCACCGCGACCGACCCCGACCGCCGGGCCGCCTGGCTTCCGGGGCCGCTGCGTCAGGCGTCGGCGGAACCCGCCCACGGCGACCACCTGCAGGCCCGGTGGTCTACGGCGGGCGGCCCGTGGGCTGCCGTGGTGCAGGTGTACCCGGTGCAGGCGGGTGGTGCCATGCTCCACCTGGAGCTGGATTGCGACCTGCCGCACGAGCAGCTGACCCGGCTCGCCGACGAGACGTTGACCAGCCTGGTCCGGGCGGTCACCGACAACCTGAACGCCGGTTGACGACCGGTCGTCAACGACCGGTCGTCAACGCCGGATGGCCGCCGGGGTGGATTTTCAGTCGGCGGTGAACCCGGGCTTCTCCATCCCGGACCAGCCGCGAGGCGTCTCCGGCTCCCGGTCCCGGTCGGTGCCTTCGATGATGTCGTGGGAGACCGCCGTGTCGTCGTGCTCGCCGGCGAAGTCCGGGTCGTCCTCGGGCGGCTGGCCGTCCGGGGTCTGGCCGAGGGCGGCGGCTGGTCGGTTCTGGTGTTCGTCCATCAGTGATCAGGCGCCTTCCGTGGAGGAATGCAGGACCTCTTCCGCCTCGTCCTGGGCGTATTCGCCTTCTGGCAGGGCGTTGATCCTGGTCAGCAGGTGAGCGGGTAGCTCAGCGGCGACCGCCCGACGGGCGATCTCGGCGCGGCTCACCCGTTCCTTGCCGAGGTAGATGTCGTCGAGCAGCGCGTACAGCTCGGCACGGGACGTCTCATCGGTCACCCCCGCCTGCTACCCCGCACGCGGCACGGCAAACAACGGTCCACGCACCGAGCCGGATCGCCGGTTTCATCCTGGCGACCGTCGGCGTTCCGCCCTCCCGGTCCGATCCGGGCACCTACGCTCGGGCCAGGAGGTGGACTCATGATCGGCACCATCTTGTGGGCGCTCGTCGCCGGCGCGATCATCGGCGCTCTGGGACGTCTGCTGCTACCCGGGCGGCAGAACATCTCGGTCTGGCTGACCATCGGCGTCGGAATCGCCGCCGCCCTGCTCGGCGGTGTGATCGCCGCCTGGCTGGGTATCGGCGAGACCGCCGGGATCGACTGGCTGCGGCACGCGATCCAGGTCGCGCTGGCGGTGTTCTTCGTCTGGATCGCCGCCCGGGTGGCCGGCCACCGGCCGACCGACGCCCCACGTCGAGCCACCCGCTGACCTTCGCCCCCTGCCGATCCCGGAGCCGGCCGTCGCGCCGGCTCCGGGCATGGTCACCAGCGAGCGCTGTCGGCTACCGCTGCGCGGCGGCCAGCGCCGCCCGGCGGTCCCCGACCGCCGTCGCCAGCCGCCCCAGGACCTGGGCGGTCTGGTCCCAACCCAGGCAGGCGTCGGTGATCGACTGTCCGTGCACCAGTTCCCTGGTCGGGTCAAGATCCTGCCGGCCGGCCACCAGGAACGACTCCAGCATCACCCCGACGACGCCCCGTTGCCCGGCGCCGAGTTGCCCGGCGACGTCCTCGACGACCAACGGCTGCCGGCGGTGGTCCTTGCCGCTGTTGCCGTGGCTGGCGTCGATGATCAGCCGCTGCGGCAGTCCGGCGGCCCGCAGCAGGTCCAGCGCGGCAGTCACCGACGCGGCGTCGTAGTTGGGCTCACCGGCACCGCCGCGTAACACCAGGTGACAGTCGGCGTTGCCGCGGGTGTGCAGGATCGCCGGCGTCCCGGACATGTCGATGCCGGGGAAGACGTGCGGCACGGCGGCGGCCCGGATGGCGTCCACTGCGGTGGCGACGCTGCCGTCCGGGCGGTTCTTCATGCCGATCGGCATGGACAGCCCGGAGGAGAGCTGCCGGTGCACCTGGCTCTCCACGGTGCGGGCGCCGATCGCTCCCCAGGCCACTGCGTCGGCGATGTACTGCGGGGTGATCGGATCGAGGAACTCGCAGCCCACCGGCAGCCCGGCCCGCAGCACCTCGAGCAGCAGCGAACGGGCGATCCGCAGCCCGGAGTTGACGTCCCCGGATCCGTCCAGGCCCGGGTCGTTGATCAGACCCTTCCAGCCGACCGTGGAACGGGGCTTCTCGAAGTACACCCGCATCACGATCAACAGGTCGTCGGCGTGCCGTTGCGCGGCGTCGGCAAGTAGGTGCGCGTACTCCAGGGCGGCGGCCGGGTCGTGCACCGAACACGGGCCGACCACGACCAGCAGCCGGTCGTCGTGTCCGTCGAGCACGCCGGCGACGGCTCGTCGGCCGTCCAGCACCCGCGCGCTGAGCTGGTCGTCGAGGGGCAGCTCGTGGTGCAGCAGGGCCGGAGTGGTGAGCGGGACGACCCGGTCGATGCGCTGATCGGCGACGCGGCCGATGGAGGTGCTCATGTGGTGCCTTTCCTTCCGCCAGCCTCCCTGGGGAGCCGGCGCCCCCAGCCGAGCCGGCTGCTCGTTGGCATACGAAAGGGCAGGGGCTCGATGCCCGCTGCCCTTGGCCGGCTCTGGTGGGGTGACGTCAGGTCAGGGCTGAGCCACCGGCACCAGGGCCGGCTGCCTAAACCATCGATACGTGCGCGCCACGACGCACACTGTACCGGATCGGCCGCTGGGCGGCACCCCTGCCGGACGCCACCACCGGACTTCGGCCGGTCCTCGCCACCCGTTAACCCCGGTCGACATCCGTGGCCACCAGCGCCATCTAGCTTCATCGATTGCCACAAGTATCGATGGAGGTCGAGATGGATCGTCGTAGCGTACTGCGTGCCACGGTGGTCGGCGCTGGTGCCGCCGCCTTCTCCGGCAGTCTCTGGACCGGCGCCTTCGCCGCACCGGCGCAACCCGGCGCCAGCCCGTACGGGCCACTCGGCAGTCCCGACGCCAACGGCATCGCGCTACCCGCCGGCTTCACCAGCCGGGTCGTGGCCAGGTCGCGCCAGCGGGTCGGCGACACCTCGTACGTCTGGCACGACGCACCGGACGGTGGTGCCTGCTTCACCGCCGGGACCGGCTGGGTGTACGTCTCCAACTCGGAGATCTCCCGTACCGGCGGTGCCTCGGCGATCCGGTTCGACTCCACCGGCGACGTGGTCTCGGCGTACCGGATCCTGGCGAACACCAACCGCAACTGCGCCGGTGGCGCCATGCCCTGGGGCACCTGGCTCTCCTGCGAGGAGGTGGCCCGCGGGTACGTCTACGAGACGTACCCGCTCGGCGGCACCGGCGCGGTGCGGCGCCCGGCGATGGGCCGGTTCTGTCACGAGGCCGCCGCCGCCGATCCGGTCCGCGGCGTGATCTACCTGACCGAGGACGAGAGCAACGGCTGCTTCTACCGGTTCCGGCCGGACACCTGGGGCGACCTGTCCACCGGCACCCTCGAGGTGCTGGTGGCCGGCAGCGGTACCAGCGGGCCGGTCAGTTGGGCCCGGGTGCCGGACCCGGACGGCGGCCCGATCGCCACCCGCTTCCAGGTATCCGGCGCGAAACGGTTCAACGGCGGGGAAGGATGCCACTACGCCGACGGCGTCTGCTGGTTCACCACCAAGGGCGACAACCGGGTCTGGGCGTACGACGCGGTCGCCCAGCGGATCGACCTGGCCTACGACGACTCGCTGATCTCCGGCACCCCGCCGCTGACCGGCGTCGACAACATCGTCGGTACGCCGGGCGGTGACCTGTACGTCGCCGAGGACGGCGGCAACATGGAGATCTGCCTGATCACCCCGGACGAGCGGATCGCGCCGTTTCTGCGGATCAGCGGCCAGTCGTCGTCGGAAATCTGCGGTCCGGCGTTCTCCCCTGACGGCGGCCGGCTGTACTTCTCGTCGCAGCGCGGCACCTCGGGTGCGTCCTCCGGCGGCATCACCTACGAGGTACGCGGCCCGTTCCGCTCCTGACCTACGCGGCGGCGGAATGCATGACTCGGCCGTCGCCCGGGTAGTCACTCGGTCCATGAACACTGACACCGACGACGACCCGTTCACCGGCTCACCACCACCGGGCGCCGCCACCACGGGTCAGGCGGAAGCCGAAGCGGAGCGGATCGAATCGCGCGCCGGCCACCTGCTGCCGGAGGAGGAGGCGGCCGGCAGCGACGACCCGGTGCGTCAGGCCGCCGCCATCCTGGACGACTCCGACCGGCGCGAGCAGCCGCGTCCGCAGCCGGGCAGCGAGCCGCCCGGCTGACCCCGACGGCACCCGGCCGGCCCGGTGCGTCCGGCCGGGCCCCCGATCGGATAACGTCGGGCGCATGTCGCCCAACGGGTACCCCTGGCCGATCGAGACCACCCGGCTGGACAACGGCCTACGGGTCGTCGTCAGCCCTGACCCCAGCGCACCGGTGGTCGCGGTCAATCTCTGGTACGACGTGGGTTCGCGTCACGAGCCCGCCGGCCGGACCGGATTCGCCCACCTCTTCGAACACCTGATGTTCGAGGGATCGGTCAACGTCGCCAAGACCGAGCACATGAAGCTGGTGCAGGGCGCGGGTGGCTCGCTCAACGCCACCACCAACCCGGACCGGACCAACTACTTCGAGACCGTCCCCGCCGAGCACCTGGCCCTCGCACTCTGGCTGGAAGCCGACCGGATGGGCGGCCTGGTGCCGGCGCTGACCCAGGAGACGTTGGACAACCAGCGCGAGGTGGTCAAGAACGAGCGGCGGCAGCGCTACGACAACGTGCCGTACGGCGACGCCTGGCTGCGGCTGCTGCCCCTGCTCTACCCGCCGGGGCACCCGTACCACCACGCCACGATCGGCTCGATGGACGACCTGAACGCCGCCGACCTGGCCACCTTCCAGGCGTTCCACGAGATGTACTACGCGCCGAACAACGCGGTGCTGACCGTGGTCGGCGACACCGACGCCGACGAGGTGTTCAGCCTGGCCGACAAGTACTTCGGCGGGATCGCCGCGCGGCCCGACATCCCACCGGCGCCGGACGGGCGTACGCCGGCACCGCTGGCCGGCCCGGTCACCGAGACGGTCACCACCGACGTGCCGGCAGCCCGGCACTACTTCACCTACCGCACCCATCCGTTCGGGACCTCGGCCTACGACGCGGCGACCGTGCTCGGCACAGTGCTGGGCAGTGGCCGGGGCAGCCGGCTCTACCAACGGCTGGCCGACGGTGCCCGGATCGCGCAGCCCGACTACCTGGGCGCGTACGGCGTCGACCTGGCGCACGCGCCGGCGCCGCTGATCATCACCGCGACCGCCCAGCCGACGGTGACCGCCGAGCGGCTCGCCGACGGCCTGTCCGAGGTGCTCGACGAGGTGGCCCGCGACGGCGTCACCGAGGCTGAGGTCGACCGGGCCAAGGCGCTGCTCACCACCGGTTGGTGGCGTCAGGTCGCCAGCTTCGAGGGCCGGGCCGACACCCTCGGTCGCTACGCCACCCAGTTCGGCGACCCGGCCCGCGCCGGGGAGCGGCTGCCGGGCTGGCTGGCGGTCACCGCCGAGGCGGTCAACGACGAGGCCGCACACCTGTTGCGGCCGGACAACCGGGTCCAGCTCAGCTACCTGCCGGAGGGCGACCAGTGACGATCATCGCGCAGCGTCCCGGACCGGGCGCCGCCCGGCCGTACCGTTTCCCGGACGTGGTCCGGCGCAGCGTGGCCGGTGGCGAGATCGTCGCCGCCCACCTGCCCGGCCACCGACTGGCGGTGGCGACCCTGCTGCTGGACGCCGGTGCCAGCCGGGAACCGGTCGGCCGGGAAGGGCTGGCCGGAGTTCTCGCCAAGGCACTCGAAGAGGGCACCGAGACCCGGGACTCGGCCGCGTACGCCCTGGTCCTGGAAAGTCTCGGCACCGAGTTGTCGATCTCCGTCGACTGGGACTCGTTCCGGGTGGGCGTGCAGGTCAGCACCGACCGGCTCGGCGCGGCCGTCGAGCTGCTCACCGAGGCGGTCCGGACCCCCCGGCTGGATCCGTCCGATGTCGAGCGGGTCCGCGACGACGAGGCGACCGCGCTGCGGATGTACTGGGCCAACCCGGGGCCGCGGGCGGAAGCCGCGCTGCGCGCCGACCTGTTCGGTGCCGACCAGCGGCACGGCCGGCCGATGAGCGGCGACCCCGAATCGGTGGCGGCGGTGACCGTGGCGGACGTCGTCGACTTCCACAGTGCGTGGTTCACCCGGCCCGGCACCCTGCTGGTCGCCGGCGATCTGGACCTGATCGACCTGGACGCGCTCGGCGTGGCCGCCTTCGCCGGGGCGACCGGCTCGCCGTCACAGCCCGGACCACCGTTGCCGGTCACCTTGCGGGACCATCGGCGGATCATCCTGGTCGACCGGCCGGGCGCGGTGCAGTCCACGTTGCGGCTCGGCCACCCGGCACCGCACCGGGCCCACCCCGACTACGTGCCGATGACCCTGGCCAGCACCGTCCTCGGTGGAGCCTTCACGTCGCGGCTCAACCACCTGATCCGTGAGGTACGCGGCTACACGTACGGCATCCGGTCGGACTTCGGGATGTCCCGCCGGTTCGGGCGCTTCGCGGTCAGCTCCAGTGTGCAGACCGGGGTCACCGCGCCCGCCCTGATCGACTCGGTCGGTGAGGTGTCCCGTACCCAGGCCGACGGGGTGACCGAGGGGGAGCTGGCGGTGGCCCGGTCGTGGCGGGCCGGTCAGCTCTCGGTCGAGCTGCAGACCCCGCCGGCCATCGCCAGCGCACTGGGGACCCTGGTCGTGCACGGGCTGCCCGACGACTACCACGCCCGGCTGCGCGACGAGCTGCTGTCGGCGACGGTCGAGCAGGTCTCCGCCGCCGCCGCCACCCACCTGCAGGCCGAAGGGCTGACCCTGGTGGTCGAGGGTGACGCGGCGAAGATCCGCGACGAACTGACCGCCTCCGGCCTGGGGGAGCTGCACGACGCCGACTGATCCGCACCGGGCCAGGGGTGTCGTCGCCGGGCCCGGGGTGTCGGGCTCAGCGGCGTTGCAGCAGGCGCAGGGTGCGGAGCGGGTGCGGTCCGCTGGAACCCTACGCGCCGCTGCGGTTCGATCCGCCCCGTCAGGGCCGCCAGGTCCGCGTCGCCTGTCTGGTATGTCCGGTTAGGCGGTTAACGTGTTGGCTTTCCTGCGGTAGTGTCCTACGGTTGCCGGATGATCACTCCTGCGCAGCGCGACGGAGCCGTGACTGTCACGGCTCCGATCGTCGTGCGCACCTTCGCGCCGAGTGCCGTCGCGCCGGGCGTCCTCGTGTCCGGCGTCGCTGGTCGGCCGGGCCTGCCGCGCCCTACCGGCCGGGCGCCTCCGGAGCGCCGTCGCACCATCACGACGACGGCCACCAGGGGCGAAGCGGATCAGCTTCGGCCCTTTTCTGTTGCGAGGAGACCCGATGAGCACCGAACTGCACGGCACCCGCGGCACCGAATGGATCGAACAGGTACGGGTGCAACTGGCCGACCAGTTGGACACGCACCGGGCCCAGCTGACCGAGCTCACCGCCGACACCGGCGACCCGGGTGAAGCGCACACCCGGGCCGCGCTGGTCGTCGCCGCCCGGCGCGGCTACGACCAGACCGTCGAGGCGTTGAACCGGATCGCCGAGGGTCGTTACGGCCGCTGCGACCGGTGCGGCGGCGAAATTCTCCGGGAACGGCTGGAGATTCTGCCGCACGCCCGGTACTGCGTGCCCTGCACGCGCTGACCGCCGCCTTGCCCGCCTACCGCCTCGCGGTCGGTAGGCGGGCAAATACATTCGAACCCACGGCGGTGTGTCGTCCGTTGTACCCGGGTGTCCGCAATGTGCCGCAGAGAGGCGAGCGCTGATGCCCCAGCTCCACACGTCGGTGATGATCCGCTACGCGACCTACACCGACACCCCGCAAGTGGCCAAGACACTGGTGGAGGCATTTCTGGACACCCCCGAGTCGTCCTGGCTGATCCCGGACCCGGTCGCCCGTCGGCAGGTGTACCAGCGGTTCTGTCCGGCGTTGATCGACTACGGGCTGCGCCAGGGCAGCATCTACCGGACCGAGGACTACAGTGCGGTGGCGGTTTGGCGCCCGTGCAGCCTGATCCTGCCGAACCCGGTGGAGTACGAGCAGCTGCTCGACGACACCTGCGGTGAATACGCGTACCGGTTCCGGTTGCTGGACAACGCACTCGCCGAACGACACCCGGTGGGCGAGCACCACTACCTGGCGTACCTCGGGGTCACCCCGGACCGGCAGGGCTACGGCCTCGGTACGGCGTTGCTGAACCACCGGCACGCCATCTTCGACACCGCCGGCAGCGCCGCCTACGTGGTGGCCAGCAGCCCCGGCGCCCGAGATCTGTACGCCCGGCTCGGCTACCGGCTCACCGCCACGGCTCCGTTCCACCTGCCCGACGGCGGCCCGCTGCTCTGGCCGATGTGGCGCCAGCCGCAGCTGGCCCGCCGGTACCTGAACTGATCGCGTGTACCTGAACTGACTGCGCGGGGGTACGCCGACGGGTCGGAAGGTGACGCCGGACAACTCGGTTCCGTCCCGGCCCGGCCCGTCGGTAACCTTCGCAGCATGAGGATCGGGGTTGTGACATGAGGATCGGAATAGTCGGCGCGACCGGGCAGGTCGGTGGCGTCATGCGGCAGGTGCTGGA
The DNA here is from genome assembly GCF_027497395.1 of Solwaraspora sp. WMMA2080. Classification (GTDB taxonomy): domain Bacteria; phylum Actinomycetota; class Actinomycetes; order Mycobacteriales; family Micromonosporaceae; genus Micromonospora_E. Next base: position 2,623,327 of record NZ_CP114910.1, on the reverse strand, counting down.
GCAGCGGGCGGTGCCCGTAGACGAGTTGCGGCTGTTCGCCTCGGCCCGCTCGGCCGGTCGGACCCTGCCGTGGCGCGGCAGCGGGATCGTCGTCGAGGACGCCGCCACCGCCGACTACCGCGGCTTGGACATCGCCCTCTTCTCGGCCGGCAAGGCCACGTCGAAGGAGCTGGCGCCACGGGTCGCGGCGGCCGGTGCCGTGGTGGTCGACAACTCGTCGGCCTGGCGGATGGATCCGGACGTACCGCTGGTGGTCGCCGAGGTCAACCCGCAGGCGGCTGCCGACCGCGCGAAGGGCATCATCGCCAACCCGAACTGCACCACGATGGCGGCGATGCCGGTGCTGCGCCCGCTGCACGAGGAGGCCGGCCTGGTCAGCCTGGTCGTCTCGACCTACCAGGCGGTCTCCGGCGCTGGTCTGGCCGGTGTCGCCGAGCTGGACGAGCAGGTCCGCAAGGTCGCCGAAGGGGCGGCGGCGCTCACCTTCGCCGGCGGCGCGGTGGAGTTCCCGGCGCCCCGGTCGTTCGCCGCGCCGATCGCGTTCAACGTGCTGCCGCTGGCCGGTTCGATCGTCGACGACGGCTCCGACGAGACCGACGAGGAGCAGAAGCTGCGCAACGAGAGCCGCAAGATCCTCGGCATCCCCGAGCTGCGGGTGAGCGGGACCTGCGTCCGGGTGCCGGTGTTCACCGGCCACTCGCTGCAGATCAATGCCCGGTTCGCCCGGCCGATCGACCCGCGACGGGCGGCTGAGCTGCTGGCTGACGCGCCCGGTGTGGCGCTGTCCGACGTGCCGACGCCGCTGCAGGCCGCCGGCCAGGACCCGACGTACGTCGGCCGGATCCGGGTCGACGAAACTGTCGAGCACGGCTTGGCGCTGTTCTGCGCCAACGACAACCTGCGTAAGGGCGCAGCCCTCAACGCGGTGCAGATCGCCGAGCTGCTGATCGCTGCGGCGGCCTGAGCCCGGCACCGCAACAGTCAGCACCGCAACAGTTACCGCCGCAACGCCGGGCGGGTCGTCGTCAGTCGGCGGCGACCCGTTCGGCGAGCAGCATCGCGGCGTCGTCGCTGATCTGACCGCCGGCGTGCCGCTGCAGCTCGGCGACGACGCGGTCCAGCACCTCCTGCCGGTCCGGCAGCTCCAGGCACGCGGTCACCCGGTCCGAGGCGAGGAACTCGCCGCGTCCGTTGCGGGCCTCCACCAACCCGTCGGTGTAGAGCAGCAGCCGGTCCCCGACCTGCCAGGGTCGGGTCACCCGGAGCGGCTCCGGCGCGTGGCGGCGCAGCCCCAACGGCGGGTGCCGGTCACCGGGCTCCAGGATCTCCAGCGTCCCGGTGGCGGGACGCAGTGCCGGTGCCGGATGGCCACAGTTGATCACGGTCAGCGTGTCGTCAGTGAGCTGCACCAGGGCGGCGGTGACGAACTGCGCCGGCTGGCCGGTACCCACTCCGTCGCGGTACACCGCCTGGTCCAGATCGGCGGCGACGGCGGACAGTTCCGGCTGTACGAAGGCGGACTGTCGGAAGGCGCCCATCACGGTGGCCGACATCTGGACCGCCTGCAGGCCTTTGCCGCACGCGTCCCCGATGATGATCCTGGTCCCGTACGGGCTGTCCACGACGGCGAACAGGTCACCGCCGACGTTGGCTGCCTCGGACGCGGACAGGTACCGGGCGACCAGGGCGACATCGCCCAGCTGCGGCGGCGGTGCGCGTAGCACCGCCCGCTGCGCAACCTCGGCGATCTCGGTCATCCGGCGCAGCCGGGCCTCCCGCAGGTTCCGGGACCGGGCCACGTAGATCGACACGATGCCGACCGCGAAGACGACACTGCTGCGCAGCAGATGGTCAAGGCTGCCGAACATGCCGCTGGGCAGCCCGGCGACCAACGCGACGAAGCAGGCGACTGCGGTGACCAGTGCGGTCCGTCGGGTCTTCTCGACGGCGGCGGCGAGCAGCGGGGCCAGCGACAGGAATCCGAGCACGACCGCGCTGGTCTGGGTCAGCACGTCGATGACGGTGATGACCGCGATCAGCGCCAACGCCAGTGGCATTCCACGCCAGCGTTCCGTGCGGTGCAGCAACGACCGGTCGGCCGGGTGCGGCACCCGCGAATCCGGCGAAAGAGGCTTACGCCAGCTGACCCGGCGTGCCCACACGGCGTGCTCCCTACCCGGCCTGCCCGCCCGTGCACCTCGTGCCGGCGCAGCCGTTTCGACCTGCGAGCGTAGCCGATTCCACCGACCGGGGGAGGGCGCTGGTTTTTCGTTCCCGACCCCGGGTACCCCGAAGACGGCGCCGACACCGAGAGGAGTGCGTGATGACGACCGTCGGAGAGTTCATGACGGCCCGCCCGTTCACCATGGACGCCAGCGACATGTTGACGGCGGCGGCGCGGCAGATGCGGGACGCCGACATCGGCGACATCATCGTCACCAACGGGAGCGATATCCGAGGAATCGTGACCGACCGGGACATCACGGTCCGGGCGGTGGCATCCGAGATGGATCCGTCGATGACCCAGCTCAGCCAGATCATCACCGAGGACGTCGTGGTGGTGTCGCCGTACGACGACGCCGTCGCGGCCGCCGAGCTGATGCGGACCTACTCGGTACGGCGACTGCCGGTGGTCGACGACGGCCGCCTGGTCGGCGTGGTCTCCATGGGTGACCTCGCCGTCGAGTGGGAACCGGATTCGGTGCTGGCCGACATCAGCACCGACGACCCGAACAACTGACCACCGGACCGCTGCCGCGCCCACCGGGCCGGCTGGCGGCGCCGGAAACCCTCTGGTGGGTGTCCCCGACAGGTCTGCCCGGTCTCCCCGGCGCCCGGGTCCGGCAGACACGGGGACACCCGTTTGCGCCCACCCACCCAGATCGGAGTGCAGCATGAAGCGACCACGGATCGTCATCGCGGGTGCCGGCTTCGCCGGCTACCAGGCTGCCCGTACCCTGTCCCGGCTGGCCCGGGGGTCCGCCGAGATCGTCCTGATCAACCCGACCGACTACTTCCTGTACGTGCCGCTGCTGCCCGAGGTCGCCTCGGGTGTGCTGGAGCCCCGCCGGGTCACCGTCTCGCTGCCGGACACCCTGCCCGGCGTACGGGTGGTGCTCGGCGAGATCGACCAGATCGACCTGCCGGGCCGGCGGATCTGTTATGTCGACGGTGAGGGCGACCGGGCCGAGCTGAGTTACGACCGGCTGATCGTCTCCATCGGCAGTGTCAACAAGCTGCTGCCGATCCCCGGCGCCAACGAGCACGCGCACGGCTTCCGGACCCTGCCGGAGGCGCTCTACCTGCGCGACCACCTCACCCGGCAGATCGAACTCGCCGACTTCAGTGACGATTCGGCCGAGCGGGCCGCCCGATGCACCTTCGTCGTGGTCGGGGCCGGATACACCGGAACCGAGGTCGCGGCGCACTGTGTGACCGCCACCGACCTGCTGGTCCGCCGGCATCCCCGGCTGGCCGGCCAGCAGGTGCGCTGGCTGCTGCTCGACCTGGCCGACCGGGTGCTGCCCGAGCTGGACCAGCGGATGTCGGTCACCGCGCAGAAGGTCCTCGACGCGCGGGGCGTCGAGACCCGGTTCGGCACCTCGGTCCGCGAGGCGACCAGCGACGGGGTGCACCTGTCCGACGGGGAGTTCATCCCGACCCGGTCGCTGATCTGGTGTGTCGGGGTGCGCCCCGATCCGGTGGTGGACGATCTGGGACTGACCACTCTGAAGGGCCGGCTGGTGGTCGACGAGTTCCTCGCCGTACCGCAGCATCCGGAGGTGTACGCGTGCGGTGACGCCGCCGCGGTGCCCGACCCGAACCGGCCGGGCGAGGTCACCCCGATGACCGCTCAGCATGCCGTCCGGCAGGGCAAGCTGGCCGCGCAGAACGTCGCCGCGTCGTACGGGCACGGTTCGTTCCGCCCGTACCGGCACAAGGATCTGGGGTTCGTGGTGGACCTCGGCGGCGCGCAGGCGGCGGCGAATCCGCTGCACGTGCCGATCTCCGGCCCGCTGGCCAAGGCGGTGACCCGGGGCTACCACCTGGCGTCGATCCCGGGCAACCGGATCCGGGTGGCGGCCGACTGGACGTTGGAGTCGCTGCTGTCGCGCCAGGGTGTGCAGCTCGGTCTGGTGCCGCCGTCGGCGGTGCCGCTGGACACCGCGTCGCCGGAGCTGGTGCACCCGGTCGGCCGCTGATCCGGTACGGGGCTGTCAGCCGAACCGTAGGTGGGGTCGGGGGTGGGCCGCGGCCTCCGCGACGACGTGTCCGGCCAACTCGCGGTCGATGCCGTGCCGGTGCAGTTCGCCGGTCAGTGCGGCCAGCCAGGTCTGCTGGTTCACGAGGTGGTCACCTCCTGCAGGATCGTGTCGACACCGGTGGCGAAGGACCGCCAGTCGGCGGTGGTCTGGCGCAGCCGCTGCGCACCGGACTCGGTCAGCCGGTAGTACTTGCGGGCCGGGCCGCTGCTGCCGGCGCGCCACCGGGCGTCGACCAGGCCGGTCCGTTGCAGCCGGAGCAGTACGGGGTAGAGCGTGCCGCCCTTGATCGGCCCGAGCCCGGCCGCCTGCAGCGACTGGGCCAGCTCTAGCCGTACGACTCGTGCCGGTGCAGCGCCGCGAGCACGCAGAGGTCGAGCACCCCGCGCAGCAACTGGCCCCGCCGTTCCTGATCCACGGCCAGAAAGATAGCAGCGCTATCTAGATAGCGCTGCTATCTATCCCCGGTCCGCTGTTTCGTACGGTGCCGTTTCCGGTGCGCCGCTGTTTCCGTGCCGGGCCGGCGGGTACCCGATCGACAGTGGCGACCCGTCGGAGAGGGAGACAATGATGGACATCGGCATCATCGGCGCCGGCAACGTCGGCTCGGCCCTGGCCCGGCGGCTGACCGAGGTCGGTCACCAGGTGACGATCTCTGCGTCCAGCCCGGATTCGCCGCGGCTGGCCGAGGCCACCGCCGGCACCGGGGTGACCGCCGGTGACGCGGCCCAGGCCGCCGACGCCGAGCTGGTCGTACTGGCGGTGCCGTTCACCGATATCGGTGACACGCTCACCGGGCCGGTCGCCGACGCGCTGGCCGGCAGCACCGTGATCGACGTGACCAACCCGCTCGGTCCGGACCACATGTCGCTGCGGATCGGGCACGACACATCCGCCGCCGAGCAGGTCGCCGCGATGGTTCCGGCGGCCAACGTGGTGAAGGCGTTCAACACCGTGCTCGCCCCGAACCACGCCCGGCCGGTGCTCGGCGGCGTACGGCAGTCGGTGCCGGTCGCCGGCGACGACCTGGCCGCCAGGAAGACCGTCCAGGAACTCGGCACCCAGCTGGGCTTCGACACGGTCGACGCCGGCCCGCTGTCCAGCGCCCGCTACCTGGAGCCGGTCGCCGCGCTGCTCATCCAGGTCGCCTACGGCGGCGGTGCCGGTCCGACGGTCGGTTTCGCGCTCGCCCGCGACTGACTGCGGCTTCGCCCTCGGGTCGGGAAACGCGCCACCCTGGCCGTATGGTGGACGGGTGTCGTGCGTGCCGTGTCCGGCAGGACGGACGCATCCGTTTAAACCCGAGGAGTTCTAGTGACCGTCACTCTGACCGCCGACAGCGCCGGATCGGTCAGCGACTTCAAGGTCGCCGACCTGTCCCTGGCGACCTTCGGTCGCAAGGAGATCGAGCTCGCCGAGCACGAGATGCCCGGGCTGATGGCACTGCGCCGTGAGTACGCCGCCCAGCAGCCGTTCAAGGGCCGCAAGATCGCCGGATCGCTGCACATGACTGTGCAGACGGCGGTGCTGATCGAGACGTTGACCGCGCTCGGGGCCGACGTGCGCTGGGTCTCCTGCAACATCTTCTCCACCCAGGACCAGGCCGCCGCGGCGGTCGTCGTGGGCCCGAACGGCACGGTCGACAACCCGCAGGGTGTCGCGGTGTACGCCTGGAAGGGTGAGACGCTCGACGAGTACTGGTGGTGCACCGAGCAGATGCTCACCTGGCCGGACGGCAGCGGACCGGACTCGATCGTCGACGACGGCGGCGACGTGACCCTGCTGATCCACCTCGGCAAGCAGTTCGAGGAGGCCGGCGCGGTGCCCTCCACCTCGGAAACCGACTCGGTCGAGTACGGCATCATCCTGGAGACGCTGCGCCGCTCGCTGGCCGCGAACCCGACCAAGTACACCGAGATGGCCAAGCCGATCATCGGGGTCTCCGAGGAGACCACCACCGGTGTGAACCGCCTCTACGAGCTGGCCCGCGAGGGCAACCTGCTCTTCCCGGCGATCAACGTCAACGACTCGGTCACCAAGAGCAAGTTCGACAACAAGTACGGCATCCGCCACTCGCTGGTCGACGGGATCAACCGGGGCACCGACGTGATGATCGCCGGCAAGCTCGCGGTGATCTGCGGCTACGGCGACGTCGGCAAGGGTGCCGTGGAGTCGCTGCGCGGCCAGGGGGCCCGGATCGTGGTGACCGAGATCGACCCGATCTGTGCGCTGCAGGCGGCGATGGACGGTCTCGACGTGGTGACCCTGGACGACGTCGTCGAGCGGGGTGACATCTTCATCACCACCACCGGTAACAAGGACATCATCCTGGCCGACCACATGGCGAGGATGAAGCACAACGCGATCGTCGGCAACGTCGGGCACTTCGACAACGAGATCGACATGGCCGGCCTGGCGAAGCTGCCGGGGATCGAGAAGGTCAACGTCAAGCCGCAGGTGGACGAGTGGCGTTTCCCGGACGGCCACTCGGTGATCGTGCTCTCCGAGGGGCGGCTGCTGAACCTCGGCAACGCGACCGGTCACCCGAGCTTCGTGATGTCGACGTCGTTCTCCAACCAGGTCATCGCCCAGGTTGAGCTGTACGCCAAGATCGGCGAGTACGGCAAGCAGGTGTACGTGCTGCCCAAGCACCTCGACGAGAAGGTGGCCCGGCTGCACCTGGACGCGTTCGGCGCCAAGCTGACCGTGCTCACCAAGGCCCAGGCGGACTACATCGGCGTCGACGTGGCCGGCCCGTACAAGCCGGAGCACTACCGCTACTGACCCACGGCCGTCGGAGCGCACCGCGAAACGGTGTGCTCCGACGGCGTACTCAGGCGGCCAGGCCGAGGGCCTCGGCGGCGGCCCGGCCATTGGCGTGACTCGCACCGTAGGTGGTGACGAAGGCACGCACCCCGGCCGGGCGCCAGGCCGATGGCCAGCCCATCTCCACCACCGCGACCGGGTGCCGGGCGGCCAGCCGTTCGATCAGGTCACCGGCACCGGGCACCCGGTGCAGGTGCCGGCCGACCAGCACCAACGGCCGGCCGTCGGCGGCCGTCGCGACCTGCTCGGCGGTCACCTCGGCCGGTGCCACCCGCAGCTGCCGGGCGTGGCCGAGGTGCGGTCCGAGGCCCCACGGCACCCGACCCTCGGCGATCGTCGAGCCGGCGGTCAGCTGCACCACCAGTGCGTCGGCCAGCCCGTCGAGGGTGCCTTCCACCCGGACGGCGCGGCGGGCGGCGGCGTACCCCAGGTCGGCCGGGCCGGCGGTTCCATCCGCCGCCGGCCGGACCACGGCGGCCAGCGCGGTCACCCGGTCGGCCGCCTGCTCGACCCGGCCGACCGGCAGTGTCCCGTCGCCGATCGCGGCGACGATGCCCGCCGCGACCCGTTCGACCAGTGCGTGGTCGACGCGGGCGCCGATGCAGAGCAGGTCGGCACCGGCGGCCAGGGCGGCGACCGCCGCCGGCACGATCCCACCGGCGGCCAGCGTGGCGCCGCGCATCTCCAGCGCGTCGGTGACGATCACCCCGACGAAGCCGTACTCGTCGCGGAGCAGGCCGGTCAGCGCGGCCCGGCTGAAGGTGGCCGGCGCGTCGCCGGTCAACGCCGGGACCCGGATGTGCGCGGTCATGATCGCCGGGGTGCCGGCTTCGACCACGGCGGCGAACGGCGGCAGGTCCCGCCGGCGCAGCACCGCCATCGGTACGTCGACAGTGGGCAGTTCGAGGTGCGAGTCGGTGACCGTGGCGCCGTGGCCGGGGAAGTGCTTGGCGCAGCCGGCGACCCCGGCGTCGGCCAGCCCGGCGACGGCCGCCGCCGCATGCGTGGCGACCAGCGCCGGATCGGCCCCGAACGACCGGGTGCCGATGATCGGGTTGTCGTCGGCGGTGTTCACGTCGACGGTCGGTGCCAGATCGAGGTTCGCCCCGCAGGTGGCGAGCTCGTCGCCGATCGCCCGGTAGACCTGCCGGGTCAGCGCCGGGTCGTCGACCGCGCCGAGCGCCGCGTTGCCGGGGTACGGGCTGCCGGTGGCGTGCGCCAGCCGGGTCACGTCGCCGCCCTCCTCGTCGATGGCGACCAGCACGTCGGCCCGGGCGGCCCGCAGCGCGTCGGTGGCGGCCCGCAACTGCCCGGGTCGGTCCACGTTGCCGCCGAACAGGGTGTGTCCGGCGAGCCCGTCGCCGACCAGGTCCACCGCCCACTGCGGGACGGTGGTGCCGGGGTAGGCGGCGAGCAGGGTGCGCAGCGCCAGTCGCCGCAGAGCCTGGTCGTTCGGCATGTTCTCCCCCTCCGTGGCGTCTCCGCGGTCCGAGTGACGCACCGGGGAGGCACTGTTCGTTGCCGGTGAGTGCCGGGTCGTCCGACCGCCGAGGGTGTCACCGGCGACTACGCTACGGCTACTTCCGTTGCGGATGCCAAGATAATAGTTAACTTTCCTAAATGCTAGAGGACGACCACATGGGTTCCCCGCGCCTGCCCGGCACACCCCGGCTGCTGCGAGCGCTCAACGACCGGGCGGCGCTGGAGCTGCTCATCGCCCGCGGACCACTCACCCGGGCGCAACTCGGCGAGCTGACCGGACTGTCCAAAGTGACGGCGTCGCAGCTGGTCGAGCGACTGGAAGGGCGCGGGCTGGTCACCCGGGTCGGCGAGCAGGCCGGAGGCCGGGGCCCCAACGCCCAGCTGTACGCCGTACAGCCGGCCAGCGCGCACGTCGTCGGAGTCGACGTCGGACCGGACCGGGTGGTGGCCGCCTGCGCCGACATCACCGGATCGGTGATCGGCCGGGTCGAACAGTCCACCAGGGACACCGACGACCCGGTCGGTGTGGTGCACAACGCGGTCGTGCAGGCCGCCAGCAGCGCCGAGACCCAGCTGGCCAGCGTACGGCGGGTGGTGCTGGGCACCCCCGGCCTGGTCGACCCGGCCAACGGCGACATCACCTTCGCGTACAACCTGCCGCGCTGGCACCGCGGCCTGCTCGCCGCCCTGCGCGAGGACCTGGACACCACCGTCGTGTTCGAAAACGACGTCAACCTCGCCGCAGTCGCCGAGGCACACGCCGGCGCCGCCCGCGACGTGCCCGACTTCGTGCTGGTCTGGGCCGGCGTCGGGGTCGGCCTGGCGATCATGCTCGGCGGCCGGCTGCACCACGGCAGCACCGGCGCGGCCGGTGAGATCGGCTACCTGCCGGTGCCCGGCGCACCGATCCCGCGCGACGTCTCCCGCCGCGCCAAGCCGGCCTTCCAGCAGCTCGCCGGTGCCGACGCGGTCCGGGCGGTGGCCCGCGAACACGGGTTCCGGGCGGCCAGCGCGGGCGACGCGGTGCGGGCCGCGATCGCCGCCGGCACCCGGGGCGGGCCGTTGCTCGACGAGCTGGCCCGCCGGCTCGCGCTCGGCGTCGCCAGCAGCTGCGTGGTGCTCGACCCGCCGCTGGTCGTGCTGACCGGCGAGGTCGGCCAGGCCGGTGGCAGCGCCCTGGCCGAACGGGTGCAGCACGAAGTCGCCGCGATCACCCTGGTCGCCCCCCGGGTCGTGGTCACCGAGCTGACCGAGGAGCCGGTGCTGCAGGGTGCCCTGCGGACCGCCCTCGACGCCGCCCGCGACGAGGTCTTCGGATCCACCGTGGCCTGACCCCGGGGACACCCGTCGGGTGGTGCCGGCCACCCCGGCACGGCCAGGTGGGGCGGCACCACCCACGGCGTGATTGGATGGTCCGGTGCCTACCGTTGCTGACGACCTGGTGATCGAGCTCGACTCAGTGGGCGTGACCCGCTCCGGCACGGCCCTGCTGCAGGACATCACCCTGCGGGTGCAGCCCGACCAGCGGTGGGTGGTGCTCGGCCCGAACGGTGCCGGCAAGACCACCCTGCTCAGCCTCGCCGCCGGCCGGCTGCACCCGACGACCGGCACCGTCCGGGTCCTCGACGAGCAGTTGGGGCGCACCGACCTGGCGGAGCTGCGGACCCGGATCGGGCTGACCACCGCCGCGCTCGCCGAGCGGATCCCCGGCACCGAGCGGGTGCTCGACGTGGTGCTGACCGCCGCCTGGTCGGTGGTCGGCCGGTGGCGGGAGCGCTACGACGAGCTCGACGTGGGCCGGGCGCAGGAGCTGCTCGGCCAGTTCGGCGTGGCCGGGCTGGCGCAGCGCGAGTACGGGACCCTCTCCGAAGGCGAACGCAAGCGGGTGCAGATCGCCCGGGCGCTGATGACCGATCCGGAGCTGCTGCTGCTCGACGAGCCGGCGGCCGGGCTCGACCTCGGTGCCCGCGAGGAGCTGGTCGGCCGGCTCGGGGTCCTCGCCCAGGACCCGGATTCCCCGGCGTTGATGCTCGTCACCCACCACGTGGAGGAGATCCCGCCGGGCTTCACCCACGCCCTGCTGCTGCGCGGCGGCACCGTCGTCGCGGCCGGCGAGTTGGCGGCCACGATCACCGGCGAACACCTGTCGGAGACGTTCGGTGTGCAGCTGGTCGTCGAGCGGGCGGGCCAGCGGTTCACCGCCCGGGCCGGCTGAGCGGAGGACGTGGTGACAGCGCCGCGGATCGCGGTGGTGGGCAGCGCGAACATGGACCTGGTCGCGACCGCGCCGAGACTGCCGTCGCCGGGGGAGACCCTGCTCGGCACCGACTTCGTCACGGTGCCCGGCGGCAAGGGCGCCAACCAGGCGATCGCGGCGGCCCGCGCCGGTGGCGACTGCGTGTTCCTCGGCGCGGTCGGCTCGGACGCGTTCGGCGTCACCCTGACCGGCCGGATCGCCCGGTCCGGGGTGGACACGAGCCAGCTGCGGGTGGTGTACGGGCCGTCCGGCGTCGCGGTCGTGATGGTCAACGCGGCCGGCGAGAACGCGATCGTCGTCACCCCGGGCGCCAACGCGGCGTTCCGTGGGCTCACCGAGCCGGAGCTGGCGGCGGTGCGCGACGCCGACGTGCTGGTGGCGCAGTTGGAGATCCCGCTGGAGACGGTGCTGGCCGCCGCGGCGGCGGCTCGCGGTGCGGGCACCAGGGTGATCCTCAACGCCGCCCCGGCGCGCGAGCTGCCGGCCGAACTGCTCGACGCGGTGGATCTGCTGGTGGTCAACGATGCCGAGGCGCGGGCGGTCGTCGGCGCCGGGCGGGAGGACCCGGCGGCGCTGCTGACGGTGGTCCGTCGGGCGGTGCTCACCCTGGGTGCCGAGGGTGCCTGGTTCGCCGACCGCGACGGTACGGTGCACCACGTGCCGGCCTTCCCGGTCGAGACGGTGGACTCCACCGCCGCCGGTGACGCGTTCACCGGCGCGCTCGCGGTCGCCTGGGGCGAGGGGCGGGACCTGGTGTCCGCGGTCCGGTGGGCGTCGGCGGCCGGTGCGGCCTGCGTACGCCGGTTGGGGGCCTCGGTGTCGTTGCCGCAGCGCGCCGAGATCGACGCCCTGGCCGGCTGACCGCCCGCCCGCCCGGCCACGCCTGGTCGGTCTACCAACAGACCGCTGATCACGAACCGCCGGTGCCGGGTGGCGCGGATGCGGGATCATCGAGACATGCGAGTCATTCTCAACCTGCTCTGGCTCATCTTCGGCGGCGGCATCGTGCTCGGCCTCGGGTACGCGGTGGCAGCCCTCGTCTGCTTCGTGCTGATCGTCACGATCCCGTTCGGGGTGGCGTCGCTGCGGTTGGCCTACTACTCCCTCTGGCCGTTCGGCCGGACGCTGGTCGCGAAGCCGGGGGCGGGGATCGGCTCCGGGCTGGCGAACATCCTCTGGGTGGTGCTGGCCGGCTGGTGGCTGGCGCTCACCCACATCGTCACCGGCGTGACGCTCTGTCTGACGATCATCGGCATTCCGTTCGGCATCGCCAACTTCAAGCTGGTGCCGGCGGCGTTCTGGCCGCTGGGCCGGGAGATCGTTGACGTCGAGGACCTGCGTCGACCGGTGCTGGTCCACGCCTGACCCAGCCGGCCAGCGAGTCCCTGCCCGGTGCCGGTCAGGTGATCGGCACCGGCGCTGACCCGCACTGATCAGTCGGCTTCGCCGGCCGGACCGCTGCGTCCGGCGAGTCGTTCGTAGCGCTGCCGGGCAGCCTGCGCGGTGCCCAGGCCGAGCCCGAAGGCGATCGCCTGCCAGGTGAGTCCCCGGCTCCGGGCGGCCTCCAGCAGGCCCAGTTCGACGGCGTCGAGGTCGGCGCGGACCGGGGCGACCAGGGTCAGTGCCGCGATCAGGTCGCTGACGTCCAGCTCCGGCTCGTCCGGGTCGGCCTTGGCGCCGCCACTGGCCAGGCTGAGTGCCAGCCGTACCGCCTCGTACGGGTCGACCACCTGCGGGTGCAGATGGCGGTGCCGCCGCGCGGTGGTGTCGGCGTGCCGCTCAGCGATCCGGAGCAGGGCAGCGTGCCGGCGGTGCGCCCGCGACTGCGCCGCGTCGGGCGGGGTGAACAGGTCGTCGGTGGTCACAGTGTCGACTCAAGCACGCCAACGCACCGATGTCAACTCAACGTTTTCAACAGAACGTTTAGCAATCGTGTTGCTCCGGTCAGGGGGTCGGGCGGCCGGTCAGGACCCGGGGACCGGACGGTGTGATGGCGACGGTGTGTTCGGAGTGGGCGGTACGGGAGCCGTCAGCGGAGCGGATCGTCCAGCCGTCCTCGTCGTACCTGATCTTGTTGGTGGAGTGGCAGAACCAGGGCTCGATCGCGATGGTCAGGCCGGGGTCGAGCCGCATACCACGGCCGGCGCGGCCGGTGTTGGCGACGTGCGGGTCCTCGTGCATCGTGCGGCCGATGCCGTGACCGCCGAACTCGCCGTTGACGCCGTAGCCGTACGAACCGGCGACGTCGCCGATCGCGGCGCAGACGTCGCCGAGCCGGCCGCCGGGCTGGGCGGCGGCGATCGCCGCCGCGAGGGCGACCTCGGTCGCCTCGATCAGCCGCAGATCGGCCGGATCGGGGGTGCCGACGATGACGGAGACCGCGGAGTCGGCCACCCAGCCGTCGATGCCGACCGCCATGTCGATGCTGAGCAGGTCACCGTCGCGCAGCACGTAGTCGTGCGGGAGGCCGTGCAGCACCGCGTCGTTGACCGACAGGCACAGCACGTTGCGGAACGGACCGCGGCCGAACGACGGGGCGTAGTCCCAGTAGCAGGACTCGGCGCCGCGTTCGGCGATCCGCCGCCGGGCGTGGTGTTCGATGTCCATCAGGTTGACGCCGACTGCGGCGACACCGCTCAGCTCGGCGAGCAGTTCGCCGACGAACTGGCCGGTGATCGCCATCCGGTCGATCTCCTGGGCGGACTTGAGCTCGATCACGACAGACTCCCTCTCCCTCTGTGGTATTTTTATACCACGCCGAATCGAGGGCGCTCCGGAGGGCTATCCTGCTGGGCATGGTTCGCCAACCACTCACCGCCGAACAGATCGCCGCAGGCCAGCGACTCGGCGCCGCGCTGCGGGTCGCGCGGGCCGGCCGCAGCCTCGTCGAGGTGGCGCTGGCGGCCGGGATCTCCCCCGAGACGCTGCGCAAGATCGAAGCGGGCCGGCTTCCGGCACCGGCGTTCGGCACCGTGGTCCGGCTCAGCCAGGCCCTCGACGTCCCCCTCGGTGACCTGGCCGACGTCTGGCTGGCCGAGATGCCCGTCCGCCAGGCGTCCTAGCGCTGGCCTGGCGCTCACTCACCCGACGGCAGGGCCTCGTCCTCACCGAGCCGGTCCGCTCCCCGGCGGCGCAACATCCGCAGACCTGGGATGCCGGCCACCGCCAACTTCAGGTCCCGGGTCACCTCCAGCAGGTCGTGGATGTCCGGCCCGACCCGGTCCAGGGTGGCCAGGATCGGCAGCACGTCGGCCTTGAGATGCTGGGTCAGCCGGGGCAGCTCGTCGACCAGCCGGACCGCCGCGTCCACCTCGTCCTCGCTCAACTGCTCGACGAAGTGCCGGGCCATCGGGGCACCCCGGCGCAGCGCCGGCTCGTACTCGCCGATCAGCTCGACCGACCGGTCGGCGATCTCCTCGCTGCGCCCCACCACCCGACCGGCCCCCACCGCCACCCGGTCGGCATCGGTGAGCAGCGTCTGCGCGGCGGCCGCCACCCGGGTCGCGGCCGCCACCGCGTCGGTCGCCGCCGTGGCGATCGCCTCCACCCGTAGCGTCGCCTCCTCCGCCTCCGCGACCACCCGCTCACTGCGGTCGAGCAGCACCTCGACCCGGTCGACCACGGTGCCGACCCGTTGCACCAGAGCCTCGATCTCATCCAGTACGGCGAACGCGCGCGACGGCACGGCGGCGTACTCGGAGGTGAGCCGGCCCATCCAGGTCGCCACCTCACCGGCCTGGCCGGTGGCCCGTCCGGCCGCGCCGGTCACCGCACCGGCGACCTGCCCGACGGTGGATCTGGTCAGTGCGATGAGACTCGCCGGAGACGGCAGCGGGAGCGGCATCTCCCTATTGTGCGGTGCGCCGGCCACCACCGCTGGCGCGCCGGTCGGCACCGCCGGGCGTGGGCCGGGGTAGCGCCCGGCGGGCCGGAGCGGCCCGGACCGGAGCAGGCGCTTGCGACGCCAGTGCGGCCTCGACCGCACGGCGCAGCGCGCGATGGATGCGTCCCACCCGCAGCGCGTCCCGGTCGGACACCAGCAGCACCGGAGCGCCCCGTACGTCGGCCCAGAGTTCGAGCAGGTGCGCGCCCCGGTCGTAGGAGTCGTCGAGCAGCCCGAGCAGCAGGTCCGCGATCGGGATGATGACCAGCCCGACCAGGATCGATCCGCCGATCAGCGCGATGGTGACGGTCGGCGAGGCGTCGATGGTCAGCGCGGTGACCAGGCCGAGGAGCGCGGTCGCCACCGGGGCCAGGAAGGCGACGCCGACCATGCCCCGGCCGGCCAGGGCGCTCCACGAGCGGGCACCCCGCCGCTGCCAGATCCGGTGCACCTGGGTGAGCGGATGTCGGTGCTGGTCCACCCGGATCTCTGTGGAGGTGATCCGTACGGATTTGTCATCGTAGTAGGTGGTCATCCGCCTGCCCTCCCTCACGTTGTGGATCACGTTACCCACTCTCCGGTGTTCCCCGTAGGCTGTCCCAGAACGCGACGTCGATGGGGAGGTCCGCCGTGCCGGAGTTGGTGCTGGTCGAGGTCGAGCAGGGGATTGCCACCATCCGGCTGGCCCGGCCGCCGATGAACGCGCTCAACGCGGCGGTGCAGGAGGAGTTGCGCGAGGCCGCGCGTACCGTCGCCGACGACGAGCGGGTGCGCGCCGTCGTGGTCTACGGCGGTGAGAAGGTCTTCGCCGCCGGGGCTGACATCAAAGAGATGGCCGACATGTCGTACGTGGACATGGCGGCCCGCGCGGCGCAGCTGTCCAGCGCGTTCGACGCGGTCGCCCGGATCCCGAAACCGGTGGTCGCCGCGATCACCGGCTACGCCCTCGGCGGCGGCTGTGAGCTGGCCCTGGCCTGCGACTGGCGGGTGGTCGCCGAGGACGCCAAACTCGGCCAGCCGGAGATCAAGCTGGGGGTCATCCCCGGTGCCGGCGGCACCCAGCGGTTGGCTCGGCTGGTCGGCCCGGCCCGCGCCAAGGACATCATCCTGTCCGGACGGATGGTCGCCGCCGCCGAGGCCGAGCGGATCGGCCTGGCCGACCGCGTCGTCCCGGCCGACCAGGTGTACATGGCGGCACTCGA
This sequence comes from Solwaraspora sp. WMMA2080, assembly GCF_027497395.1. GTDB lineage: Bacteria > Actinomycetota > Actinomycetes > Mycobacteriales > Micromonosporaceae > Micromonospora_E. The sequence continues at coordinate 2,607,415 of NZ_CP114910.1, read as the reverse complement.
CATGGTGCGACCGTTCGTCACCGGCCCGGCCCAGGCTGTCAGGGCGGCCAAGCTGGCCATCGACGGGGGCCTGGAGATGGACCTCGCCTCCGGCCTGGCCTGGGAGAGCCAGCTGTTCGCCGGCCTGTTCGCCACCGACGACCGCACCGAGGGGATGGCGGCGTTCGTCGCCAAGCGCAAGCCCGACTTCACCGGTCGCTAGCCCGTACCGGCCCTCGACCGACCCCTCCGCCGTACCCCGACCGGCTTGGTGTCGGCGGTGCCGGACGCGCGTGGGTGCCGGGCTAAGTGACTGAGCGGTAACCTGCTCGGGGGTGCGCCGGCCGGGCGGGCCCGGGGCGACGGGAGGCATCGACGATGGTGGAACGGATCGAGGGACACGGCGGGACGTTGGCACTGGCCGCCGCGCAGGCGTACGGCGTACGTGAGCTGTTCACCCTCTCCGGTGGCCACATCTTCCCGCTGTACGACGCCGCGCACGCCGCCGACTTCCCGATCTACGACGTACGGCACGAGCAGACCGCCGTCTTCGCCGCCGAGGCGGTGGCGAAACTGCAGCGCCGCCCCGGGCTCGCCGCACTCACCGCGGGCCCCGGCGTCACCAACGGCATCTCCGGTCTGACCAGCGCCTTCTTCAACGCCGCGCCGGTGTTGGTGCTCGGTGGCCGGGCACCGGCGTTCCGCTGGGGGTCGGGCAGCCTGCAGGAGATCGACCACGTACCGCTGGTCGCCCCGGTCACCAAGCACGCCGCCACGGTCGCCGCGACGGACGACGTACCGGCCGCGGTCGGTGCCGCGCTGTCCGCCGCGCTCGCCCCGCACCGCGGCCCGGCCTTTCTCGACCTGCCGCTGGAGGTGATCTTCTCGACCGCCGAGGTGACCGCGCCGACCGCCGCCGCGGTGCCGGTGGTCGAGCCCGACCCGGACGAGGTCGCCCGCGCGGCCCGGCTGATCGCCGCCGCCGACCGTCCGGTGATCGTCGCCGGCTCCGACGTGTACGCCGGGGACGCCGTCGCGGCGTTGCGGGAGGCCGCCGAGGCGCTGCAGGTGCCGGTCTTCACCAACGGCATGGGGCGTGGGTCGCTGCCGCCGGGGCACCCGCTGGCCTTCGCGAAGGCGCGGCGGGTCGCGTTCGGCCGGGCCGACGTGGTGGTCGTGATCGGCACCCCGCTGGACTTCCGGCTCAGTTTCGGTGACTTCGGCACCGCCCAGGTGGTGCACGTCGTCGACGCGCCGGGCCAGCGGGCGACCCACGTGCAGCCGGCCGTTTCGCCCGCCGGTGACCTGCGGCTGATCCTGTCCGCGTTCGCCGACCACACCGGCGACCGGGCCGACCACACCGGCTGGCTGGCCGACCTGCGCGCCGCCGAGGAGCAGGCCCGGGCGCGGGACGCGGCCGAGCTCGCCGCCGGGTCCGACCCGATCCGCCCGTCGCGGATCTACGGCGAGCTGCGGGCGGTGCTCGACCCGGACGCCGTGACCATCGGCGACGGTGGTGACTTCGTCTCGTACGCCGGCCGTTACCTGGAGCCGTCGGTGCCGGGCAGCTGGCTCGACCCCGGCCCGTACGGCTGCCTGGGCACCGGGATGGGCTACGCGATGGGTGCTCGGCTCACCTACCCGGACCGGCAGGTCTGCGTGCTGATGGGCGACGGTGCAGCCGGCTTCTCGCTGATGGACGTCGAGTCGCTGGCCCGGCAGAAGTTGCCGGTGGTGATCGTGGTCGGTAACAACGGCATCTGGGGGCTGGAGAAGCACCCGATGCGCGCCATGTACGGCTACGATGTCGCCGCCGACCTGCAGCCGGGGCTGCGCTACGACGAGATAGTCGGGGCGCTGGGCGGCGCGGGGGAGACGGTGACCAAGGCCGGCGACATCGGTCCGGCGCTGCGCCGGGCCTTCGACGCCGGGGTGCCGTACCTGGTCAATGTGGTGACCGACCCGGAGGACGCCTATCCGCGTTCGTCGAACCTGGCCTGACCCCTGGTCGGAGTTGGCCTGAGCGCTGGTCGGACCTGGCTCTGAGAGGTCGCCGACCCCGGTCTGGTCGGCAAATGCTTGGCGGAATGTCGGTCCTGTCGTTCATTGTGGGTCTGCAGACAAACGACAGGAGTGAGGATGTCGCACGCGATCTGGGCCGAGGGCCTGGTCAAGCGGTTCGGCGCGACGACCGCGTTGGCCGGGGTGGATCTCGCGGTCCGTACCGGCACCGTGTTCGGCCTGCTCGGTCCGAACGGTGCCGGCAAGACGACTGCGGTCCGGGTGCTCGCGACCCTGCTGCGGCCGGACGCCGGGCACGCCCGGGTACTGGGCTTCGACGTGGTCGGCCAGGCTCACCAGGTCCGTCAGTCGATCGGACTGACCGGGCAGTACGCCTCGGTCGACGAGACGCTGACCGGCGTGGAAAACCTGATCATGATCGGTCGGTTGCTGGGGTCGTCCCGGCGGGACGCGCGCTCCCGTGCCCGGCAACTGCTGGCCGAGTTCCAACTCACCGACGCCGCCGATCGCGCGGCCAAGACCTATTCGGGCGGTATGCGCCGCCGGCTCGACCTGGCGGCCAGCCTGGTGGGACGGCCACAGGTGCTGTTCCTCGACGAACCGACCACCGGGCTGGACCCGCGCAGCCGCAACGAGCTGTGGGAGCTGGTCCGTGGGCTGGTCGCCGGTGGCGTGACGGTGCTGCTCACCACCCAGTACCTGGAGGAGGCCGACCAGCTGGCCGACGAGTTGGCCGTGGTCGACCACGGTCGGGTGATCGCCGGCGGTACGCCGGAGGAGCTGAAGGCCAAGACCGGTGCCCAGGTCCTCGCGGTGCGCCCGACCGATCCAAAACAGTTGCCGACGGTGCTGACCGCGCTGCGGGAGCTGTCCGGCAACGAGCCGTCGTTGGCCCAGACCACGGTGACGGTGAGCACCGCCGATGCGGACCTGCTGCCGGCGGTGGTCCGCCGACTCGACGAGTCCGGGGTGAAGGTGGGTGAGCTGGCGTTGCGCAGCTCAAGCCTGGACGAGGTCTTCCTGTCGCTCACCGGCCACCGGGCCGATCCGGGCTCCGGCGGATCGCCGACCGGCACCGGTTCTGCGACCGGCCCCGGCGGCTCGGAGACCGGCTCCGGCGAGCGCCCGACACCGGCGACCGGGCCGGCCGGTACGGGAGCACAGCCGACCGCCGACACCATGGAGGGAATCCGTTGACCGCCACCACCGCCACCACGTCCGAGCTGTCCGGGCGGCACCAGTGGGTCAGCCCGGTGGCCGGGCTGCGGCACACCCGCACCCTGGCCTGGCGGAGCCTGGTGCAGATCAAGCACAATCCATTGGAGCTGCTCGATCTCAGCGTCCAGCCGCTGATGTTCCTGCTGCTGTTCACTTACGTGTTCGGCGGCGCGATCGCCGGCACGCCGGGGGACTATCTGACCTTCGCGTTGCCGGGAATCATCGTGCAGAACGCCCTTTTCGCGACGATGACCACGGGGTTCGGGCTGAACACCGACCTCACCAAGGGGGTGTTCGACCGGTTGCGGTCGTTGCCGATCGCCCGGTGGGCGCCGCTGGCCGGGCGGATCCTGGCCGACACCGTCAAGCAGGCCTGGTCGGTGCTGCTGCTGCTGGGTGTCGGGATGATCCTCGGCTACCGGGTCGAAGGTGGTCCGGTCGGCCTGCTCGGCGCGTTCGCGCTGATCCTGGCCTTCACCCTGGCCGCGTCGTGGATCTCGGTGCTGGTCGGGGTGATGGTCAGCGAGCCGGAGAAGGTGCAGATCTTCGGCTTCATGGTGATCTTTCCGCTGACCTTCACCAGTAACGCATTCGTGCCGACCGAGACTATGCCGGGCTGGCTTCAGGCCTGGGTCGAGGTCAACCCGGTGACGATCCTCGCCGACGGCCTGCGTGGCCTGCTCAGTGGCGCGCCCGCCGCCGGCCCGGTCGGCTTCTCGCTGCTCTGGGCAGCCGGCATCGCGGCGGTGTTCGCGCCGCTGGCGCTCGCCCGGTTCAAGCGCCGGGTCTGACCTGACCACCCTCCGGGCGGGCCGCTCGGGTTGCCCGGGTCAGGCGCCTGACTCGGGCCGGCGGTCCTCCCGGGGGTCTGCGGCGTCCCGGCGGCGCAGGTCGTCCTCCCGGCGGCGCAGGTCCTCCTCCCACCGTTCGAAGAGCTCGCGATCCTGCTTCGACCTTTCGGCGTCGAGCGCGCGCAGGAACTCGGGATCGTCGTCGGGGGCCGTCGGACGGTTGCGCGGTGGCGGGGTACCGGTCGGTCTGGGGACGCCGCCGAGCGGTGACGGGCTGCCGAAGCCGGGCCGGCGGCTGAGGAACCAGGCGGCCGGCCCGAGGAGTGGGATGACGATGATGACCGGCACCCAGAGCAGGCGCGGCAGGGCGCGGACGTCACCTTTCTCCGCTGAGAGGCAGCTGATCAGCGCCACCGCCATGAGCACGACGTGGAGCATGAAGAGCAGGATGAACACGCGGGCCATCCCGCAATGATGCCCCGCCCGGCGGGCTCAGCCTAGTCAGCTGAGGATCAGGATGGCGCCGAGCGCCGCGTAACCGGCGGTGACCAGCCCCAGCAGGGGCACCTCCGTGCTGATCTGTCCGGCTGCCGGACGTCGTGGGCCGCTGGCGTGCCGGTAGGCGTGGCCGATCAGCCCGGCCCAACCGATCACCGCGAACAGACCGAGCAGCGTGGCGGCTCCGCCCCGCTCGACGGCCAGCCGCATGGTGAGCGCCACCACCAGGGTGAGCGCCAGAGCCGACCGCCGCCAGGCCAGCCGGGTCCGTTCGGGCTGCAGACCGGGGTCCCGGGCCGGCGGTCCGTGCTCGCGGGCCGGCGGGTCGGTGGGATCAGCCACTGGCCGCCTCGACCAGCACGACGATGGTCAACGCGGTGGCACCGACACCGACACACATCGCGAGGAACGCCGGAAACCGGGACGCCGGTAGGTCGGTGCCCAACCGCATGGCCCGCTCGGTACGGGACCAGTGGTCGACCGCCCGCAGCGCGACGGTCCCGCCGAGCAGCAGCAGGGTCACCGCCAGCCCTTCCCGAAGGTGGGCCACGGACAGCTCAGGCAGGAACTGCGCGATGGCCAGCCCGCCGGCGACCAACGCCAGGGCGGTCCGGATCCAGGCCAGGAAGGTCCGCTCGTTCGCCAGCGAGAACCGGTAGTCGGGCGCGGTGCCGACCCGGCGCAGCTGCTGGGGATCGAACCACCGGCGCAGCGCACTCCACACGTGGATCATTATCGCCGACTAGACTCACCGTCTGTGGCCGAGCTGACCGATGACGAGCGCAGCACACTGAAGACCGGTGCTTTCGGTGCCGTCTACCTGGTGTCGGCTGCGGACCCGGGGCTGGTGTCGATGGTCCGGGAGAGCTTCGCTGCCTCGGACGTGTTCGCCGGGACGTCGGGTCTGGTGAACGACGTGCTGACCAGCGGCGAGTTGCCCAAGTTGGCACGGGACACGCCGGAGGCGGTGGAGCAGTTGGTGCTGCCGGCGCTGCGGCAGTCGGTGGCGGTGCTCACCGCGAAGGCCCCGCACGACCTGGAGCACTACCGGTCGGCGGTGACCGAGGCGGTCGACCGGGTAGCGCGGGCCGCGTCCGGGGTCGACCCGGCGGAGACGGCGATGATCTCCAAGATCAGGCAGGCGTTGGCCACTCCCTCCTGACCGGTCCGTCCCCCTGCTGACCAGGGCGGTCGTACGGTCCGGCCGGCCCGTCGGTGGGGCCGTTTGGCCCTTGGCTACTTGCGGGTAACATGGCGGGTGGGGCATTCCACAGCGGTGCTCGGTTGACCGATCGTTAAGGAAAGCGGCAGGCTGCGCCGAGAGTGGTAGAGCAGCACCACCTACAGGAGGGGTGTCGAAGCGCGATGAACATCGTCGTACTCGTCAAGCAGGTGCCCGATTCCGGCGCGGAACGCGCCCTGCGCGGTGACGACAACACCGTCGACCGCGGGTCGGCCAACAACGTGATCAATGAGATGGACGAGTACGCGATCGAGGAGGCGCTGCGGCTGCGGGAGGCCAACGGCGGTGAGGTGACCATCCTCACCATGGGCCCGGACCGCGCGGCCGAGTCGATCCGCAAGGCGCTGTCGATGGGGCCGGACAAGGCGGTGCACGTCGTCGACGACGCCCTGCACGGCTCCTGCGCGGTCGCCACCTCCAAGGTCCTCGCCGCGGCGCTCGGCACCCTCGGGGCGGATCTGATCCTCTGCGGTGCCGAGTCCACCGACGGGCGGGTGCAGGTGATGCCGCACATGCTCGCCGAACGGCTCGGCATCGCCGCCCTGACTGGCGCCCGCAAGCTGACCGTCGACGGCGGCACGCTCACCGTCGAACGGCAGAGCGAAGAGGGCTACGAGGTGGTCAGCGCCGCCACCCCGGCGGTGGTCTCGGTGTGGGACACCATCAACGAGCCGCGCTACCCCTCGTTCAAGGGGATCATGGCGGCGAAGAAGAAGCCGGTGCAGAGCCTGTCCCTGGCCGATCTGGGGGTGGCCGCCAGCGAGGTCGGCTTCGACGGGGCGACCAGTGAGGTCGTCGAGCACCACAAGCGCCCACCACGGTCGGCGGGGCAGAAGGTCGTCGACGACGGCGAGGCCGGCGTACGGCTGGTCGAGTTCCTGGCGTCCGAGAAGTTCGTGTGAGCGGGGAGGTTGACATGGCTGAGGTTCTCGTTGTCGTCGAGGCCACCGGTGAGTTCGGCGTCAAGAAGGTCACCCTGGAACTGCTGACCCTGGCCCGTAAGCTGGGCGGCGAGGTGTCCGCGGTGGTGCTCGGCGGGCCGGGTGCGGCCGCCGCGATGACCGACAAGCTCGGTGAGTACGGCGCCAGCAAGGTGTACGCCGCCGAGAGCGAGGAGATCGACGGCTACCTGGTCGCTCCGAAGGTGACCGTGCTGGCCGAGCTGATCGGCCGGGTGCAGCCCGGCGCGGTGCTGCTCGCCTCCTCGCAGGAGGGCAAGGAGATCGCCGGTCGGCTCGCCGTACGGCTGGACAACGGCCTGCTGACCGACGTGGTCGACCTGGCCGCCGACGGCACGGCGACCCAGATCGCGTTCGCCGGCGCCACCATCGTCACTTCCCGGGTCACCCGGGGCCTGCCGTTGGTGACGCTGCGGCCCAACTCGGTGGCGCCCGAGCCGGCCCCGGCCACCCCGCAGGTGGAGCAGGTGCAGGTGCAGGTCGCCGACTCCGACAAGCTGGCCAAGGTGGTCGAGCGGGTCGCCGAGCAGTCCGGCTCCCGGCCGGAGCTCACCGAGGCGTCCGTGGTCGTCTCGGGCGGGCGCGGTGTCGGCAGCGGCGACAACTTCAAACTGGTCGAGGAGCTCGCCGACCTGCTCGGCGGCGCGGTGGGCGCCTCCCGGGCCGCGGTCGACTCCGGGTTCTATCCGCATCAGTTCCAGGTGGGGCAGACCGGCAAGACCGTCTCCCCACAGCTGTACGTGGCGCTGGGCATCTCCGGGGCGATCCAGCACCGGGCCGGGATGCAGACCGCGAAGACCATCGTGGCGGTCAACAAGGACGGTGAGGCGCCGATCTTCGAGCTCGCCGACTTCGGTGTGGTTGGTGACCTGAACAAGGTGGTCCCGCAGGCGGCCGAGGAGATCCGCAAGCGCAAGTGAGGTGACCGTCCCGCAGGGCGTCGCGGCCACCGCCGTACCGACCTGACTGATCGGGTCCGGCCGCCTATCCGCCGGACCCGACCCGGCGGATAGGCTTGCTGGTGATGGCTTATCTCGACCACGCCGCGACCACGCCGATGCTCGACGAGGCGGTGGAGACCTACGTCGCCACCGCCCGCCGGGTCGGTAACGCGTCGTCACTGCACGCCGCCGGACGGGCGGCCCGGCGTACGGTCGAGGAGGCCCGGGAGCGGGTCGCCGCCGCCCTCGGCGCCCGGCCGTCCGAGGTGATCTTTACCGCCGGCGGCACGGAGAGCGACAACCTCGCGGTCAAGGGAATCTTCTGGGCACGTTCGGCGGCGGATCCTGCCCGGCGGCGGATCCTGGCCAGCACCGTCGAGCACCACGCCGTGCTCGACGCCGTGCAGTGGCTCGCCGAGCACGGGCAGGCCCAGGTGACCTGGCTGCCGGTGGACGCTACCGGTCGGGTCGACGACGCCACCGTGCAGGCCGAGCTGGACGCCGCCGCCGACGAGCTGGCCCTGGTCACCGTCATGTGGGCGAACAACGAGGTCGGCACAGTGCAACCGGTCGCCGCCGTCGCGGCAATGGCCGCGCGGGCCGGCGTACCGCTGCACACCGACGCGGTCCAGGCGGTCGGTCAGGTTCCGGTCGACTTCGCCGCCAGTGGCGCCGCCGCGCTGACCGTCAGCGGTCACAAGCTCGGCGGCCCCGCCGGCGTGGGCGCCCTGCTGCTCGGCCGGGACGTCACTTGCACCCCGCTGCTGCACGGTGGTGGCCAGGAGCGCGACGTCCGCTCCGGCACGGTCGACACCGCCGGGATCGCCGCGTTCGCGGTCGCCGTGGAGGTGGCGGTGAAACGCCAGGCCGAGCACGCGGCGCGGGTCGGTGCGCTCCGCGACGACCTGGTCCGACGGGTACGCCAGGTGGTACCGGACGTGATCTACAACGGTGACCCGGCCGACCGGCTCCCGGGCAACGCGCACTTCTCGTTCCCCGGCTGCGAAGGCGACGCACTGTTGCTGCTGCTCGACGCCCAGGGCATCGCCTGTTCGACCGGCTCGGCCTGTTCGGCCGGGGTCGCGCAGCCGTCGCACGTGCTGCTGGCGATGGCCGACGACGACGAGCGAGCCCGCTCGTCCCTGCGGTTCAGCCTGGGCCACGACTCCACCCGGGCCGAGGTCGACGCGCTGGTGGCGGCCCTGCCCGGTGCGGTCGAGCGGGCCCGCCGGGCCGGCGCGGTCCGCGGCACGAAGGCGACGCCGCCCGCCGCCGGCTGACCCGGGGCCGCTGCGGGACGATTACCCTCGAACCGAGGCGACGATCAGGCAGGAGATGGGTACGGTGCGAGTGCTGGCGGCGATGTCCGGCGGGGTCGACTCGGCGGTGGCGGCGGCTCGGGCGGTGGCCGCCGGGCACGACGTGACCGGTGTGCACCTGGCGCTGTCGCGCAACCCGCAGACGTACCGCACCGGGGCCCGTGGCTGCTGCACCGTCGAGGACGCCCGGGACGCCCGGCGGGCCGCCGACGTGATCGGCATCCCGTTCTACGTCTGGGACATGGCCGAGCAGTTCCACAGCGACGTGGTGGACGACTTCGTCGCCGAGTACGCCGCCGGGCGTACCCCCAATCCGTGCCTGCGCTGCAACGAGAAGATCAAGTTCGCGGCGGTGCTGGACCGCGCGGTGGCGTTGGGGTTCGACGCGGTGGTCACCGGCCACCACGCCCGGCTCGGCCCCGACGGTCTGCTGCGGCGCAGCGTCGACCTGGCCAAGGACCAGTCGTACGTGCTCGCCGTGCTCAACCGGGCCCAGCTGGACCGGGCGATGTTCCCGCTCGGCGACTCGACCAAGGCGCAGGTCCGGGCCGAGGCGGCGCGGTACGGGCTCGCGGTGGCCGACAAGCCCGACTCACACGACATCTGCTTCATCGCCGACGGCGACACCCGTGGATTCCTCGCCGACCGGCTCGGCAACGTCCCGGGCGACGTGATCGACGCGACGACCGGCGCGGTTGTCGGCCGCCACGACGGGGCGTACGCGTTCACCGTCGGCCAGCGGCGTGGCCTGGGCATCGGGGTGCCCGCGCCGGACGGTCGACCCCGCTACGTGCTGTCGATCACACCGACGAGCAACACGGTGACCGTAGGCCCGGCCGAGGCGCTGGACGTCGACGCGGTGACCGGTGTCCGCCCGGTGTGGATCGGCGGGGACCGGCCAACCGGTCCGGTCGAGGCGATGCTCCAGGTGCGCGCGCACGGGTCGACCACCCCGGCGGTGGTCGAGCTGACCGATGCCGGCATGCACGCCCAGCTGCACCGGCCGGTCCGGGGGGTCGCCGCCGGCCAGGCGATGGTCGCCTACCGGCCCGATCCGGCCGGCGACGTGGTGCTCGGCTCGGCGACCATCGCCGGCTGACCGGTAGAGTCGGCGGACGTGACCGACGCGAGTGACCTGACGTGACCGACCCGCGTAGTCCGTCCAGCCCGGAGCCGGCCGTCCCTGCGACGGACTCACCGTGGCCCTGGCCGCCAGGTGCCGCCAGCGGGATCGGTTCGCTGCCCGGCACCGACGTCGCCGAGGCGCAACGGATCGTCCTCGGTGAACTGCCGGGCCTGCCGCACCTGCCCGAACTGCCGGCCCGGGGGCCGGGGGCAGAGATGATCGGACGCGGCGCCACCTTCCTGGTGGACCTGCCGGTCGAGCTGTACGCCGGTCGGTGGCGGGTCGCCGCCCGACCCGGCCGGGACCTGCGCCGCGCACTCGACCTGCGGGAACGGGACCTCGACCAGCTGACCGAGCAGGCCGACGGCTACACCGGGCCGGTCAAGCTGCAGGCCGCCGGGGTGTGGACGCTGGCCGCCGCTCTCGACGTCGGCCTCGGTGGGCGGCTGGTCCGCGACCACGGCGCCGTACGTGACCTCGCCGCGTCGCTCACCGAAGGCCTGCGGGAGCACGTCGCGGAGGTGTCACGCCGGGTGCCGGGCGCGCGGCTGCTGCTCCAACTCGACGAGCCCTCGCTGCCCGCCGTGCTGGCCGGGACGCTGCGCACCGACAGCGGTCTGCACACCTACCGGGCGGTCGTCGCCGGCACCGTCCGGGACCTGCTCGCCGAGGTGATCTCCGGAGTCGGCGTGCCGGTAGTGGTGCACTGCTGCGCCCCCGGTGTACCGGTGGGTCTGCTGCGGGCCGCCGGAGCCGTCGCGATCGCCGCCGACCTGGAGCTGCTCACCGACCTGGACCCGGTCGGTGAGGCGATCGACGCCGGGATGGGGCTGTTCGCCGGGGTGGTGCCGGCGACCGGGGAAGCGACCGGCGCGGCGGCACCGGCCTCGGCGCGGGCGGCGGGACAGGTCCGTACCCTCTGGTCGAAGCTGGGGTTCCCGGCGGAGCGGGCCGCCGCCCAGGTGGTGGTGACCCCGGCGTGCGGGCTGGCCGGGGCGGCCGTGCCGTACGCCCGGGCCGCGCTGGCCGCCTGCCGCGACGCTGGCCGGCGGCTGGCCGAGGGCTGAACCCGGCCGGCGGCCGGCGGTGGAGTGCGGTGGGGTCCGGCCGGTGGAACAGTGCCGCCCGGGGTGTGCCTACGGTTACCGTTGGCGGCGATGAGCTACCACGGTGACAGCGACGGTGACCCGGCCGCCGGTCGGCGCGGCTGGTGGCGGGTGTACCGCGGGTTGATCGTCGCCGTGCTGGTGGTGGTCTCCGTGCTGTGCTTCCTGTGGTGCGCCGGGGTGGCCGTGTTCAACCTCGTCCAAGGCGAGTGACCGGGCCGCCACGCGAGTGACCGGGTCGGTCCGCCAGGCGGGTGACTGCGGTCGGTCCGTCGGCCGGTATCCGCGAATGTCGGTGCCGACCGATACGGTGCGCAGGTAGATCCGAACACGGAGGTCAGCCGGTGTCCGAGGAAGTCGTTCCGCAGCAGGTCAGCGCCGCCGGGCAGGCGCAGGCCGGTGAGGAGCCCGACGCGGCCGCCCGGGAGCGGCACGCCACGCTCGCCGAGGAGATCGATCGCCACCAGTTCCGCTATCACGTCCTCGACGCGCCGGAGATCTCCGACGGGCAGTACGACCTGCTGATCCGGGAGCTGAACCAGCTGGAGGAGCGACACCCGTCGCTGCGCACACCGGATTCGCCCAGCCAGCGGGTGGGCTACGCCTACGCCACCCAGTTCGCCCCGGTGAACCACGCCGAGCGGATGATGAGCCTGGACAACGCCTTCGACGACGACGAGCTCACCGCCTGGGTCGACCGGGTCGAGCGCGACGCCGGTGGCCCGGTCAACTACCTGTGCGAGCTGAAGGTCGACGGCCTCGCGGTCAACCTCACCTACGAGCGGGGCGTGCTGACGCGGGCGGCCACCCGGGGCGACGGCCGGGTCGGCGAGGACATCACCCCCAACGTGCGAACCATCCGGCAGATCCCGGAGCGGCTGGCCGGCGAGGCGCCCGAGCTGCTGGAGGTCCGTGGCGAGATCTACTTCCCGGTGGCGGCGTTCGACGAGCTCAACGCCAGCCTGGTCGCCCAGGAGAAGGCGCCGTTCGCCAACCCGCGCAACGCCGCCGCCGGCTCCCTGCGGCAGAAGGACCCCCGGATCACCGCCGGGCGCGGGCTGCGCATGGTGGTGCACGGTCTGGGGGCGCGCAAGGGCTTCGAGCCGGTACGCCAGTCCGACGCGTACCGGCAGCTGGCCGACTGGGGGCTGCCGATCAGCCAACGCTGGCAGGTGGTCGGCGACCGCGACGGGGTGCGTGAGTTCATCGCCCACTTCGCCTCGCACCGCCACGAGGTGGAGCACGAGATCGACGGCGTGGTGGTCAAGATCGACGAGGTGTCGGTCCAGCGCCGTCTCGGCTCCACCAGCCGCGCCCCGCGCTGGGCGATCGCCTACAAGTACCCGCCGGAGGAGGTCAACACCCGGCTGCTCGACATCAAGGTCAACGTCGGGCGGACCGGGCGGGTCACCCCGTACGCGGTGCTCGACCCGGTCAAGGTGGCCGGTTCGACGGTCGGCTTCGCCACCCTGCACAACGCCGGAGAGGTGGCCCGCAAAGGGGTGCTGATCGGCGACATGGTGGTCCTGCGGAAAGCGGGCGACGTCATTCCCGAAGTGGTCAGCCCGGTCGTCGATCTGCGGACCGGCACCGAGCGCGAGTTCGTGATGCCGACCGAGTGCCCGGAGTGCGGCACCGAGCTGCGCTACGAAAAAGAAGGGGACGCCGATATCCGGTGTCCGAATCTCGACTGCCCGGCGCAGTTGACCCGCAAGCTGGAGTACGTTGCCGGCCGCAGCGTTCTCGACATCGAGGCGCTGGGTGAGCGGTCCGCGATCGCCCTGGTCGATTCCGGTGCCGTGCAGAGCATCGGCGACCTTTTCGATCTTGACGCCGACCGGTTGTCCGGAGTCAAGTTCTTCTGCAACCAGAGCGGTGAGCTGACCGAGAACGCGAAGAAACTGTTGGCCAACCTCGCCGAGGCCAGGCAACGGCCGCTGTGGCGGATCATCGTCGCGTTCTCCATCCGGCACGTCGGCCCGGTCGCCGCCCAGGCGCTGGCCCGCGAGTTCCGCTCGATCGACGCGATCGCCGCCGCGAGTCAGGAGCAGCTGGTCGACGTCGACGGGGTCGGCCCGGTGATCGCCGCGGCCGCCGCCGACTGGCTCGCCGCCGGGCACGCTCAGGAGGTGGTTCGGCGCTGGCGCGCGGCGGGCGTACGGATGGTCGAGGAAGCCGGTGACGACCAGGCGCCGCGCCCGTTGGCTGGCGTCACCGTCGTGATCACCGGTTCACTCACCGGCTACTCCCGTGACGAGGCGGCCGAGGCGGTGCAGTCCCGCGGCGGCAAAGTCAGCGGGTCGGTGTCGAAGAAGACCGGCTTCGTGGTGGTCGGCGACAGCCCGGGATCGAAGTACGACAAGGCCATCGCACTGCGTGTCCCGGTGCTCGACGAGGCAGGCTTCGGCGCGCTTCTCGAGGAGGGGCAGGACGCGGCCCGGGCGGTCGCCGTCAACGAACCGGACCAGCCGGCCGAGTCCGCCGGTACCGCCGATCCTGTCCAGCCTGCCGATACGGCCGAGCCCGCCGCCGCCAGCTAGCGGCGACCCGGCGTCGGTCGACCCGGACCCTCGCCGGAGCCCCGACAATTGGCGGACGCCATTTCGCGACGCGGTCAGGAATCCCGCGTGGGGCATTCGCCGACCGCGTCTCAAATCAGTCACGACCGCGCTTCGCTCCTGACCTGCGGGCCGTCCGTCCTTAAGGTGTAGGACGTCGGCGGGACGCCCGGCTCATGCCGAGCCGGCGAAGCGGGCCACGGGAGCGCGACGGGAGGGCAGATGGAGGCCGCGGCATTGCGGAACTCCGTTCCTTCGGAACGCGCCCCTGGGTTCTTCGGCTTTGTCGGCGGCGTGACCGCCGCCGCGCTCGCCGTCTGTGCCGTACCGTTGCTGGACCTGCCCGCCCAGATTCTCGACCTGCCGGCGGCATTCTGGCTGATGGCCCTGCTCGCGGTGGTCGGCGACGCCCGACCGTTCACCCCACCGGGCCGGCGGCGCCGGTCCGAAGTCTTTCCGTCGGTCTGTTTCACCTTCGCCATCCTGCTCGCCTGGGGCCTCGGCCCGGCGGTCGCGGTGCAGGCCGTCGCGGTGGCGGTCTTCGCCTGGCGGGCCCGGCACGTGCCGTGGCGGGCCCTGTTCAACAGTTCGCAGTACGCGCTGGCGCTCGCCGCCGCAGCGGCGGTGGCCGGGCTGGCCGGGCCGGGCGCCTTCGCCGGCACCGCGGAGCTGGCCTGGAGCGACGTCGCAGTGGCGGTCGGCGCGGCGGCGGCCTGGTCGGCGGTCAACTACGGCACGGTCACCCTGGCGATCCGGCTGCGCTTCGGCGGCCGGTGGTGGCGGTCAGCCCGCCGTGGCATCGGCTTCGAGCTGTCCTCCACCGGATCGCTGCTGCTGCTCGGGCCGGTGCTGGTGGTCGCCGCACAGGTCGACCCGGCGCTGATCCCCCTCGTGCTGGTGCCGCTGTACGCGGTCTACCGGATGGCCGCGCTGGCCAGCGAGCAGGAACGGTCGGCCCGGCTGGACCCGTTGACCGGGCTGGCCAACCGCAAGGCGCTGATCGTCGAGATCGCTGACCAGGTGCCGGCACACGCCGACGCGCTGCGGCGCGGAGCGCCGGACTCCCGGATGGCGCTGCTGCTGCTTGACCTGGACCGGTTCAAACGGGTCAACGACGCACTCGGGCATCTGGTCGGCGACCGGCTGCTGGTCGAGGTGGGGCTGCGGCTGGCCATGGTGGTCCGGCCGCAGGACCTGGTGGTCCGGCTCGGCGGCGACGAGTTCGCCATCCTGGCCACCCGGCTCACCGGCGCGGACGAGGCGCGGGAGATCGCCGATCAGGTGGTGACCGCGCTCGCCGAGCCGGTCGCCCTGGACGGGCTGCCGCTGGACGTCGGCGGCTCGGTGGGCATCGCCCTCTACCCCGAGCACGGTGGGGATTTCGCCACCCTGCTGCAGCACGCCGACGTCGCGATGTACGACGCCAAGGACACCGGTGACGGCACCGCCGTCTACGCGGCCGAGTCGGACCACAACACGCCGGAACGGCTCAGCCTCCTCGCCGACCTGCGTCGCGTACTCGACGTCAACGGCGCGCACGCGGCCGACTCCGGTCGGGAGGTCGACGACGTCGGCGAGATCACCATGTACTACCAGCCGCAGGTGGAGATCGCGACCGGCGAGGTGGTCGGGGTGGAGGCGCTGCTGCGCTGGCGGCATCCGCGCCGGGGCATGGTCGACCCGGAAGAGTTGATCAAGGTCGCCGAGCAGAGCGCCGTGATGCGCCTGCTCACCCGCCGGGTCGTCGACGACGTCGTCGAGCAGATCGCCAAGTGGGCCGCCGCCGGGATCACCCTGCGGGCAGCGGTCAACGTCAGCGTCCGGGACCTGCACACCGGCGAGATCGCCGAGCAGATCTCCGACCGGCTCACCCGCTTCAACCTGTCACCGGAGCAACTCCAGTTGGAGATCACCGAGGGGGCGCTGATGGCCGACCCCCGGCGGGTGCTGGCTACCATCTCCCGGCTGGACGCGATCGGGGTGGCGATCGCCTTGGACGACTTCGGCACCGGCTACTCGTCCATGCAGCACCTGCGCCGGCTGCCGCTGTCCGAAGTCAAGATCGACCGCTCGTTCGTCCTCGGCATGGCCGCCGACACCGACGACGCGGCCATCGTCCGCTCGGTGATCGAGCTGGCCCGGGCGCTCGGGCTGCGGGTCGTCGCCGAAGGCGTCGAGGACGACGCGTCCTGGCGACGGTTGTCCGCGCTCGGCTGCCACGTCGCCCAGGGCTGGTTCTACGCCCGGCCGATGCCCGCCGACGAGCTGGTCAGCTGGCTGGCCCGGTACCGTCCACTGGTCCCCGGCCCGCGCGCCGTCCCGGCCGGCGTGCCCGATGACTCGGCTGACCCGCCGGAGAAATAGACTCGTCGGGTCCGGCCCGCTGAGCCACGCTGAGCGAGGATCCCGGGCCAACCGTTCGATCACCGTACGAAGGGGGCGCAGATGGCCGCCATCTCCCGCGAAGAGGTCGCGCACCTGGCGCGACTGTCGCGGCTGGCCGTGACCGAGGACGAACTGGCGACGTTCGCCGGCCAGCTCGACGTCATCCTGCAGTCCGTGGCCCGGATCGGCGAGGTCGCCGCCGACGACATCCCGCCCACCTCGCACTCGGTGCCGCTGACCAACGTGCTGCGCGACGACGTCGTCATCCCCGGCCTGGACCGCGACGCCGCGCTCGCCGCCGCCCCGGACGCCGAGGACGGCCGGTTCCGGGTGCCGCGCATCCTGGACGAGGAGGTCTGAACCATGTCCGAACTCACCGGGATGACCGCCGCGCAGCTGGCCGGGCTGATCGCCGCCGGCGACACCAGCGCCGTCGAAGTGACCCGCGCCCACCTGGACCGGATCGCCGGCGTCGACGAGCGGGTGCACGCCTACCTGCACGTCGACGCCGACGGGGCGCTCGCCGCCGCGCAGGCCGTCGACACCGCCCGCGCCGCCGGGCAGCCGCTCGGCCCGCTGGCCGGCGTACCGATCGCGGTCAAGGACGTCGTCACCACCAAGGGCGTACCGACCACCGCCGGGTCGAAGATCCTCGACGGCTGGCGGCCACCGTACGACGCGACGATCGTCGCCCGGCTGCGCGCCGCCGGCATGCCGATCCTCGGCAAGACCAACATGGACGAGTTCGCGATGGGCTCGTCGACCGAGTACTCGGCGTACGGGCCGACGTACAACCCGTGGGACCTGACCCGGATCCCGGGCGGATCCGGCGGTGGCAGCGCGGCCGCGGTCGCCGGGTACGAAGCTCCACTGGCGATCGGCACCGACACCGGCGGCTCGATCCGCCAACCGGGCGCGGTCACCGGCACCGTCGGCGCCAAGCCGACCTACGGCGGCACCTCCCGGTACGGGCTGATCGCCTTCTCCTCCTCGCTGGACACCCCTGGCCCGTGCGCCCGGACGGTGCTCGACGCGGCGCTGCTGCACGAGGCGATCGCCGGCCACGACCCGCATGACTCCACCTCGATCCCGGCCGCCGTGCCGCCGGTCGTCGAGGCGGCCCGTGCTGGTGCCTCCGGTGACCTGACCGGGGTGCGCCTCGGCCTGGTCACCCAGTTCGCCACCGGCGAGGGCGTCGAGCCGGGCGTCCTGGCCGCGTTCCGCGACGCGGTCGACGCGCTGACCAAGCTCGGGGCCGAGGTCGTCGAGGTCTCCTGCCCGCACTTCGACTACGCGCTACCGGCGTACTACCTGATCGCGCCGAGCGAATGCTCGTCCAACCTGGCCCGCTACGACGGCGTCCGGTACGGGCTGCGCAGCGGCGACGACGGCAACCGGTCGCTGGAAGAGGTCATGTCGCTGACCCGCGACCAGGGCTTCGGGCCGGAGGTCAAGCGGCGGATCATGCTCGGCACCTACGCGCTGTCCAGCGGCTACTACGACGCCTACTACGGGCAGGCGCAGAAGGTCCGTACCTTGATCACCCGCGACTTCACCGCCGCGTTCGAGCAGGTCGACGTGCTGATCTCGCCGACCACGCCGTTCGTGGCGTTCCCACTCGGGGCGCGCACCGCCGACCCGTACCAGATGTACCTGGCCGACCTGTTCACCATCCCGACCAACCTGTACGGCGGCCCGGCCATCTCGGTGCCGTGCGGGCTGGCCGACGGGCTGCCGGTCGGGTTGCAGATGATGGCGCCCACGATGGCCGACGACCGGATGTACCGGGTCGCGGCGGCCCTGGAGTCGGCGGTCGGCACCCTCACCCCGCCGGAGCTCTGAGCCGCGACGTGCTGACCCGGATCGAGATCGACGGCTTCAAGTCGTTCCGCGACTTCACGCTGGACGTGCCGCCGTTTCTCGTGATCATCGGGCGGAACGCGGCCGGCAAGTCGAACCTGTTCGACGCGATCCAGTTCCTGTCCCGGCTCGCCGATGATGGGCTGCTGGAGGCCGCTCAGCAGATGCGCGGGGAAGTACCCGATCTGTTCCATCGGCACACCGACGGCAGCCAGATGCCGGTGATGACCTTCGCCGTCGAGGTGCTGCTGGGGTCGTCGGTGACCGACGCATTCGGTGATACGGCCGAAGTGAATCACTCTCGGCTGCGTTACGAGCTTGCGGTCGAGCTACGACTCACCAGCAGCAGCGGGACCCGTCGGCCGTACGTGGTACGGGAGGCGGCGTACCGGATTCCTAAGTCCGACGACGCTGCGTTGCGGGCACTGATCCCGCGATGGAAGCAGGTGGCCAGCTATCGCGGGGGCGGTCGGGAACTGCTGGAGACCGAGCGCGATGAGCAGGGGCGTGCGATTTTCAGCATCCGGCAGCAGGGCAACCAGGGCCGCAAACGGAAACTGCCGGCGACAGCGGCGACCGCAACCGTGCTGTCCAGCCTGACCACCGCCACGGACTTCCCGCTGCTGTACGCGCTGAAGCGGGAGCTTCAGTCGTGGCGACTGCTGCACCTCGATCCCAGTGCGCTGCGTACCCCCGATTCCTATGACGACCCGGACAGCCTCGCGCCCAACGGTGCCCACCTGGCCAACACGCTGCGCTACCTGGCCGCCGCGACGGGCACCGAGGACCGACCGGAGGGCGCGTTGAACGACCTTTCCGCCGACGTATCCGAAGTGATACCGGGAGTAGTCGGGGTCCGTCTCGCCGAGGACGAGGCGCGTCGGCAGCGGCAGGTCGAGGTCGTCACCCGCGACGAGGCACCGTTCTCGGCCCGGGTCGCGTCCGACGGGACGCTGCGCGCGATCGCGTTGCTCGCAGCACTCTACGACCCCCGTGGTGCCGGGCTGATCTGCTTCGAGGAGCCGGAGAACGGCATCTTCCCGCAACGGCTCGCCCAGTTCGTGCGGTACCTGCGGGCCCTGGTCGAACGGTCGTTGGAGTCGCGCGACGAAGCAGACGGCAATCGATTGACCCAGTTGATCCTGAGCAGCCACTCGCCTGCGATCTTGCGGGCGTTGGAACGCGGCGAGGACGGGGGACGGCTCCATGCGGTCTACCTGGACGTGGTGACCCGGGTGCGCAGGGGCGAACCGCGCAGCCGGATCACCCGTAGCCGCCTGATCGGTGGTGATCAGCTTGCGTTGGATCTCGAAGATCCCAGCGGTGTGGTCACCAAGGCAGAGATTGCCGAATTCGAGGTCCTGGAGACGCTGGATCGCTGATGCGCTACCTCTCGACCGCACTGATCTCCGAAGGCCTCAGCGATGACCGCTTCCTGCCCCGGCTGCTGGCACGCTCACTGGAAGGACTGTGCCTGACCGAGTTCGATGAAACGGTGTACGTAGCCGACGTACAACCGTTGCGGGCCCGGTCCGGCCCGGCAGGTATCGGTGATGTGATCAGCTTGGCCGACCGCAGCGACGGCGCCTTCACGATTGTCTTCTTTCACCGAGACCAGGGTGCGAACGCTGAACGGGTACACCGGGAGTGGCTGGAACCGCTCCGGAAGCGTTGGGCCGACCGCCGGGAGCAACTCGTCGCGGTCGTCCCGGTCCGGGAGACCGAGGCCTGGCTGCTCGCCGACGGGCAGGCACTGCGCAACGCCCTCGGTGTCCAGTGGACCGATGTCGAGATGGGGCTCCCCGGGAGCCCTCGTCAGGTGGAGCAGATCGCCGACCCGAAGAAAGTGCTCAACGACGTGACGCGCCGGGTCAGCCGGTCAGTCGGGGACCACCTCGGCCAGCTTGGCGAGCTGGTGGATCTGGAAAGGCTGCAGCAGGTACCGGCGTACCGGCGGTGGTGGGACGACACCCGGCAGGCTCTCGTGGCACTCGGTTACCGGCCGGGTCGATGAGCGGAACCCAGGTGGACACTAGGCTGGTGCGGTCGGTGCCGCGCCGAGAGTTGGAGCTGTGAGATGAGCACGACCGCGTTGCCCACGTACGAGGATGTCGTCGCCCGCTACGAGCCGGTGATCGGCCTGGAGACGCACGTCGAGCTGGGCACCAACACGAAGATGTTCTGCGGCTGCCCGACCGGGTTCGGCGCCGAGCCGAACACCCAGGTCTGCCCGGTCTGCCTGGGCCTGCCCGGCTCGTTGCCGGTGGCGAACAAGGCGGCGATCGAGGCGACGATCCGCATCGGGCTGGCACTGAACTGCTCGATCGCCGACTGGTGCCGGTTCGCCCGGAAGAACTACTTCTACCCGGACATGCCGAAGAACTACCAGATCAGCCAGTACGACGAGCCGCTGTGCGTGGACGGCTGGCTCGACGTCGAGGTCGACGGCGAGCTGGTGCGGATCGGCATCGAGCGGGTGCATCTGGAGGAGGACACCGGCAAGACGCTGCACGTCGGCGGCGCGACCGGGCGCATTCACGGTGCGACCGAGTCGCTTGTCGACTACAACCGGGCGGGTATCCCGCTGGTGGAGATCGTCACCAAGCCGATCCCCGGCACCGGGGACCGGGCACCGCAAGTGGCCCGCGCGTACGTCACCGAGCTGCGGGACGTGATCCGCTCGTTGGGCGTGTCCGACGTACGGATGGAGCAGGGTTCGCTGCGCTGCGACGTGAACACCTCGCTGACCCCGGTCGGGCAGACCGAGTGGGGCACCCGCACCGAGACCAAGAACGTCAACTCGCTGCGGTCGGTGGAGCGGGCGGTACGCGCGGAGATGCTGCGCCAGGCGTCGGTGCTCGACGCCGGTGGCCGGATCGTGCAGGAGACCCGGCACTTCCACGAGGACAGCGGCGACACCACGTCGGGCCGGTCCAAGGAGACCGCCACCGACTACCGCTACTTCCCGGAGCCGGACCTGGTGCCGCTCGCCCCGGACGCCGCCTGGGTGGCCGAGCTGAAGGCGGCCCTGCCGGAGCTGCCCCGGGTGCACCGCAAGCGGCTGCAGGAGCAGTGGGGGCTGACCGACCACGACATGCAGTCGGTGGTCAACGCCGGGGCGGTCGAGCTGATCGAGCAGACCATCGCCGCCGGCACCACCCCGGCCGGCGCCCGCAAGTGGTGGCTGGGTGAGCTGGCCCGCCGGGCCAACGAGTCCGGTGTGGAGCTGGCCGCGCTCGGGGTTACCCCGGCGCACGTGGCCGAACTGCAGGGGCTGGTCGACTCGGGCAAGCTCAACGACAAGCTGGCCCGTACCGTCCTGGAGGCGGTGGCCGCCGGGGAAGGCACGCCGACCGAGGTGATGACCGCGCGCGGCCTGGAGGTGGTCTCCGACACCGGTGCGTTGACCGCCGCCGTCGACGAGGCGATCGCCGCCAACCCGGACATCGCGGCGAAGGTCCGCGACGGCAAGGTCGCGGCGGCCGGTGCGCTGGTCGGCGCGGTGATGAAGACGACCCGGGGCCAGGCGGACGCGCGTACCGTCCGGGAGCTGATCCTGTCCCGCCTCGGCGCACAGGGCTGAGGCAGGTGCGCGGCCAACCACAGCGGACGAGCCGTGTCGGGCACTGCCCGACGCGGCTCGCGTCATCTACCGCTGATGGTGGTCGACGAAGGTCCGCCAGGCGGTGGGGGAGAAGGTGAGGGTGCCGCCGGTGCGGTCCTTGCTGTCGCGGACCAGGACCCGGCCGGGCAGGTTGTCGGCGACTTCGACACAGGCGCCGCCGGTGCCGTTGCTGCGGCTGCTGGTCCGCCAGGCCGGTCGAGGATCGGTCGTCATGCCCATCTGTCGGCTGCCTCCTGCATCAACGCCACGGACTGCTCGCTGGGCAGAGCGTACTCCCGCAGCGACTCCCAGGCATGCTCCAGTCTGGTCAGATCGGCCTCCAACTCGATGGTCTGGCCCTCCAACGGCCCGTCTACGAAGCCGGCCGCCCGGCCGTCCAGGCTGGCCAGAATGAACGGGCCGTTCAGCCCCGGGTAGGCACCGACCCCGGCCGGCACCACCTGGATCGAGACGTTGGGCCGGTCGCAGGCGGCGATCAGCGCCAGGACCTGCTCACGCATCACCGCCGGGCCGCCGACCGCCCGGGTCAGCACCGCCTCGTCGATCACCCCGACGAAGCGGCACGGCCGCTCGGCCCGGTGCAGGATCTCCTGCCGGCCGAGCCGGTCGCCGACGGTGGTGTCGACGTCGTCGATCGCCACTCCGGCATGGGTGAGGACGACGCGGGCGTACGCCTCGGTCTGCAGCAGGCCGGGCACCAGCAGCGGCTCGTACCAGCGCAGCATGATCGCCTCCCGCTCGTGCTCCAGCCACGGGCGCAGCCAGACCGGGGCCCGCTCGGTGCGCAGCAGCAGCTCCCAGAGGGTCGAGTAGTCGCAGTTGAAGACCCGGTCGATGGTGGCCAGGTAGTCGAGCCGGATCGGCCGGGCACCGCGCTCGACCGCGCTGACGTGCTGGGCCGACCAGTGCAGGGCGGCGCCCCACTGCTCCTGGGTGAGCCCGGCCAACTCGCGGCGGCGGCGGAGCTCCGCTATCAGATATGCGCTCGCTGCTCCAGACATTCGTTTCCTCCAGCTCTCTACAGAATTGCTTTGTGGTGGGCAGAGGTTGCCCCGTGACGGATGTTGCTGCTACGAGGACAAAGCCCATCTTCCATATGTGAGGCGGGGAAGTCCAGGGTGGAGGAGTGGGAAATTCGAGAAGGCGTCCATTGTTGTCCCGATGGGGGACGCATGGCGCAAAAATGAATGACAAAGATCAATTGCGCCGGCACGGCGTACTCGGCTGGATGTCGGTGCCGACCGGCAGCGCCGTGCCCGGCTACGTCAACCACCCGGTGATCGCCCGCGCCCGGCACCTGGCCGCGATGCACCTGCCCGACCCGGTGACCGGGTGTCCGCGCTGCGGCACGATCGTCTGTCCGGGGCTGCGGCTCGCGGTGGCCTACCTGGACCGGTACGACGGTGACGCCGCCCGGACCATTCGTCGGCTGCTCGCCTCGGTCGGCATCTGGCTCACCGCTGACCCGACCACCGGGGCAGGTGGCGATGACTGAGTCGACAAGATCGCCGCTGGTGCAGCCGTGGGACGTCATCGAGATCGGCGGGTCCGACTATCTCAACGGAGACGGAGCGCTGCGGCTGCGGGTCATCCACGTCCGCGCCGAGGCCGCCCACCCGAACATCGAATGGATTCACCTGCTCGGCATCCGACTGCACGGCAACCGGGACGGCCAGATGATGATGGTGATGGTCCGCGCGGCGGCGCTGCGCCGCCCCGGCGCGGTCATCCGGCCAGGGCCGGCTCCCGGGACCAAGGTGCCCTTTCACGACCTGATGCCACAGGTGCACCAAGATGCACCTCCGGCATCAAGCTCCACTGGTACCTCAGCCTCGATCCACCGATGAAGGTCGGACCGGCAGGACCCCGGCTATAGAAAGTGCCCTCTGAACTGGAAGGATAGGAGTTCTGACGCTTCTATCGCTCGGTTCGAGAGGGCACCTCGCAGGTGAGAATACGCCAGGACGCGCCGGTGGTGCGCGCGACGTTCGACGATCCGAATCTGGTGTCGTGTGCCGGTCTCGTTCCGGTGATGCGCCTGGCCGAGCAGGCCGGTCTGCATGACGCGGTCGCCGACCGGGTGCGGCTGCCGACGGACAAGGGCGCGAACCCCGCCGGGAAGGTCGCCACGGTCGTGGCGGGGATGCTCGCGGGCGCGGACAGCATCGACGACCTCGACATCGCCCGGCACGGTGGCATGCGGTCGCTGTTCGGCAGCGTGTACGCGCCGTCGACGCTCGGGTCGTTCCTGCGTACGTTCACCCACGGGCACGTACGGCAGTTACAGGCCGCCGCCCGCGACACCCTGATCGGTCTGACCGGCCGGGCACCGATCCTGACCGGCGCCGACACCCTGTGCTTCGTGGACATCGACTCCATGCTGCGGCGGGTGTACGGCAAGCAGAAGCAGGGCATCGGGTTCGGCCACGCCAAGGTCGGCGGCTACAACGTCTACCTGCGCGGCTACAACCCCCTGGTCGCGACGCTGTCCACCCCGCTGTCCGCGCCGGTGATCGCCGCCACGAGGCTGCGGTCGGGTAACGCCGGCTCGTCCCGGGGCGCCGCCACCATGATCGCCGAGGCCATCACGACCGCCCGGGCATGCGGCGCTTCGGGGGAGATCATGGTGCGAGCGGACTCGGCGTTCTACGCCAAGACGGTGATCAGCGGCTGCCGGCGTCGTGGCGTGCGGTTCTCGGTCACCTGCCGCATCGACCCGAAGATCCGCGCCGCGTGCGACGGCATCGCCGCCGACCAGTGGGTCGACATCACCTATCCGCAGGCCGTCCGGGACGAAGACGCCGGCCGGTGGATCTCCGACGCGCAGATCGCCGAAACCACGTACACCGCGTTCGCCGGCACCCGACACGAGGCGACCGCCCGGCTGATCGTGCGCCGCGTCCGCCGCGACGACCCGCAACAGATCCCCGGCCAGGACGAACTCCTACCGACCTACCGGTACCACGCCGTGTTCACCGACAGCCCGTACACCCTCGTACAGGCCGAAGCCCAGCACCGGCAACACGCGATCATCGAGCAGGTCAACGCCGACCTGATCGCCGGCCCCCTCGCCCACCTGCCCTCCGGACACTTCAGCGCCAACGACGCCTGGCTGACCTGCGCCGCGATCACGCACAACCTCACCCGCGCCGCCGGACACCTCGCCGCGGGCACCTGGTCGACCGCCAGACCCGCCACCATCCGGACCCGGATCATCACCGTCGCAGCCCGCCTCGCCCACCGGGCCCGCACCATCCACCTACACCTGCCCGAGTACTGGCCCTGGCAGGCGGCGTTCGACAACCTGTTCACCGCCGTCCAGCCGGCACCCGGCTGACCACACCCCACCAGCCGAAACCAGGCGGCCCGACCACAGGCCACAATCCCGTTCCACCCCGAACACTCACCCTCGGAGCAAGCCGATCACGTGATCGGCGACTCCCTCACGCCCGCCGCACCACCCAATACAGAAATGATCAACCAACATTCAGCGGCAACCGCGTCGGTGGATCGAGGCTCAGGCCCAAACGAATAGGCCGCGCGATCCTGGCTGGCGGCGCGGGCCGGGGTGCCGGTGAGGCTCTGCCGGGGGTGGGCGCGGGCTCAGGACGGGCTGGGTGCCGGGGTCGCGGACTGAGTGGTAGTCGGGGTCGCGGACGGACCGGCGGTAGGAATCGGCGATGGCGACGGGTCTGGCTCCGGTTCCGCGCCGGCGATGACGTGCCGTTCCAGAGTGACCTGCGCCTGGCCGGTGCCGCCGACCCGGATATCGTCGTGCGCCTGCAACTGGCGCTCGGCGTCGAAGTACAGCACCGTCAAGGCCAGCGGCGTCGGCTCCTCGCCCTCCAGGCCGCGCAGTCCGGCCCCGCCGGTCGAACCCTCCACCATCAGCCGGGTCGGCTGCTCGCCGGGAATCTCGGCGAGCATCCGGACCTCCCGGTTGTGGGTGTGCCCGGCCAGCACCAGCGGACAGGTGCCGGACAGCGGGCCGGCGGACACCGGGTCGTGCACCAGGGCGATGTCGACCGGTTCGCCGGTGCCCCGGATCGTCGCGGCGAGCTGCTCGCCGACCCCGATCACCTGGTCGGTGGCCGGCTTGGACAGACCACCGTCAGCGGGGCTGGTCTGCTTGTCCGGGGTGAACCGGGGGTCGCCGATGCCGGCGATGGTCAGCCCGGCCACCTCGGTGACCTCGTTGTCGAGCACGACCGCGTTCGGCTGGCCGGCTACCGCCTCCTGGGTGCGGATCGAGTCGTGGTTGCCCCGGATGTAGACGTACGGCACCTCCAACTGCGCGATCGGGGCGACGTAGTTCGCCTCCGGCTCGCTGCCCCAGTCGGTGATGTCCCCGGTGTCGATCACCACGTCGATGTCGAACTGCTCGACCACGGTGCGGATCACCGGCCAGCCGGTCGGGTTGAGGTGCATGTCCGACACGTGCAGTACCCGGGTGCTGCCCTCGGCCGCCTGGTAGACGGGCAGCGTGGACACGGTGGTGTAGATCCGGCTGACGTTGCTGACGATGTGCTGCAGTTGCTCGGCGTACTGGCTGTAGTTGGTGGCGATGCGCTGCACGTCACCGACCACCGCCGGGGCGTTGACCAGCAGGCCCTCGTACCGTGGCTCCTCGATCGCCTCCGGTCGGATGGTCGCCGCCGCGACGCCGATGCTGCCGCCGGTGATCAGCAGCGCCAGGGTGCCGGACCAGGCGACCCGGCGGGTGTCGCGGAAGATCAGCGCGGCGAGGACCAACGTGGTCAGGACGGCGACGGCGATGGTACGGATTCCGAGACGCAGTACACCCTCGGTGACGTCGCTGACCACGGTGTGACTGGCCCGGGTGATCGCATTCGGGTCGTCGAGCAGGGCGAGGGTGCGGACCTGGTCGAGGGAGCCGAGCCGGATGGAGAGCTGGACCGGCCCTTCGTGGCTGTCCACGTGCAGCGCGCCGAGCGGCGGGATGGCCATGGTGGTGCCGCCGTCCACCGCGGGAGTCACCGACATCTCGGCCCGGAACGGGCCGATGTCGACGTCGGCACGGGCCCCGAGCAGGACTCCGATGACGACCCCGGCCAGACTCACCGCGACGACCGCGAGCGCCACGCCGATCCGCCGGGTCGCCCGGGACCGCGCGGCCCGCCCGAATCCGCGACCAGCGGTACGGCTGACCGAGCCGAGCCGCCGCCCGGCGCGCGCCAGCCGTCGCCCGGGGCGGCCCGGCTGCTGATCCGGACGGCCCGGCTGCTGGCCGGGACGGCTCCGGTCGGCCGTCTGCTCGTCGCTCATGGTGAGATGATGCCTGTCTGATCGAGGGTGGGGAGGCGGGTAAGTCAGCTGCGCCCGGCTCCGCCGTCGGCGAAGACCAGCCGAAGGATACGGTCATCCTCCGGGGCCGGTTCGCCCCGGCCGTCCTGGTTCGAGGTGGTCACCCAGACCGAGCCGTCCGGTGCCTGCACGACGGTGCGTAGTCGACCGTACTCTCCGGTGAGCAACGCGCGGGGCTGGCCGAAGACCGTACCGGACTCGGTCAGCTCAACCAGCCATAGCCGTTCGCCGCGCAGGCACGCGGCGGCCAGGATCCGGTCCACCACGGCCGCCCCGGAGCAGGAGGACTCCTCGGTCGGCCAGACGACCAGCGGGTCGACGAATCGCCCGTCGTCGCCTTCGCCCTCGACCTGTGGCCAGCCGTAGTTCTCGCCCGGCTCGATCAGGTTGATCTCGTCCCACAGGTTCTGGCCGAACTCGGTGGCGTACAGCCGGTCCTGGGCGTCCCAGGCGATGCCCTGCACGTTGCGGTGGCCCAGCGACCAGACCAGCGAGTCGGGGAACGGGTTGCCGGGGGCCGGCTCGCCGTCCGGCGTCATCCGCAGGATCTTGCCGCCGAGGCTCTCCTGGTCCTGGGACAGGCCGGTGTCCGAGGCGTCGCCGGTGGTGGCGTAGAGGAAACCGTCGGGCCCGAAGGCGAGCCGGCCGCCGTTGTGGATGCCGGAGAGCGGAATGCCGGTGACGATCGGTTCCGGTTCGTCGCCCAGGGTCAGTCGGGCGATCCGGTTGTCCTCGGCGGTGGAGTAGTAGATGAACACCGTCTCGTCGGTGGCGTACTCGGGGGAGACGGTGATGCCGAGTAGCCCGCCCTCACCGCCGCCGTCGACCTGGTCGATGATCTGCACCTCGGTGACGTCCAGCCCGTCCGGGGTCGAACCGGGCCCGACCTGCAGAATCCTGGCGCTGTCCCGTTCGGTGACCAGCGCGGCACCGTCCGGCAGGAACGTCACCCCCCACGGCACCGCCAGTCCGCTGGCCAGCACGGTGACGGCCACCTGCTGATCGACGCCGCCGCCGGTCGGTGTCTCGGTCGGGGCGGGGAAAGTTGGGGGCGCGCCGGCCTGGTCCGGCTCCGGCTCGCCGAACGCGCAGCCGCCGGCGAGCAGCAGGGCGGTCAGGCTGGCGGCGGCGGTCGCTGTGGTCGCGGCGGTAGGGCGGCGCGACGAGCGGCGGTACGGCGGGCAAGCGTTCACCCGCACCAGACTAGCCCGCTGCCGGACATCCGCATCCGACGGCATCCCCGGAGCACTTAGGTAAGGGTAGCCAAATGGCATCGGGCGGTGTTAGGTAAGGGTTTCCAAAATTGCGAGAATTGAATACGCGCCATATATTCCGTCGTAGTGGACTACAGTTCTCCACAGTGACGATGACGCCACTGCCGGATGCTGCCGAGCTAGGAGGACCACCATGACCGCGATGATGGAGATGCCCCGGGTGCAGGAGTGCACCGCCGTGGAGTGCGCGTACAACCAGCACGAGGGCTGTCACGCCTTCGCCATCACGATCGGCACCGAGGCGGACAGCGCCAGCTGCACCACCTTTTTCGACATCTCGTCCAAGGGCGGCCTCGACGCGGTGATCGCCCAGGTTGGCGCCTGCAAGCGTGCCGACTGCCGGTTCAATGCCGAGCTGGAGTGTCGGGCGCCGGCGATCCGGGTCGGGCCGAGCCGGGAGACGGCCGACTGCATGACCTACGAACCGGCCTGACCGCCGTGCCACTTTCCTGCCCATTCACCCGTGCCGTCGTAAGGCGTGCATCCGGGAGCCAGGATTCGAACAAGAACATTGAACGATGTGGTCTGATCGACAAGGCGGCGTCGAACGAGTAACATACTCGCAAGTAGTGAGCCGCTGCCTTGCGGGGCCTCGTACCGGATGATCATGTGATGTCCGGCCTGGGCGGGCCGGACCCGGAAGGCCCGCTATCGTCGGACCGGTGAAAGTCTGGATCCCCCACGCACACGGCCGACAACTACTCGGCCGGCTGCCTGACGAGGTGACCGTCGAGGTCGCCGCCGACATCACTCAGCTGCCGTCCGACCCCGCCGGCGTGCGGTTCTGGGTGCCTCCGTTCCTGGCCCGGCCCGGAGCGGCGGAGCTGGCCGGCAAGATGCCGGACCTTCAGGTGGTGCAGTTGCTGTCCGCGGGTGCCGATGCCTGGGTGGGGCGGCTGCCGCAGCATTTGACGCTCTGCGACGCGCGCGGGGTGCACGACTCGTCGACGGCGGAGTGGATTGCCGCCGCGATCCTCACCCACGTCCGCGATTTCGCCGGCTTCATCCGGGCCCAGACCCGAGGGGAATGGT
Organism: Solwaraspora sp. WMMA2080; assembly: GCF_027497395.1. Classification (GTDB taxonomy): domain Bacteria; phylum Actinomycetota; class Actinomycetes; order Mycobacteriales; family Micromonosporaceae; genus Micromonospora_E. Next base: position 2,578,154 of record NZ_CP114910.1, on the reverse strand, counting down.
CGTACGAGCGGTTCGCCCCGACCGACGAGCTGGCCGGCAAGCGGGTCCTCATCGTCGGTGCCGGATCGATCGGTGCCGCGCTGCGCGCCCGACTGACCCCGTTCGAGGTGGAGTTCACACTGGTGGCTCGTACCGCCCGGCCGGCGGAACAGGTGCACGGCGTCGACGAGCTGCCAGCCCTGTTGCCGTACGCCGACATCGTGGTGCTGATCGTTCCGCTGACCGACCGGACCCGGGGGATGGTCGACGCGGCCACGCTGGCCGCGATGCGTGACGGTGCGCTGCTCGTCAACGCCGCCCGTGGCCCGGTGGTCGACACCACGGCGCTCACCGCCGAGCTGTCGACCGGCCGGATCTGCGCGGTACTCGACGTGACGGACCCCGAACCGCTGCCCGCAGACCATCCGCTATGGAGGTTTCCGAACGTGGTGATCAGTCCACACATCGCCGGGTCGGTACGCGGTCTGCTGCCCCGCGCGTACGCCCTGGCAGGTCGGCAGGTCACCCGGCTGGTCGCGGGCGAGCCGCTGGACAACGTGGTGGTGGACGGCTATTGAGTCGGCGTGGCCGGTTCGTCGGTCGGTGGTGCCGCTGGCGGTGGTGTCGCCGGGGCCAGCGGTTGTCCGCTGGCAGCGATCAGCCGGGGCAGGTCGGCTGCCCGCACAGCGGGCAGCCGTACCTGCTCGCCGTCGGTGAGCAGGGCCACCGCCCGGCCTTGCGGGTCGGGCGCGAGCTCGGCCACCCGCGACCAGCCGATCCGGCGCTGGCCGATCAGTGCCCGCACCCGGAGCCCGGCCGGGTCGGCATCGGTTCCGGAGCGGACCGCCCAGATCGCGATCGCCAGCGGCAGCAGCAGGACCGGCAGCAGATACCAGCGGGCACCGGCCAGCGGCAGCGACCCGACGAACGCGATCACCGCCGCCAGCATGATCGCCTGGTGCGGCCGGAACCGGACAGTTACCCTGCGACTCATCCGACAATCCTGGCATCCTGCCGGTGAGTGTCGGCTGCCGGGTAGGCCAGGTGGCACCGGCGGGTGCGCGCCGCGAGACCCGGCCGGGTACACCGGGGCGGAAATCCGACGGAAATCTTCGGTGACCGCCCCGTAACCCGGCGCCAGGCTGGTTCGTTGTGACCGGCACAGAGGGCCGACCCGGCCCAGCTGTGCCCCGACCCCTTCCGTGGAGGCGACGGCCACCGTGCCTGAGGCGTTCCCCGAACCACCCCGTACCCGTCCCCGCCCCCACCGGGCCGAACCCCCCGGCTGGACCCTGCCCGCACAGGTCGGCGCCGCCGCGCTGCTGCTGACCGCAGGCACCGTTGGCCTGCTGACCGTCCCGGTCGCGATGCTCGGCGCGGTGCTGTTCGGCGTCGGCATGCCCGGTTGGCGGCTGTCGCGGATGGCCGTCACCGCGCACGCCCGTACCGGGGAATACCGGGACTGTCGCGGAACCGGCCTGCTCGCCGTGACCAGCGTCGGCGGCGCCACCGCAGTCTGCGTCGCCGCCTTCAGCCCGCCGGCGGCCCGGACCGGCCTGGCGCTCAGCGGGCTCATCCTCGCCCTGGCCGGTCACCTCGCGGCGATTCTGCTGCTGCCGGGCATCGCCGAGACCTGGCGGCTGCGCCTTCGGCGGGTGGTCGACGGGCTGAGCCTGGGGATCAGTCTGATCTTCGCCGGATGGCTGCTGTCGCCGGTCGACACCGTGCCGTCGGCCGTGCTCTTCGTCGAGCTGAGCGTGATCGGGGCCGGATCGATCATCGCGGTCACCGCCCTGGCGGTATGGCGGCAACGCCCGGCGGTGCTGTACTGCGGCGGCGGCTCCGGCGCGGTGCTCATCGGACTGGCCGCCCCGACGGTCTGTTTCGCGTACGGCACCGCGGGCTGGCTCTGGTGCCTGGCGATGGCCCCGGCGCTCGGCGGCATGCTGCTGCTGGTCATCGGGGCGCAGCGGGCGCAGCGCGCGGGTTCGCGGCCGGTCACCCCGGTGCGCGGCCGGCTCACCGCGTATCCACTGGTGACAGTTCCGGCGGTGGTGGCCGCGCTGGCGGCCGTATACCACGTGGCGGCCCAGGGGTCGTTCGACCGTACGTCGGTCCTGCTCGGCCTCGCGGTGATCCCGACGCTGGTGATCCGGGAGATGATGGCCGCGGCCGACGTGCGGTCCTACGCCCGGCGACTGAGCATCCAGGAGGCGCACTTCCGGTCGTTGGTCTCCGGCGGCAACGATCTCACCCTGACCCTCGGCGACGACCTGCGGGTGCGGTGGCAGTCACCGGCCGCCGCCCGGCTGTTCGGGCTGGCCGACGCGCAGGTGCTCGGCCGACCGTTCATCGAGCTGATGCATCCCGAGGACGTCCCCGAGGTGATCATGGTGCTGACCGGGGTGGTGACCGGCCGGCTGGTACCGACCGGCCGGACCCCGCTGGTCACCGCCCGGCTACGGGACGGCCACGGCCGGTGGCGGGACACCGAGTCCACCGTGTCCGATCAGCGGACGGTGCCTGAGGTCGGAGCGCTCGTGGTGCACGTACGCGACGTGGGGGAGCGGGTGCACCTGGAGCGGCGGCTGTACAAGCTCGGCTTCACCGACCAGTTGACCGGGTTGGCGAACCGCCGGGAGCTGATGCGCCAGATCGCCAACCAGCGGGACCTGCCCGGCCACCCCGGTGCGTTGCTGATCATCGACCTGCACGGCCTGGTCGGCGTCAACGAGCAGTACGGGCGGGAGGCCAGCGACGCGGTGCTGGTCGAGGTGGGGCGGCGGCTGCGGGACACAGTGGAGCCGGACGATGTGGTCGCCCGGCTCAGCGGCGACGAGTTCGCGGTGATCACCGTCGCCGGCCCGATGCTGGCGTACGGCACCGGGGCGCGGCTGGTCGCGGCGCTGCGCGAGCCGTGCCAGCTGCCCGGCGCGGTGGTTGCGCTGCAGACCAGCATCGGCATGGCCGAGGTGGCCGGCGGCGCCGGGGCGGACGATGTGCTGCGCCGGGCGGATCTGGCTCGCCGCCGGGCCCGCCAGCTCGGTCGCAACCGGGTCGAGTGGTACGACTCCTACCTGGAGCAACAGCTCGTTCGGCGGCTGGATCTGGAGCGGGAGCTGCCGGGTGCGGCCGAGCGGGGCGAGTTGGACGTGGTGTACCAGCCGGTGGTGGACCTGGTCGACGGCAAACCGGTGGGGGTCGAGGCGCTGCTGCGCTGGCGCAGCCCGGTGCTCGGCACGGTGCTGCCGGCCGAGCTGCTCGCCGTGGCCCGGGAACTGTCGCTGCTGGGCCACATCGGCCGGTGGGCGCGGGCTACCGCCTGCCGGCAGTTGGCGTCCTGGTCACGGGAGGGGCACGGGCTGTGGCTGTCGGTCAACGTCGCCCCGGCCGAGATGGCCGCGACCACCTTCGTAGCCGACCTGTTGGCCATGCTGGCCGCACAGGGTGTCGGGCCGGAGCGGCTCGTCGTCGAGGTGGCCGAGTCGCTGGTCGCCGAGGAGTTGGCGGCCGCCGAGAATCCGCAGATCCTCGCGCAGTTGGCGAACCTGCGGGCGCACGGGGTGCGGATCGCGTTGGACGACTTCGGCGCCGGTCAGGCGTCGATCGCCCAACTGCGGCGGCTGCCGCTGGACGTCGTCAAGATCGACCGGTCGCTGGTCGCCGGCGCCGGTGCCGGCCCGGACAGCGTCCACCCGATGCTGGAGGCGGTGGCTGGGCTCGGCCGGCGGTTCGGGCTGGAAATCGTTGCTGAAGGGCTGGAGACGGACGGGCAGGTGAGCCAGGCGCAGGTGGCCGGCTGCCGGTTCGGTCAGGGGTACGCCCTGGCCCGCCCCGCACCTGCGGAGCGGACCGAGGCGTACATCGCCGACTTCCCCACCCCGTCGCACTGACCCGATCGGCGCAGGTCAGACGCGGATGGGCGCAGGTCAGGCCGCGTAGCCGGGCATCGGGTAGCCGGCGAGCAGGTCGGCGACCTCCCCGGCGATCCGGTCGAGGGCGGCGCCGTCGTCCTTGACCGCCGCGGTCACCGCGTCGTCCAGCCAGGAGGCGACCTGCGGCATCTGCACCTCGGTCAGACCGCGGGTGGTCAGCGCGGCGGTGCCCAGCCGGATGCCGGACGGGTCGAACGGCTTGCGCGGGTCGTACGGCACCGTGTTGTAGTTCAGCTCGATCCCGGCCCGGTCCAGCGCCTGCGCGGCCGGCTTGCCGGCGACGCCCTTGCCGGTCAGGTCGGCCAGGATCAGATGGTTGTCGGTGCCGCCGGAGATCAGTTCGAAGCCCCGGTCGACCAGCGCGGCGGCCAGCGCCTTCGCGTTGGCGACCACCTGGTGGGCGTACCGGCGGAAGTCGTCGGTGTCGGCCTCGCGCAACGCGACGGCGATGCCGGCGGTGGTGTGGTTGTGCGGGCCGCCCTGCAGGCCCGGGAAGACTGCCTTGTCGATCGCGGCGGCGTGCTGTTCGGTGGTGAGGATCATCGCGCCGCGCGGGCCGCGCAGCGTCTTGTGGGTGGTGGTGGTGACCACGTCGGCGTGGCCGATCGGCGAGGGGTGCGCGCCGCCGGCGACCAGGCCGGCGATGTGCGCGATGTCCGCGACGAGCACCGCGCCGATCTCCCGGGCGATCTCGGCGAAGGCCGGGAAGTCGATGGTCCGCGGCACCGCCGTACCGCCGCAGAAGATCACCTTCGGCCGTTCGCGGCGGGCCAGGTCACGTACCTCGTCGAAGTCGATCCGGCCGGTGTCGCGGGAGACGTTGTAGCGGACCGAGTTGAACCACTTGCCGGTGGCCGACACCGACCAGCCGTGGGTGAGGTGCCCGCCCATCGGCAGCGACATCCCCAGCACGGTGTCGCCGGGGGAGAGAAAGGCGAGGTACACGGCGAGGTTGGCGGGGGAGCCCGAGTACGGCTGGACGTTGGCGTGGGCCGCCCCGAACAGCGTCCTGGCCCGCTCGACGGCGAGCGTCTCGATCGGGTCGACGAACTGCTGGCCCTCGTAGTAGCGCCGGCCCGGGTAGCCCTCGGAGTACTTGTTGGTCAGCACCGTGCCGCTGGCCTCCAGCACGGCGGCGGAGACGTAGTTCTCCGAGGCGATCATGCGCAGCTTGTCGTGCTGGCGGCGGGCCTCACCCTCGACGAGGGCGGCGAGCTCGGGGTCGGTGGCGGTCAGTTGCGGGATCTGCGGTACGTGCACGACGTGCCCTCCTGGGGTCGGGCGGCTCCGCCGGCCGGGGCGACCCGGGCATGACGGTGCCGTCGACGGTGCACCCAGGCGCGCGGCGCACGTCGGTGGTCGCTCCCCGGTGGTCGGTTCCACCTTCGCTGCGCCAGTCGCGTGACCGGTCCGAGCATAACCCGCGGTGGTCGGCGGGTCGGGCAGACCCTGACGGTACGCGGCGAGATCTGTTGGTGTTTGCGCCGTCAAGGTTTCGGAAACTTAACCGGTTCACTGTCCGTTACGTGGCGGTGCGGTGCTGCCCCGCGGGGTCAGGTGCGGCGTCTCGTCCTGGTACGCCTGCGTCGGCTCACCGGCGATCGTCGCCAGCAGTTGCCGCGCGGCGTGTGCACCGTACGCCGGGATGTCGCGGCCAAGCGCGGTCAGCGGCGGATGCACCAGCCGGCACAGCGGCGAGTCGTCCCAGGCCACGATCGACAGGTCACCCGGCACGGCCAGCCCCATCTCCTGGGCCACCGCCAGGCCGGCGATCGCCATCACGTCGTTGTCGTAGATCATCGCGGTGGGGCGGGCCGCGGTGCTGAGCAGCCGCCGGGTCGCCCGCGCGCCCTCCTCTCCGGTGTAGTCGGACGGCACCGTGACGCACTGGTTCAGGCCGAGTCGGCGGCAGACGTCGGTGAACGCGTCCGCGCGGATCTCGGTGTGCAGTAGTCCGGGCAGGCCGCCGACCCGGGCGATCCGGCGGTGCCCCATCGCGACCAGGTACTCGACCGTCTCGACCAGGGCCGACGCGTCGTCGGACCAGATGCTCGGCAGCGAGCCGGTGTGGTCGGGGCCGCCGATCACCACCGCTGGCAGTTGCAGCGTCTCCAGTGCCGGCACCCGGTCGTCGTCGACCCGAAGGTCGCAGAGGAACACGCCGTCCACCCGGCGCTCACCCCACCAGCGCCGGTAGACCGCGATCTCGGCCTCGGTGTCGGCTACCACCTGCAGGGTCAGCGCGTACGACCGGGCGGACAACTCGGCCTCGACACCGCTGATCAGCTCCATGAAGAACGGCTCGATACCGAGGATCCGGGCCGGGCGGCTCAGCGCCAGGCCGACTGCGTTGGCGGTGGCTCCGGACAGGGCGCGGGCGGCGCTGTTGGGGTTGAACCCGATCTCGGCGGCGATGGCGAGGATCCGCTGCCGGGTCGCCTCGGACACTCCCGGCTGGCCGTTGAGCGCGTAGGAGACGGCGCCCTTCGAGACGCCTGCTCGGCGGGCGATGTCGGCGATGGTCGGCCGTTTCACCGGCGGCGCTCCTTCGGGGTTCGTTTCGGCTGGCCTTGCCCGGTTAAGTCTGCTGCCCGAAACGATATCCGGTGTCGGCCGGGCCCAGCGGCCACCCCGTCCGAGGGCACCGAGGTTACGGGTTGGCTACGGCGTTAACCAGCCATTGACATGCGTTGACGTCGCTCGTACCGTGGCTTAACTTACCCGGTTCAGTCGATGCTCCTCGATGTCTGGAGCGTCTCCAAGTGTGTTCGGAGGATGGGATGAAGCGGCGTTGGGCCCCTTGGACACGTACGGCGGCGGTCGGCGCCGCCGGCGCGTTGCTGATCGCCGGCTGCAGCGGCGAACCCGGTGGCGGCAGCGACGACGGCGGCACCACCCTGACCATCGCGTTCTGGGGCGACTTCGGCCTCGACGACCTCAAGGCCGCGTACGAGGCGGAGAACCCGGGCGTGCGGATCAACCTCAACTCCGGTGAGTACAACGCCCAGCACGAGGACCTGCAGAAGAAGCTGATCGCCGGGTCCGGCGCCGCCGACATCGCCGCCATCGACGAAGGGTTCGTCGTCCAGTTCCGCGAGCAGGCCGACAAGTTCGTCAACCTGCTGGACAAGGGCGCCGGCCAGTACGAGGAGCGCTACCTCGACTGGAAGTGGCAGCAGACCCTGTCCGCCGACGGAACCACCCAGATCGGCCTCGGCACCGACGTCGGCGGGTTGGCCATGTGCTACCGCACCGACCTGTTCGCGGCGGCCGGGCTGCCGACCGAACGGGACGAGGTCTCCGCCCTGTGGCCCGACTGGGAGTCGTTCGTCGCCACCGGTGAGGAGTACGTCGCGGCCAGCGGCAAGAAGTTCGTCGACTCGGCCACCAACATCTTCAACCCGGTGCTCGGCCAGCAGCCGGTCGGCCTCTTCGACACCGGCGACAACCTGGCCATGCAAGGCGGTCCGAAGGTCGCCTTCGACACCGCCGCCGCCGTCGTCGGCGCCGGGCTGTCGGCCAACCTCGCCGCCTTCTCCCCGGAGTGGAACAACGGCTTCGTCAACGGCGACTTCGCCGTGCTGGCCTGCCCGGCGTGGATGATGGGCCACATCCAGAACACCGCCCCCGACACCGCCGGCACGTGGGACGTGGCGGCCATCCCCGGTGGCGGCGGCAACTGGGGCGGCTCGTTCCTGACCATCCCAGCGCAGGGCGGCAACGTCGACGAGGCGTACAAGTTCCTGGAGTGGCTGATCCAGCCCGAGCAGCAGATCGAGATCTTCAAGAAGGTCGGCAACCTGCCGTCACAGCCGGCGCTCTACGAGGACCCGGCGATCGTCGAGTTCTCCAACCCGTTCTTCAACGACGCGCCGGTCGGCCAGATCTTCTCCGCCACCGCCGCCAACCTCACCCCGCAGTACCTCGGCCGTAAGAACGGCCCCGTCCGGGTCGCGGTGGAGAACGTCCTCAACCGGCTGCAGAGCGGTGACCTGGAAGGCAAGCCCGACGAGGCGTGGACGGAAGCCATCGCGGAAGCCGAAAAGGCGACGAACGCGTAACCGCTCGCAGGCCGCGAGCCGCGCGTGCGGCTGAACCTGGAGGCAAACCATGTCCGCAACCCGCGCCGCACCGGCACCACCACCCGAGCCGACCTGGCGCAACCGGATGCACCGCTTCGACATGCGGTACATGCCGTACATCCTGATCTCCCCGTTTTTTCTCCTATTCATCGCCTTCGGGCTCTTCCCGATCATCTTCAACGGCGTGGTGGCGTTGCGGCACTGGCGGCTGGACAACGCCGACCTGACCGGCTGGGCCGGGCTGGAGAACTTCCGGCGGCTGTTCACCGACGACAGCTTCTGGAACGCGCTGTACAACACGTTCGGCATCTTCCTGCTCTCCACCGTGCCGCAGCTGTTCCTGGCCCTGGTCATCGCGTCGCTGCTGAACCGCAAGCTGCGGGCGCAGACCTGGTTCCGGGTCGGCATCCTGCTGCCGTACATCACCCCGATCACCGCGTCGACGCTGCTGTTCGCGGTCTTCTTCGCCCGCGACTTCGGCATCGCCAACTGGGTGCTCGACGTGCTGAACCTACGCGGCGAGGCGCCGATCGACTGGCGGTCCAGCAAGGCCGCGTCGTGGGTCGCCATCGCCACCATGGTCAACTGGAAGTGGATCGGCTACAACGCGCTGATCTACCTGGCCGCGATGCAGTCGATCCCGCGCGACATCTACGAGGCGGCGGCGGTCGACGGCGCCGGCCCGTGGCGGCAGCTCTGGCGGATCACCGTGCCGATGATCCGGCCGGTGGTGGTCTTCACCGTGATCCTGTCCACCATCGGCGGGCTGCAACTGTTCACCGAGCCGATGCTGTTCGAGCAGAACTCGCAGGCCGCCACCGGCGGGTCCAACGGCCAGTTCCAGACCATCGCCCAGCTGATCTACAAGGTCGGCTGGAAGGATCTCAACCTCGGGTACGCCGCCGCGATGTCCTGGGCACTGTTCCTGATCATCGTGATCATCGCGGTTGTCAACGCGCTGATCGCCAACCGGCTGGGCGGAGGCCGCAAGTGAGCAGCAGAACCGTCGGCCGTGCCCCGGCCAGTACGCCGGGCAGCTTCTGGAACTACCTGTTCCTCAGCCTCGTCATCCTGTTCTCCGCGTTCCCGCTCTACTGGATGGTGGTGATCGCCAGCGGCACCGACGCCGACCTGGCGAAGATCCCGCCGCAGCTGCTGCCCGGCGGACAGCTGCTCACCAACCTCAACGAGGTCTTCACCCTCAAGAACGTCTACTTCGCGCAGTCGCTGGGCAACAGCTTCATCGTCTCGTCGGTCGTGACGTTCTCGGTGCTGTTCTTCTGTTCGCTGGCCGGCTTCGCCTTCGCCAAGCTGCGGTTCGCCGGCCGCAACGCGCTGATGGTCGTCGTGGTGCTCACCCTCACCGTGCCCAATCAGCTCGGCGTCGTCGCCCTCTACATCCTGATGGGCGAACTCGGCTGGAACGGCACCCTGGTCGCGGTCATCGTGCCCGGCCTGGTCACCGCGTTCGGCGTGTTCTACATGCGGCAGTTCATCCTCGAAGCGGTGCCCGACGAGCTGATCGAGGCCGGCCGGATCGACGGTGCCACCACGCTGCGGATCTACTGGAGCGTGGTGCTGCCGGCGGTCCGCCCGGCGATGGCCGTGCTCGGCCTGCTCACCTTCGTGGCCACCTGGAACGACTTCCAGTGGCCGCTGATCACCCTCGGCGGCACCTACTACCCGACGTCGATGGTGGCCCTGTCCGACCTGGCCAGCGGCAACTACGTGCTGTACCGGCGGGTGCTCGCCGGTGCGTTCGTGGCGACCATCCCGCTGTTGATCATGCTCTTCATCGGTGGTCGGCAGATCGTCCGGGGGATCATGGAAGGCGCCGTCAAGAACTGACCCGGCGAGCACCCGTACCGTGGCCCAGTCCCGATCCAGCACTAGTGAGGTATGGCATGAACACCGTACGACCGCTCCACGAGGGCTGGACCGTACGACCGGCCGACGGGTCCGACGTACCCGACGGCGTCGGCGACCACAGCGTCCCCGCAGCCGTACCGGGCTGCGTCCACACCGACCTGCTCGCCGCCGGCCTGATCCCCGACCCCTACCTCGACGACAACGAGACCCGGCTGTCGTGGATCGGCCGGACAGACTGGGTCTACGAGACCACGTTCGACTGGGTCGACCCGGGCGATCCCCGGGTCGACCTGGTCTGCGCCGGCCTCGACACCGTCGCCACCGTCACCCTCAACGACGTCGAGCTGGGCCGCACCGCCAACATGCACCGCGGCTACCGGTTCGACGTCCGTACGGCACTGCGCCCCGGGCGCAACACCCTGCGGGTACGGTTCGACTCCGCGTACCGGCACGCCGAAGCGGTCCGTGACCGGCTCGGCGACCGGCCCAACGCCTACCCGGAACCGTTCAACTTCATCCGCAAGATGGCCTGCAACTTCGGCTGGGACTGGGGCCCGAACCTGGTCACCGCCGGCATCTGGCAGGAGATCGGCCTGCACGCCTGGAGCGTCGCCCGGCTGGCCAGCGTCCGCCCCCTGGTCACCGTCGACCACACCGGCGGCCCGATCGGCGAGGCGCAGGGCCGGGTTGAGGTGCACGTCGACGTCGACCGCGCCGACGGTGCCGACGCCCCGCTGACCGTGGTCGCCGCCGTCGCAGGGGCCCGCGCCGAAGCGGTCGTCCCCGCCGGGCAGCGCAGCGCCGTCGTAACCCTCACCGTCGCCGAGCCCGAGCTGTGGTGGCCCCGAGGGTACGGCGAACCCGCCCGCCATGCCCTCGACGTCACCCTGCACCGGGCCGACGGCAGCACACTCGACACCTGGCAGCGACTGATCGGCTTCCGGTCGGTCCGCCTCGACACCACCGCCGACGCCGCCGGCAGCGCGTTCACCCTGGTCGTCAACGAGATGCCGGTCTTCGTCCGGGGCGTCAACTGGATCCCCGACGACGCGTTCCCCACCCGGGTCGACCGGGCCCGCTACGCCCACCGGTTCGCCCAGGCGGCCGACGCCGGCGTCAACTTCCTGCGGATCTGGGGCGGCGGCCGCTACGAATCCGAGGACTTCTACGACCTCGCCGACGAGCAGGGTCTGCTCGTGGGGCAGGACTTCCTGTTCGCCTGCGCCGCGTACCCGGAGGAGGAGCCGATCGCGGGTGAAGTGGCCGCCGAGGCCCGCTACCAGGTCGCCCGGCTCACCCCGCACCCCAGCCTGGTGCTGTGGACCGGCAACAACGAGAACATCTGGGGCTGGCACGACTGGGGCTGGCAGGAGATCCTCGACGGACGCACCTGGGGGCTCGGCTACTACCTCGATGTGCTGCCCGGCATCGTCGCCGAACTCGACCCGACCCGTCCGTACTGGCCGGGCAGCCCGTACTCCGGCCGCGACGACCTGCACCCCAACGACCCGGCGCACGGCACCATGCACATCTGGGACGTGTGGAACACCGACGACTACCTTAAGTACCGGCAGTATGTGCCCCGGTTCCTCGCCGAGTTCGGCTACCAGGGGCCACCCGTGTACGCCACCCTGCGCCGGGCGATCAGTGATGACCCGCTCGCCCCCGACTCACCCGGCATGGCCCACCACCAGAAGGCCGCCGACGGCGACCTGAAACTTCAACGCGGCCTCGACGCACACCTGCCCGCTCCGCGTGACTTCGACGACTGGCACTACCTGACCCAGGTCAACCAGGCCCGCGCGATCGCCGTCGGGGTGCGGCACTTCCGCTCCCACCGGGGCGTCTGCATGGGCACCATCCTGTGGCAGCTCAACGACTGCTGGCCGGTCACCTCGTGGGCCGCCGTCGACGGCGACGGCCGCCGCAAACCCCTGTGGTACGCGCTGCGCGACGCCTACGCCGACCGGCTGCTCACCATCGAACCCCGCGACGGTGGGCTCGCCCTGGTGGCGGTCAACGACACCGGGGCCGACTGGCACCCGCAGACCGACGTCACCCGGCTCACCCTGGCCGGCGAGCCACTGGCCAAGATCGGCTACCAGCTGGCCGTACCGGCCCATTCGGCGGTCACCGTGCCGCTCTACCCAGACCTGGCCACCACCGGCGACCCACGCCGCGAGCTGCTGCTCGCCGACGCGGCCGGGCAGCGGGCCTGGTGGTTCTTCGCCGAGGACAACGAGATCGACTACCCGGCGGCCGGGTACGACGCGACGGCCGCACCGGTCGACGGCGGGCTGCGGGTCACCGTCACCGCCCGGACCGTCCTGCGTGACCTGACCCTCTACCCGGACCGGCTCGACCCGGCCGCCGAAGTGGACCGGGCACTGGTCACCCTGCTGCCCGGCGAGTCGACGGAGTTCGTGGTGCGCACCGGGGTCGAGCTGGATCCGGCGGCGCTGACCCGCCGGCCGGTGCTGCGCTGCGTCAACGACATCGTCAGCGACACCCCGGCGGCCGGCGCATGAGCGCCGGCCCGGCAGCGGTCGGTCCGGCGGCGGCCGACCCCGCCCCCGGCCCGGTTCTCGCGGTCGACGTCGGCGGCACCAAGCTGGCCGCCGCCGTCGTCGAACCCGACGGCACCATCGCCGTGCAGGGCGCGGTGCCGACCCCGGCCGGCGGGGACACCGCGACCGTCACCGCCGCCCTGCACCGGGTGGTCCGCCAGGTCGTCGGCGACGGGCACTGCATGGCGCTCGGCGAACACTGGCGCGGCGGCTACCCCGGCCGCGCCCTGCTCGGCATGGTGGTCTCCACCGGCGTCGGCGGCGGACTGGTCATCGACGGCCGGGTCCACCCGGGCGGCAGCGGCAACGCCGGACACATCGGACACATCGTGGTGGACATGACCGGCCCGGCCTGCCCCTGCGGCGGGCGCGGCTGCGTCGAGGCGATCGCCAGCGGTCCGGCGATGGTCCGCTGGGCCGTCAACCAGGGCTGGACGCCGGGGGAGCGGCCGGGCGACGCCCGTACCCTCGCCGAGGACGCCCGGGCCGGCGTACCGCTCGCCGTCGCCGCGTTCGGGCGGGGCGCGACCGCCCTGGCCGCCGCGGTGGTCTCCGCCACCGCGTTGGTCGACCTCGACGACGTCGTCATCGGCGGTGGGGTGGCCGCCGCCGGTGACCTGCTCTTCGCTCCGCTGCGCGCGGCCGTAGCGGAGCTTGCCGGACTCGACTTCGTCCGCCGGGTCCGGATCCACACCAGCAGCCTCGGCAACGACGCGGGACTGCTCGGTGCCGCCGCACTCGCCCTGGAGGCCGCAGCGCGTCAGTGACCTCCACCGCTCCACGGTCAGGAGAACCCCGTAATGCGCCCACGCTCCGCCGGCCTGCTGCTCGCACTGGCCGGGCTGCTGCTCACCGCAGCGGCAGTCCCGGTCCAGGCCGCACCGCCGGCCCGCCATCCCGGCCATCCCGGTCATCCCAGTCATCCCGGTACACCCGGTACGCCTGGTACGCCGACCGCCGGGTTCGTCACCCGGCACGGCGACGACCTCAAACTCGACGGCCGGAAGTTCCGGTTCGCCGGCAGCAACAACTACTACCTGATGTACAAGTCGCCGACGATGGTCGACGACGTGTTCGCCGACGCCAAGGCAGCCGGGTTCACCGTGCTGCGTACCTGGGGGTTCCTCGACATCGGCAACGCCGACGGCTCCGACTCGGTCGCCGGCCCGGCCGACGGCGTCTACTTCCAGTACTTCGACGGCGAACGGCCGGCGTACAACGACGGCCCGGACGGCCTGCAACGCCTCGACTACGTCCTCGCCGCCGCCCGCGAAGCCGGCATCAAACTGGTGGTCCCGCTGACCAACAACTGGCGTGACTTCGGCGGCATGGACCAGTACGTGCGCTGGCGCGGCGGGCAGTACCACGACGACTTCTACACCGACCCGGTGATCCGCGGCTGGTACAAAGACTGGATCAGCCATGTGCTGAACCGCACCAACACCATCACCGGGGTGAGATACAAGGACGACCCGACGGTGATGACCTGGGAGCTGGGCAACGAGCCGCGCTGCAAGGGCTCCGGGGTCTACCCGCAGTCACCGGACTGCACCACCGACACGCTGACCGCCTGGGCTGACGAGATGACCCGGCACGTCAAGTCGATCGCTCCCCGGCAGCTGGTCAGCGTCGGCGACGAAGGCTTCTTCTGTGACGATCCGACCAGCGCCGACTGGACCATCAACTGCGGTGAAGGTGTCGACAGCGTCGCGCTGAGCAGGTTGCCCGCCGTCGACGTCGTCTCCTACCACCTCTACCCGGACCACTGGGGCAAGGACGCCGCCTGGGGCACCGAGTGGATCACCCGGCACGCTCACGAGGCGAAGAAGGTCCGCAAGCCGGTGATGCTCGGCGAGTTCGGCATCCACGACAAGTCGACCCGCAACGTCGTCTACCGCGAGTGGACCGACGCGGCGATCACCGGCGGCACCAGCGGTTTCCTCTACTGGATCCTCTCCGGCGTGCAGGACGACGGCAGCCTCTACCCGGACTACGACGGTTACACCGTCTACTGCCCGAGCCCGGTCTGCACCACGCTGTCCAACGCGGGCGCTGCGGTGCGCGGCGACCGCCGGCCGTGGCCGCCGGTCGCCGACCACGACACGGCCACCGTCGAGTTCGGCCAGGTCGCGACGCTGCGGCCGGCGGCCAACGACATCGCCCACCGGGGTACGGTCCGCGCCGCCACCATCGACCTGGACCCGACGGTGCCCGGCCAGCAGCAGCGGACCGTCGTCGCAGGCGGTGAGTTCGCGCTCGGCAACGACGGGGCGGTCACCTTCACTCCGGCGGACGGCTTCGCCGGTCGGGCCACCGCCCACTACCAGGTATGGGACCGGGTTTGGCGCGCCTCCAACGTCGCCGACCTGGTCGTCACGGTGAAACCCGACCCGGCCGGGGTGCAGACGCTGTTCTCGTTCGAGGCCGGCACCGACGGGTGGGGGCCGCCGTCGTGGGAGCCGGGCGTCGGCAGCGTCGCCCAGTCGGACGCGTTCGCCACCGACGGGGCGTACGGGCTGCGGGTCGACTCGGTCACCGGCGGCTGGTTCGGCACGTCGTTCCCCGAGCCGGTCGACCTGTCCGGCCGGGTCACCCTCAAGTACGACCTGCGTACCGACCCGTCGGCGGGCACCAATGCGGCGATCGCGGTGCAGACCGGTCCGTCCTACACCTGGTGCCAGTCGACGTTCACCTGGCTGAACCAGGACTGGACCGGCACCGCCGAGATCGACCTGCTGACCGAGATGTCGTGTGATGCCGAGGCGCTGGCCGACGTGCGGGAGTTCTACGTCTACGTCAACCCGGGCTCTGTCCACCTCGACAACATCCGGGTCGAGTAGGACGGCGCGGTCACCGGTACGCGTCGAGCCCCGGCCGCCGTCGGCGTGGGGCCGGGGCTCGTCACGTCGTTGCTGACCTGCTGATCCTACGGCTCAGCGGAGCGTGGGTGCCTCAGCGACGAAGGAGCGCCAGGCGGTCGGGCCGAAGGCGAGCGTGGGACCACCCTGGTCCTTGCTGTCGCGGACCAGGATGCGACCGGGAAGGTTGTCCGCCACCTCGACACAGTCGCTTCCGTTGCTGTTGCTGCGGCTGGACTTGCGCCACGCCGGCTCGGTCATAGTTCCTTCACCAACTTCAAGATCATGTCTCGCGACTGGTCGCGCGGCAACGCAACACCACTCAGAGCCTGCCAGGCCTGTTCGAGGGTGGCAACCCGCTTCGGATCGGTCACCAGGCGGCCCTCCAACTGGTCGTCGACATAGCCGACGGTGCCGCCGGTCTCGGCCATGCTGGCGAGCATGAACGGCCCGTTCTGCCCGGGATGCAAGCCGGCGGAAACCGGGGCCACCTGCACCAGCACCCGCGACCGGGTGCTCATCTCGGCGATGTGCTCCAATTGCTCCCGCATGATCACGGGGTCTCCCCGGCGAAGTCCGTCCTCGTCGATGATGAACTGACACACCGGCGGCTCCTCCCGCTCGAACACGGCGGCCTGTCGCGTCATCCTGAGAGCGAGGTACTCGTCGGCCTTAGCGGGAGTTAGCAGGCCGCTGTGCAGGATGGCCCGGGCGTACGCTTCCGTCTGGAGCAGTCCAGGGATGATCTGGCACTCGTACCGCCGAATTGCGGAGGCCTCCTGCTCCAACTCCGGTAGCGCCCGGAACCAGTCCGGTGGGATGCTCTTGCGGGCGTTCTCGGAGAGTTCCTTGATCAGCGGGGCGCTGCTGAACACCTGATCGATGTGGTCTGCCGTGTCGGGCATCGGTATCTGTCGACCGGTTTCGAACTTGGCGATCAACGACGTCGAGACGCTTAGTCGCTGCGCCAACTGCTCCTGTGTCATGCCGCCATTGAGTGAACGAAGAAACCTGAGCACCTGCGGAATGCCGTTGCTGCTCACTGCTGCTTGTCCTTCCGGCCCGTATCGGGGCAGCTTCCTACCAGGAATCGACTGCCTTGCGTGCCGGTATCTTCTCTCGTCGTGCCCACATAGTCCAGGGTGGAGACGAAACTTGTATTGATCATCTTCGTCCAATTCCGTTCCGGATCGGAGATGCTCGTCGAGCTTGATGCCAGAGGTGAATCATGATGCACCTGTGGCATCAAGCTCGCGGAGACACCTTGGGTCCGCAGAGCTGGCACGGGCACTCCACCAGCAGGTCAGCCGCACATCTGGCTGACCCGTCGGCGGCGCACCCGGCTGACGGGCCGGCGAAAAGTTGTTGGTCCTCGGCCGGCCGCCGCCTCTCACCCGTGTCCGGCGACGTCGCCGGACGTCCCGCGCCCCGGGCGGGCCGGGACCCGGTTGGGCGTCGACTCACCCGGCACGGAGAGGGAGAGGCTGGAGGGCCAGATGATCTACACGACCAAGTTCGGGGTGCTGGCGCGGCGGTCGACCTGGCGGTGGGGCACCATCACCTTCGCCGCCGCCGCCGTCCTGGGCGTGCTGCTCGCGGTGGTGTTGGCGGCCTGCGGCCCGTCCGGGGCCGGGCGAGTCGGCGTAGCGTCAGACGGTGGCCAGGCGTCCGGGGCAGCAGGGCTCGGTGGCGCGCCGACCGGGGGCGGCGACAGCGGGTCGGCCGGTAGCGGCGAGCCGCAGACCGGCGGCACCGGCGACGATGCCGACGGCAGCGACCCGGGTGGTGGCGGCACCGGCGACGATCCTGACCACCCCGACGGCGGGGGTTCCGGCGACGATGGTGACGACGGCGAACCGGTGCCGACCGTGCAGCCGGCCGCCGAGGACTGTGTGACGTACGACCCGGCGAACCTGACGATCGAGCAGAGCGGCGACGCGTGGCGGATGCGCGACGGCGGCCACGCCATCAAGCTCTTCGCCACCAAGACCGACGCCGAGGACGGCGTCAAGGTGGCCCGCAACTGGACCCGGCTCTGCTTCATCGGCCGGGGCAACGACCGCGCCGACCGGCACCGCTACATCATCACCTACTTCCAGGGCCCGTCCGGGCTGCCGTTCGGCCCCGCTCCGCACTTCGACTGCATCACGTACGACCCGGCGGAGCTGGCGGTGCACGGACCCGACGGCGACGGCTGGGGGCTGCGGGCCGCGGCCACCCCGCTGCTCTTCCTGGCCAGTGCGGCCGACGCCGAACGGGCCCGGCTGGTCGCGGCCGGCAACACCCGGCTCTGCCTCATCGGCCACGGCAACGGGCAGCCCGACCCGTCGCGCTACCAACTGGAGTATTGGCGACAGTGACGATCCGTCCTCGACCGCGCCACCTAGCATTGCCCGGGTGGACGATCGCGCCATCGTGGCCGCGCTGGTCGCCGGTGACCCGCGCGGCCTCGACCGTGCCTACCGCACGTACGCCGACCGGCTGTACACGTACTGCCGGTTCGTGCTGCGCGACGCGGACGGCGCGGCCGACGCCGTCCACGACACGTTCGTCCTGGCCAATCAGCGGGCGGCGCAGCTGCGCGACCCGGAGCGGCTGCGCCCGTGGCTGTACGCCATCGCCCGCAACGAGTGCCTGCGGGTCATCCGTGGCCGGCGACGGCAGTTGCCGCTGGACGAGGTAGGCGAACTGCCCGCCACGCCGGTCGACCCGGTGACCGGGCTCGGTGCCGAACAGCTACAGGAGCTGGTCCGGTCGGCCGCGGCCGGGCTGAACCCCGGTGACCGGCAGGTGATCGAGCTCGCCATCCGGCACGACCTGTCCGCCGCCGACGTCGGTGCCGTGCTGGGGGTTTCCGACAGTCACGCTCACGCCCGGCTGTCCCGGGCCCGGACCCAACTCGAACGGGCCATCGGCGCGTTACTGGTGGCCCGCACCGGTGCCGACGACTGCCCGACCCTCGGTGAGCTGCTGCGCGGCTGGGACGGCACGCTCACCGTGTTGCTACGCAAGCGGGTCAGTCGGCACATCGAGTCCTGCCCGACCTGCGCCGACCGGCGCCGCCGGCAGGTCAGCCCGGCCGCGTTGTTCTCCGCGTACGCGACCCTGCCGATGCTCGTCGTACCGGCGGAACTCTGGCCCCGGCTGGAGTTGACCAGCGCCGCCGCCGGGCAGGCGGCGACCCGGGCGCGGATCGAGCAGCGGGCCGGCCGGTTCGACCCGGCCACCGGCTTCCCCCGCCGAGGCGAGCCGCGCCGAGGTCGGCTGCTGGCCGGCCTGGCGGCGGCCGCGGTGCTGGCCCTGCTGATCGGTGGTGCCGTGGTGATGGTTCCCCGGCTGGCTACGGTCGACGACACCGCCCGGTTGGCGCCGGCCGGGTCGCCAGGTCTGGCCGCGCCACCGACCACGCCGTCGGCCAGCGGTGCGCCGACGGGCACCCCGGGCGAACCGGCACCGACGACGCCGACACCGACCGCGCCGGCCGGTGGCGCTCCCGAGCCGAGCGGCCCCGCCGAGCCGGCGCCGCCGCTGACCGTCCAGGCCGAGGCGCGGGTCTCCTGCACCGGATCCAGCCGCTACCGGAATGCGGGCCAGTGCTCCGGCCTTCAGGCCGGGGGTGAAGGCCCGCGCTGGGAGGGCCGCCAGGGCCCGAGCAGTGCTCTAACCTGGCCGGTTCTGCTGCTCGATGTACTGCGTCACGATGCTCAGCGGCGCGCCGCCGACGGAGCCCGCGAAGTACGAGCCCGACCAGAGCTTGTTGGCCCGGTGGTAGTGGCGTGCGAGGTCGGGGAACTCCTGCCGCGGGTGGCGCGACGGGACGCCCTTGAGTGAGTTGACCAGGCGGGAAACGGCGACTTTGGGTGGGTGGTCGACCAGCAGGTGGACGTGGTTGTCCTCGCCGTTGAACTCGACCAGTTCGGCCTCGAAGTCGCGGCATACGTCCCGCATGATGGCTTCCATGCGGGTCAGGTGCCGGTCGGCGAACACCGTGTGCCGGAACCTCGTCACGAAAACCAAGTGGACGTGCATCGCGAAGACACAGTGCCTGCCGGTACGGATACCCTCACCTTCTGCCATAGACCAACATGATATCGTGTGGTTCGTGCAGCTCCGGTACCAGTTCCGGGTCTACCCGACACCCGGCCAGCAGATCGCGCTGGCGAAGGCGTTCGGATGCGCCCGGGTGGTGTTCAACGACGGGCTGCGCGCACGGCGGACCGCCCACGAGCAGGGCCTGCCGTACATCTCGGACGCCGAACTGTCCAAGCGGGTCATCACGCGGGCCAAGACGACTCCGGAACGGGCGTGGCTGGGCGAGGTGTCGGCCGTGGTGTTGCAGCAGGCCCTCGCGGACCTCAACACCGCCTACCGCAACTTCTTCCACTCCGTGTCGGGCAGGCGTAAAGGCAGCATGGTGGCGCCGCCGAGGTTCCGGTCCCGTAAGGACAACCGGCAGGCGATCCGTTTCACCCGTAACTCCCGGTTCACGGTGCTGGACAACGGTCGTCTGCGGCTGCCGAGGATCGGCGACCTGGCGGTGCGCTGGTCCCGGTCGTTGCCGTCGGACCCGTCGTCCGTGACGGTCATCCGGGACGCCGCCGGGCGGTACTTCGCCTCGTTCGTCGTGCGGACCAGCGAGGACGAGCCGCTGCCCGAGGTGGACGCCGAGGTGGGGATCGATCTGGGGCTGACGCACTTCGCGGTCATGTCCGACGGCACGAAGGTCGCCGCACCCAGGTTCCTGCGCCGCGCGGCCCGCAAGCTCAAACGGCTGCAACAGGCCCTGTCGCGCAAACAGCGGGGCAGCAACCGCCGTGGGAAGGCCGTCGTGAAGGTCGCCAGGGCGCACGCCCGGGTGGCCGACACCCGGCGGGACTGGCAGCACAAGCTGTCCACGACGATCATCCGTGAGAATCAAGCGGTGTACGTCGAGGACCTGTGTGTCGTCGGTCTCGGCCGGACCCGGCTGGCGAAGTCGGTGCACGACGCCGGATGGTCGTCGTTCGTCGCCATGCTGGAGTACAAGGCGGCGAGATACGGGCGTACGTTCGCCCGGGTGGACCGGTGGCTCCCGTCCACCCGGATGTGCTCGGACTGCGGGCGCGTCAACGACAGGATGGCGTTGGACGTGCGGTCGTGGGTGTGTCCGTGTGGCGGTCACCACGACCGGGATGTCAACGCGGCGATCAACATCAAGGCCGCCGGGCAGGCGGACGTCAACGACCGTGGAGCGCGGGTAGGACCGGGACCCGTCCCGGCACCGCGCGGTGAAACGGTAACCCGCCAGAACGCTGCGCGTGTCACGCGCGGCGTGGCTGGAATCGCCGCCGTTTAGGGCGGCGAGGATGTCAACAGCTGACCGTGGTCGCCACCGTCACCGGTGGCACCGTCGAGTCGGCGGTGCTCACCTGGACCGGCGGCGCGGCCGGCTCGACGCAGCCGTCGCCGACGTATCCGACCGCGGAACCGGGATCCGACCCGTAGTCGACCTCCGGTCCCGGTGCCGGCGGCCCGGGTGGCATCGCCGCGCCGGGCACGGTGCCGGCGCGGGGCGGCGAGGCGGCGACGACGGTCTCCGGGGACACCGCCACCGGGCAGGTCTGGCGGGTGGCCGTGGCGTCGGTCGCCTGGCAGGTCGCCGTCGTGGCAGTCGACGGGCGGCGGGCCGGTGCCGGGCCGTACCCGGCAGCCAACCCGTGCCCGGTGCCGGGCTGACCAGGGGAGGGGTCCTGCGCTGACCAGGCGAGAGGTACCGCGCTGACCAGGGAAGGCCGGCGTCGATGCGCCCGGCGGGCAAGGGTCTGTGACCGACGTCCTGCCCGGTCGACGTCACCTCGGCCGAGACGGCAGGATGTCCGGCATGCAACGTGACACCGACGACGGCGACCGCTTCGACGACCAGCTTCGGATCTACCACCGGGCCGGCACGCAGGCGGACGTCCCGGCGGTTCTCGCGCTGCTCGACGACGCGGTCCGCTGGCTGGCCGAACACGGCCGTACCGGGCAGTGGGGGACCGAACCGCAGTCGACCGACCCGCGCCGGATCGCGATGGTCACCGGCTGGGCGAAGGAGAGCGGCCTGGTGCTGGCCTGTGTGCCGACCGGCGACGGTGGTGAGCGGGTCGTCGGGGCGCTCGCCGTCGGCACGGCCCGGTCCTACGCGCCGCCGGTCAACGAACCCGAGTTGTACGTGAACCTGCTGGTCACCGACCGGTCGTGGGCCGGTCGAGGGGTCGGTCAGGCGTTACTGGACCGGGCGCGGACGCTCGCCGTCGAACGCGGCGCGACCCTGTTGCGGGTCGACTGCTACGCCGGTGGTGACCGGGCGTTGGTCCGCTACTACGAGCGGGCCGGGTTCACCGCCGCCGAGCCGTTCACCGTCGACCAGCCGACCGGCCCGTGGCCAGGCCAGATCCTCAGCCAGCGGATCCGTTGACCGACCGGCCGGTCCCGGTGGTCGGCTGGCCGGAGCCGGCACGCCAGCCGGCCGGGTCGACCCCGCCCGGCACCGCTGTCGCCGGCTGGTACGGCCCCCGGGTCAGCACCAGGGTGCCGAGATCGAGATGGCTGACCGCGCCGGCCGCGTCCCGGCACACCCGCAGCGTCTCGTCGGCGTAGAAGCCCTTGAAGCCCAACCATCGGTCATCAGCCGTACGGCGGAATTGGGTGCCCCGGTTGGCCACGCCGATCGGGGTGAGCTGCAGGGTGCCGTCGCCGAGCAGGCGGAGCGCCACCGGGCGCGCACCCCAGTACCACGGTCCGGTCAGGTCGACCAGCGCCAGGTCGACATCGGTGGCCGGCCGCCACGGAGGCGGGATCACCGGCTCCCGGTCAGCGACGATCTTGACGAGGTCGGCGGCGATCTCGTCGATCTGCGGTCCCGTCGTGACATTGGCCAGCACCACAGCGGCGACGTCCTGGTCGGGGCAGGTCCACAGCGCGGCGAGGAAACCGGGTACCGAGCCGGTGTGCCCGGCCAGCTCCAGACCTTCGTGGCGGAGCAGTTGCAGGCCGAGGCCGTACCCGCAGTCCGGGTCCGCACTCTCCGGCGGCGAGGCAGGGGTGCGCATCCGGGCCAGCGAGTCCGCCGACAACAGCCGGGTGTCCGCGCCGAGCAGCACCGCCGCCAGCCGTCCCAGGTCTGCGGCGGTGGACCAGAGTTGTCCTGCCGGGGCGAGGTGACCGTACTGCGGCGTCGGCTCGGGCAGCAGCACATCCGCCCACGGATGCACCGCCCATCCGGTGGCGTGCCGTCCACTCGGCTCGGCGCCGGTGGCGGACATGCCGAGCGGGTCGAGCAGCGCCTGCCGCAGGTGGTCGCCGCACCGGTGCCCGGACAGCCGCTCGATGAGCGCGCCGAGCAGCGCGTACCCGGGATTCGAGTAGCGGTAGCGGTGCCCGGCCGGCCGTCGGTCGGACGCCGGCCCGAGCACGTCGGACAGTTCGGGGCGCAGCTCGCCGGGGGTGCGCTCCCACCACGGGCCGGGCGGCTCGGCAGGTAGCCCGCCGGTGTGTGCCAGCAACTGCTCCACGGTCGCCGCGACCCCGCAGCCGGGCAGGTGCCGCTGGATCGGATCGGTCAGCTCCAGCCGGCCCGCCTCCCGCAGCAGCAGCACCTGCACTGCGGTGAAGGTCTTGCTGATCGACCCGATCCGGTAGCTGGTCGCCGCGTCCGGCGTGCCGTGGTCGACCTCACCTCGGCCGGCGGCCCAGACCAGCCCGTCGGCGCGGACCACCGCCGCCACCATCGACGGTGCCCGCCCGTCGACCTGGCCGACGGCGAGTCGGTGCAGCAGCGCCCGCCGGGTCGTCGGCAGGAGGCCGGCGACGGTGTGGTCCGGCGTCGACCCGGGTCGTTCCTCCGTCGTCATGACCGCCATTGTGTCGGGTGCGGCCGGCGGCGGTGCCGTTGACCGCCCGCCGCTGCGGCACCATTGACCAATGCCAGGTTCGTGGCATGGTTAGCCGATGGATACCGCAGATCCTCCGCAGGCAGGCGTTCCGCCGCGTCCGTGGCTGGCCCGCCCGGTGGCGGTGCTCGGCGGTGTGGTCGCCGGGCAACTGCTGCTGGCCCGCAGTGACCAGGCCGCGGTGATCCTGACCAGTGTGCTGGCGTACCCGACGGGTTTCGAGTTCGACATCAGCGCGATCCTGCGGGCCCCGGAGCCGGCGACCGCCGCCGGTCCGGCACGGCAGCCGGCCGGCGCGTCGGGGCCGCCCCGGCCGCGTACCCCGGTCGAAGGGGTCGGCGGCCTGCAGGTGATGGTCCGGTTCGCCGACGGTACGGTGCTGAGCAGCCTGCACCGCAGCACGTCGCGGGCCGACCGCGAACCCGCCGGCCCGCTGCTGTCGCCCGTGGCGGCCAGCACCGACCAGCAGCGGCACGACGCCCGCTTCTGGGTGTGGCCGCTGCCGCCGGACGGCCCGGTGACGGTGGAGTGTGCCTGGCCGGCGCGGGACATCCCGCACAGCCGGGTGGAGGTCTCCGGTGAGTTGATCCGGCAGGCGGCGGCCGGTGCCGTCGAGCTGTGGCCGGCGGCACCGCCGGCCGACCCGGCGGTGCCGGCCGGCTGACCGGAGGCCTGACGCTGGCCATCGTCGGTGGCCGGGTCAGTCCGGCAGCAGTGGGGCGGCGGGGCCGAGGTCGCGGCCGAGCAGCACCGCGCGGTTGACCGCGCTGGACCCGAACCGGTCCCGGACGGCGTCGAGCGCGGCGTCCAGGCTCTCCTGCCGGCCGACGGGGTGTGGCGCTGCCTGCGGCGGCGCGTCGGCCGAATCGAGGGGCAGCGCCAACTGGGTGGCGTGTCCGTCGTCGAGGTTGCCGACTGAGACGCCGACCAGGGTCAGCCCGCGTTCGCGGATCATCGGACCGGCGGCGGCCAGCAGGTCGCGGGCGGTGTCCAGGATGGTCGACGTCTGGTTGGTGGCCCGGGGCAGGGTGTGGGCGCGGGTGGCCCGGGTGAAGTCGCCGAACCGCAGCCGCAGGGTGACCGTCCGGCCGGTGCGCCCGGCGGCCCGCATGCGTCGGCCGACCCGGTCGACCAGCCCGGCGAGGATCGCGTCCACGTCGGCCGGGTCCCGGCTGGCCCGGCCCAGCGCCTGCTGGGAGCCGATCGAGCCGCGTCGGCCGCCGGTCTGGACCCGGCGCGGGTCCTGGCTGTGGGCGAGGGCGTGCAGGTGCCGGCCGGCGGCGGCGCCGACGATGCTGACCAGCGCCGCCTCCCCGAGGCCGGCGACCCGGCCGACCGTGGTGATGCCGCGTTCGCGCAGCCTGCCGGCGGTGACCGGGCCGACGCCCCAGAGCCGTTCGACCGGCAGCGGGTGCAGGAACGCCAACTCCTCGTCGGGCGGCACCACCAGCAGCCCGTCCGGTTTGGCGACGCCGCTGGCCACCTTGGCCAGGAACTTGGTCCGGGCGACCCCGACGGTGATCGGCAGCCCGACCTGGTCGCGGACCGCGACCCGCAGCCGGGCGGCGATGTCGGCCGGCGCTCCGACGAGCCGGCGCAGCCCGCCGACGTCGAGGAACGCCTCGTCGATGGAGATCGGCTCGACCAGCGGTGTGGTCTGCCGGAACACCTCGAACACCTCCCGGCTGGCCGCCGTGTAGGCCGCCATCCGGGGCGGCACCACCACCGCCTCCGGGCAGATCAGCCGGGCCCGCCGGGCGGGCATCGCGGTGCGGACGCCGCGCGCCTTGGCCTGGTAGCTGGCGGCCAGCACCACGCCGGCGCCGACGATCACCGGCCGGTCGCGCAGCCGGGGGTCGTCGCGTTGCTCGACCGAGGCGTAGAACGCGTCCAGGTCGGCGTGCAGGATGCTGGCCTCACCCGCCACCGCGCCATCATCGCACAGATGTTCGACGAACGGGTGTGAGCTGCGCAGACGTCGCCTACCCGGCGGCGGGTCGCTGCGGGTGGCAGCGGGTCACTCCGGGACGAGGCGGTACGCGCCGTCGCTGGCCGAGGTGGCCATCGAGGCGTACGCGCGCAGCGCCGCCGATACCGGCCGCTGCCGGTCGACCGGGGTGTACGGGCGGTCCCGCTTCTCCTGGGCGATCCGGCGGGCCTGCAGCACCTCGTCGGGCACGTTCAGCTCCAGCTTGCGGGCCGGGATGTCGATGACGATCTCGTCGCCCGGCTCGACCAGGGCGATCAGCCCACCGGAGGCGGCCTCGGGGGAGGCGTGCCCGATGGACAGCCCGGAGGTGCCGCCGGAGAACCGGCCGTCGGTGATCAGCGCGCAGGCCCGGCCGAGGCCGCGCCCCTTCAGAAACGAGGTCGGGTAGAGCATCTCCTGCATGCCCGGCCCACCCTTGGGGCCTTCGTAGCGGACCACCACCACGTCACCGGCGACCACCTCGCCGGCCAGGATCGCCGAGACGGTGTCCTCCTGCGACTCGTACACCTTGGCCGGGCCGCGGAAGGTCAGGCAGTCGTCGGGCACCCCGGCGGTCTTGACCACCGCGCCCTGCGGGGCCAGGTTGCCGTGCAGGATCGCCAGGCCGCCGTCGGCGGAGTACGCGTGCGCCACGTCGCGGATGCAGCCCTGCGCCGCGTCGGTGTCCAGGCTGGACCAGCGGTTGGTGGTGGAGAACGGCTCGGTGGTACGCACCCCGCCGGGGGCGGCGTGGAACAGCTCGACCGCCTCGTCGGTGGCGCTGCCGCCCCGGATGTCCCAGTCGGCCAGCCACCGGCTCAGCGACGGCGAGTGCACGGCGTGCACGTCGCGGCGCAGCGCGCCGGCCCGGTCCAGTTCGCCGAGGATCGCCGGGATGCCGCCGGCCCGGTGCACGTCCTCCATGTGGTACTTCGGGGTGTTCGGGGCGACCTTGGCCAGGCAGGGCACCCGGCGGGAGATGTCGTCGATGTCGGCGACGCCGAAGTCCAGCTCGGCCTCGCGGGCGGCGGCCAGCAGGTGCAGCACCGTGTTGGTGGAGCCGCCCATCGCCACATCCAGGGCCACCGCGTTCTCGAAGGCGGCCCGGCTGGCGACGGCGCGGGGCAGCACCGAGGCGTCGTCGCCGTCGTACCACCGCTTGGCGATCTCCACGACGGTCCGGCCGGCCTCGACGAACAGTGACTTGCGGGCGGCGTGGGTGGCCAGCACCGAGCCGTTGCCCGGCAGCGCCAGCCCGACCGCCTCGGTGAGGCAGTTCATCGAGTTGGCGGTGAACATGCCGGAGCAGGAGCCGCAGGTCGGGCAGGCGGACCGCTCGATGGTGTCGAGCTGGGCGTCGGTCACGTTGTCGTTCGACGCGGCGATCATGGCGTCGATCAGGTCGAGCTTGGCGTGCACGACGCCTTCGACGGCGACGGTCTTGCCGGCCTCCATCGGGCCGCCGGAGACGAATACGGTCGGGATGTTCAGCCGCAGCGCGGCGAGCAGCATCCCCGGGGTGATCTTGTCGCAGTTCGAGATACACACCAGCGCGTCGGCGCAGTGCGCGTTGACCATGTACTCGACGGCGTCGGCGATCAGCTCCCGGCTGGGCAGCGAGTAGAGCATGCCGCCGTGGCCCATGGCGATGCCGTCGTCGACGGCGATCGTGTTGAACTCGCGGCCCACCCCGCCGGCGTCGGCGACCGCGTCGGCGACCAGTCCGCCGAGGTCCTTCAGGTGTACGTGGCCGGGCACGAACTGGGTGAAGCTGTTGGCGATGGCGACGATCGGCTTGCCGAAGTCGTCGTCGGTCATCCCGGTGGCCCGCCACAGGGCCCGGGCGCCGGCCATCGTCCGACCGTGGGTGGAGGTCCTCGACCGCAGCTCAGGCATTCGACAAGTGTTACACCACGGTTGCCGGGCCGGCGGTCCCAGCCGTGTCGCGTTTCACGTGTCGGGATGTCTCCTGCCGGCAAACCCGCACCCCGGCACCACGGGCCGGCGCCGATCCGGCAGAGTTGTGGCGTGCACCTCCCCTCGGGCATGCAGGCGCTCGCGTTGGCGAGTGGGCTGGCGGCTGCGCTGGGCGTGGGATGGTTGTTCGTCGTGGCCCGCCGCCGGGACGGATCGTCGGACCGGGCCCACCGGCTGCTCGCGGTCGGCGCCGGGCTGACCACCGTCAGCGTGCTCACCGGGCTGGTCGGCGCCGTCGCGATGGCCGCCGAGTGGGATCGGCAGCAGCCTCAGCGGAGTCTGCTCGCCACGGTCGTCGCGGTCGGCTGCGCGCTCGGCGGACTGCTGCTGATCTGGGGCCTGCTGCGGCTGCCGGGCACCGCCGGGCGGTCCGCGCCGACCGCGCGTCACCTGCTCGACTGCCTGGCGGTCGGTGCGGCGCTGTGGTTCACCGGCTGGGTACTGGTCGCCCCACCGACCCGGCTGCTGGGCGCGGCCACCCCGACCGCCTGCCCGGCGATCCTGCTGGCCACCGCGACCGTCGCCGCGATCACCGGCGTGGCGGTGATGACCGCGCTGCACAGCGGCCGGCATCCGGCCGGTCCGCTGCTCGGCGGTGTGGGCACTGTGCTGATCGGGCTCAGCGGTATCGGCGCGGCGGCGGGCATCTGCCAGTACGGTGTGGGGCTCGTCCTGGTCGGTGCCGTCGGGTTGCCGGTCGGGCTGGTGCTGGTCTGGTTCGGTGGGGGACGGCCGGGGTGCGGCGGCAGCGCGCCGGCCGGCCTGGTGCCGCGCGGGGCCGGTTACGTGTTCCTGCCGATGGTGGTGATGGCCGCCGCAGGCTTCTACCACGTGGCCAGCGGCGGCGAGTTCACCACCGTCGCGGTGGCGGTCGGCAGCCTGGAGGGCTTCATCCTGGTGAGCCGGCAGTATCTGGCACTGCTCGACGTGCGCCGGTACGCGGCCCGGCTGGCGGCCAGCGAGGCGCACTTTCGCAACCTGGCGCACACCGACCCGTTGACCGGGTTGGCCAACCGGCGGGCGCTGCTGCGTGAGCTGTACGACTGCGTCGCCGATCGGCGTCCCGGCGGGCTGCTCACCCTGGACCTGGACGGTTTCAAGACGGTCAACGACATGCGGGGTCATGACGTCGGTGACGCGGTGCTGATCGAGGTGGGCCGGCGGCTGATCGCCGAGCTGGCCGGGGCGGGGCTGGCTGCCCGGTTGGGCGGCGACGAGTTCGCCGTACTGCTGTCGTTGCCGGACCCGGACGAGGCGCACAGCGTCGCGGTCCGGATCCTGCGCGCCCTCGACGAGCCGTACCCGCATGACAAGGGGCCGATCTACGTGTCGACGAGCATCGGGATGGCCTGTTGTTCGACTGCGCAGGACGTGCCGACGCTGTTGCGCAACGCGGACCTGGCGCTGCGCTCGGCGAAGCAGCGGGGCAAGAACCGGGTGGAGCGCTACGACGTCTCCTACGACCAGGCCCAGCGTCGCCGGGTCCGGCTGGAGCACGAGATGCGCGGCGCGATCGACCGCGGCGAGCTGCGGCTGGCCTTCCAGCCGGTGGTGGCGGTGCCGTCGGTACGGCCGGTCGGTGCCGAGGCGTTGATCCGTTGGCGCCATCCGGAGCTGGGCAAGGTGCCACCGGACGAGTTCATCCCGCTGGCCGAGGAGTGCGGGATGATCAGCCGGCTGGGTGCCTGGGTGCTCGACGAGGCGTGCCGGCAGCTGTCCCGCTGGCTGGCCGAGGGGCACGACGTCTGGGTGTCGGTCAACGTGTCACCGCACGAGCTGCACGCCCCGGAGTACGTGCTGCAGGTCGACGAG
This sequence comes from Solwaraspora sp. WMMA2080, assembly GCF_027497395.1. Taxonomy (GTDB): domain Bacteria; phylum Actinomycetota; class Actinomycetes; order Mycobacteriales; family Micromonosporaceae; genus Micromonospora_E. The sequence goes on along the minus strand of NZ_CP114910.1, from coordinate 2,549,196 downwards.
GCGTTGCGACGGCACCGGGTGCCGTCGCAACGCCTGGTGCTGGAGGTCACCGAGCATGCCGTCGCCCGGGACCTCGCGGAGCTGATCCGCCGGCTGAAGGCGCTGCGCGCCACCGGGGTACGGATCGCCCTGGACGATTTCGGCGCCGGCTACTCGTCGCTCGGCCAGCTGCGGAACCTGCCGATCGACATTCTCAAGATCGACCACAGCCTGGTGGCGGAGCAGGGGCCGGTCGCGCCGCCGCTGCCGGGTCGGCGGGCGTTCGCGCCGATGGTCGACGTGGTGATGCGGCTCGGGCACCAGTTGGGTCTGGAGGTCATCGCCGAGGGGGTGACCAACCAGGCCGAGCTGGCCGTCGTGGTGGAGGCGGGCTGCCGGTTCGGGCAGGGTGCGCTGTTCGGCTGGGGGGTGCCGGCCGAGCATCTGGAGGCGATGCTGTCTGCGGCGACGTCGTCCGGTAACCGGCATGGAATCGGCGGCCGCCGCCGTCCCGGCGAAGATCAGCAGGCCAGCGCCGGTGCGGCGTCATTAGTCGCCCAGGATGTGAGATCAGTTGACTCATCGCGTGAGATGCGTCAGGCTTAGCCCCATGTCGCTGACTCTGTCGTCTCGAGTACTTACCTGAGCGCACTCTCCGATCGAGAGTGCGCTGGCCCCGTGCATCTGCACGAGGGCCGTTTTTATTGCCACATCCCTGCCGGTTCCGGCCGATCGGTCCCATCTGCCGGATACGCCGCCGAGACCCATGTCACGAGACCACTGAGCTGAAGGCCTGAATCGTCATGACGAGACCCACGCCCGAGACCCTCGCCCACCGCGCGCACTCGGCCGCGGCGGCCGCGCCGACCCCGGTCACCCTCGCCAACGCCGTGACCCCGCCGCCGGCCCCGCCGGTGCCGGTCTCCGGCGCGGGTTGCCTGGTCCGGTCCCTGGAGGCACTCGGCGTCGACGTGGTGTTCGGCATCCCCGGCGGGGCGATCCTGCCGGCCTACGACCCGCTGTACGACTCGACGGTGCGGCACATCCTGGTCCGCCACGAGCAGGGCGCCGGGCACGCCGCGACCGGCTACGCCCAGGCCACCGGTCGGGTCGGGGTGTGCATGGCGACCTCCGGTCCGGGTGCCACCAACCTGGTCACCCCGATCGCCGACGCGTACATGGACTCGGTGCCGATCGTGGCCATCACCGGCCAGGTGGCCCGCCCGTCGATCGGCACCGACGCCTTTCAGGAAGCCGACATCCAGGGCATCACCCTGCCGATCACCAAGCACAACTACCTGGTGCAGTCGGGCGAGGAGATCCCCCGGGTGCTCGCCGAGGCGTTCCACCTGGCGGCCACCGGCCGGCCCGGCCCGGTGCTGGTCGACATCCCCAAGGACGTGCTGCAGGCGCAGACCACCTTCGCCTGGCCGCCGACGCTGGACCTGCCCGGCTACCGGCCGACCCTGCACCCGCACGGCAAGCAGATCCGCGAGGCGGCCCGGCTGATGGCCGGTGCCCGCCGCCCGGTGCTCTACGTCGGCGGCGGCGTGCTCAAGGCGCAGGCCACCGAGGGGCTGCGCCGGCTCGCCGAACTGACCGGCATCCCGGTGGTCACCACGCTGATGGCCCGGGGCGCGTTCCCCGACTCGCACCCGCAGCATCTGGGCATGCCCGGCATGCACGGCACCGTCGCGGCGGTGTACGCGCTGCAGAAGGCGGACCTGATCGTGGCTCTCGGCGCCCGGTTCGACGACCGGGTGACCGGCAAGCTGGATTCCTTCGCCCCGGGCGCGGCGGTGGTGCACGCCGACATCGACCCGGCCGAGATCGGCAAGAACCGTACCGCCGACGTGCCGATCGTCGGCGACGCGCGGCACGTCATCGACGAGCTGATCGAGGCGTACCCGGCGGCGGAGCGGGCCGCCCCCCCCGCCGGCCGCCCGGCGGTGCGCCCCGCCGGCCCGGCCGGCGACCGCAGCGACTGGTGGGCGCAGCTGGACGACCTGCGGCAACGCTACCCGCTGGGCTACGACGAGCCGGACGACGGCACGCTGTCCCCGCAGTACGTGATCGAGCGGCTCGGCAAGCTGGCCGGACCGGACGCCATCTACGTCGCCGGCGTCGGCCAGCACCAGATGTGGGCCTCCCAGTTCATCTCCTACGAGAAGCCGAACACCTGGCTCAACTCCGGCGGCCTGGGCACCATGGGGTACGCGGTCCCGGCCGCGATGGGCGCCAAGGTCGGCCAGCCGGAGACGGTGGTCTGGGCGGTCGACGGCGACGGCTGCTTCCAGATGACCAACCAGGAGCTGGCCACCTGCGCCCTGGAGGGCATCCCGGTCAAGGTGGCGCTGATCAACAACGGCAACCTGGGCATGGTCCGGCAGTGGCAGACACTGTTCTACGGCGAGCGCTACTCCAACACCGACCTGGGCACCCACAAGCACCGCATCCCGGATTTCGTCAAACTGGCCGAGGCGCTCGGCTGTGTCGGGCTGCGCTGCGAAAACGCCGCGGACGTGGACAAGACCATTGCCGCCGCAATGGAGATCAACGACGTCCCGGTCGTGATCGACTTCGTGGTCGGCAAGGACGCCATGGTCTGGCCGATGGTCGCCGCCGGCACCAGCAACGATGAGATCATGTTCGCCCGGGACGTCCGGCCCACCTTCGACGAGGACGACCTGTGACGAGGACGACCTGTCACGACCCGGCCAATCCGATGATGACGAGGAAGAAATGACCAAGCACACGCTCTCCGTGCTGGTGGAGAACAAGCCCGGGGTGCTGGCCCGGGTGTCCGGCCTGTTCTCCCGGCGCGGGTTCAACATCGACTCACTGGCGGTCGGCGAAACGGAGAACCCCGAGGTCTCCCGGGTCACCATCGTCGTCGACGCCGACTCGTCGCCGCTGGAGCAGGTGACCAAGCAGCTGAACAAGCTGGTCAACGTACTGAAGATCGTGGAACTCGATCCGGCGGTGTCGGTCGCCCGCCAGTTGCTGCTGGTCAAGGTCCGCGCGGACCGGGCGATGCGCTCGCAGGTGCTGGAGACGGTGAACCTGTTCCGCGCCCGGGTGGTGGACGTCGCACCGGACACCCTCACCGTCGAGGCCACCGGCACGACCGACAAGCTGGACGCGTTGCTGCGCGATCTCGAACCGTTCGGCATCAAGGAGATGGTGCAGTCCGGTCTGGTCGCGATCGGGCGCGGCTCCCGGTCGATCACCACCGGGCCGGCGCTGCGCGCCGCCTGACCGCCGGCCGGCAGCATCGGCTGCCGGCCCTGATGACCTGCGGCAGGCAGCTGCCGCCCGAGGAAAAGCCGGCCACCGTGGCCGGGCACACGAGAGGGAAGTCATGACCGCTGAGGTGTTCTACGACGACGACGCCGACCTGACCGTCATCCAGGGGCGGAAGGTCGCCGTGCTGGGGTACGGCAGCCAGGGCCACGCCCATGCGCTGTCGCTGCGCGACTCGGGTGTCGACGTCGTGATCGGCCTGCCGGAGGGCTCCAAGAGCCGGGCCAAGGCACAGGAGCAGGGGCTGCGGGTCCTCGGTCCAGCCGAGGCTTCGGCCTGGGCCGACGTGATCATGGTGCTGGCCCCGGACACCGCGCAGCGGTCGCTCTACGCCGAGGCGATCGCACCGAACCTGACCGCCGGCAAGGCGCTCTTCTTCGGCCACGGGCTGAACATCCGGTACGGGTTCATCACCCCGCCGGCCGATGTGGACGTGGCGATGGTGGCGCCGAAGGGCCCCGGGCACCTGGTCCGTCGGCAGTACGTCGACGGCAAGGGCGTGCCATGCCTGGTCGCGGTCGAGCAGGACGCCAGCGGTGCTGCCTTCGGTCTCGCCCTGGCGTACGCCAAGGCGATCGGCGGCACCCGGGCCGGCGTGATCAAGACCACCTTCAAGGAGGAGACCGAGACCGACCTGTTCGGTGAGCAGGCGGTGCTCTGCGGCGGCGCGTCGGCGCTGGTGCAGACCGGGTTCGAAGTGCTGACCGAGGCCGGCTACGCGCCGGAGATCGCCTACTTCGAGTGCCTGCACGAGCTCAAGCTGATCGTGGATCTGATGTACGAGGGCGGCGTCGCCCGGATGCGCTACAGCGTGTCGGACACCGCCGAGTACGGCGACTACTCCCGTGGCCCACGGGTGGTCGACGCCAGGGTCAAGGAGGAGATGCGCAAGATCCTCGCCGAGGTGCAGTCCGGGGAGTTCGCCCGGGAGTGGATCGCCGAGGACGACGCGGGCCGGCCGAACTTCGCCAAGTGGCGGGCCGAGGGCGCGGCGCACCCGATCGAGGAGACCGGGCGGAAGCTGCGCGGCATGATGAGCTGGGTCGACCGACCGATCACCGAGACCGCCTGACGCCGGACAGAGCCCATCACCGACAGTGATCGGTGATGGGCTCTGCGCCTATCTCGGGCGGAGTTTCGTTACCGGAAGATTGCGGCTTGGGGTCGGTTTCGGGTAGTCGGTTTCCGACGCCGATAATTGACCTACGGTTACAGGTAGTTAATGGCCGCCTCGGGTAATGTGCCCCGCATGCGTCTGGAGCAATCGCACCGTACGGAGCGCTTCGGGGCCGTTCGCATCCATGAGCTTCAGCGTGTCATCGAGCTGGACTCGGGGGATGTCGCCGGTGACCGCAGCCGTGGGCTGGTCTCTCAGGAGGACATCCGGGCCGTCGAGCGGGACATGGTGGTGGTCATACCCTGCATGAATGAAACACGCAGGGTGATCGAAGGAGTGCTCTCTGGTATTCCGCACGACTGTCTGATCGTGCTCGTCTCGAACAGCGGCCGGCAGCCGGTGGACCGTTATGAGATCGAGGCCCATACCGTTGAGCAGTTCTGCCGGTCGGCGGACCGGCCGGCGGTCACCGTGCACCAACGAGATCCAGGGCTGGCCGCGGCGATGAAAGCCGCCGGCATGCCGGAGCTGATCGACGAGAGCGGGCTGATCCGCACCGGCAAGGGCGAGGCGATGCTGATCGGCATGGCGGTCGCCGCGCTCACCGGGCGCCGGTACGTCGGCTACGTGGACGCCGACAACTACGTCCCCGGCGCGGTCCACGAATACTGCAAGGTGTACGCCGCTGGCCTGCACCTGGCCGACAGCCCGTATTCGATGGTCCGGATTTCCTGGCACTCCAAGCCCAAGCTGCGCGACGGTCGACTGTTCTTCAGCCGCCGGGGCCGCAGTTCGGAGATCACCAACGGATTCCTCAACCGGCTGATCGCCGAGTACTCCGGCTTCGGCACCGAGGTGATCGCCACCGGCAACGCCGGCGAGCACGCACTCAGCCTCGACCTCGGCCTGCGGCTGCGGCTGGCCGGCGGTTTCGCCGTCGAGCCGTACGAGTACGTCGACCTGTTCGAACGCTTCGGCGGCATCCTGGACACCGACAGCCCCGAGGTGATGGCGCATTCGGTGCCGGTGCTGCAGGTGGAGACCCGCAACCCGCACTTCCACGACAACAAGGGTGAGGAGCACGTCCAGGGCATGCGGATGCAGGCGCTCAACGTGCTGTACCACTCCCCGGTGTGCCTGCCGGCGGTCCGCGAGGCGATTCTCGAGTTCATGACCGACCAGGGGGCGTTGTCGCCGGGTGCCGAGCCGCCCCGCGAGCGGGTCTATCCGCCGGTCGGTTCGCTCGCCTTCGACCTGCTCTACGACACCCTGGAGGCGGAGGCCGGCACGTTCCGGCAGATCGGTGACGGCGGCATCGTCCGCAGCCGGATCCCCCGCCATCCGGTCAGTCCGGCGGCAGCCGGCTGACGGTCCGGCGGGGCGGGCTGACGGGTACGGCGGCAGCCGGCTGACGGTCCGGCGGCGGTCGGAGTGCGGCGGCGGTTGGCCGGGGGCGGGTGTTAGGTCTGATTTGTGAGGGCCCTCACCCCCGGCCCTGAGCCGCGCCGTCCACGGCTGCGCCTACGATCGCGGGTAGGCCGCCTCCGTGCCGGCGCGACACCCGGGCGGGGGAGCGTAGGGCGCAGAGCGGCGCCCCACCGCCGCCGATACCCGTCCCGGACGACTTTGAGGACCAATGAATCCTGTCGTACTGATCGCTGAAGAGCTCGCGCCCGCCGCAATCGACGTACTCGCTCATGACTTCGATGTCCGCCACGTCGACGGCACGGACCGTCCCGCCCTGCTGGCCGCGCTCGCCGACGCCCACGCGGTGATCGTGCGCAGCGCCACCCAGATCGACGCCGAGGCGTTGGCCGCCGCGCCCCAGCTGAAGGTGGTCGCCCGCGCCGGCGTCGGCCTGGACAACGTCGAGGTGCCGGCCGCCACCGCCCGAGGCGTCATGGTGGTGAACGCACCCACCTCCAACATCGTCTCCGCTGCTGAGCAGGCGATCGCCCTGCTGCTCGCGGTGGCCCGCAACACCGCAAGCGCCAGCGCCGCGCTCAAGGCCGGCGAGTGGAAACGGTCGAAGTACACCGGCGTCGAGCTGCAGGGCAAGACCGTCGGCGTGGTCGGGCTCGGCCGCATCGGCGTGCTGTTCGCGCAGCGGATCGCCGCGTTCGGCACCCGGCTGATCGCGTACGACCCGTACATCCAGCCGGCCCGCGCGGCGCAGCTCGGGGTTCGCCTGGTCGGGCTGGAGGAGCTGCTCCGGGAGAGCGACTTCATCTCGATCCACCTGCCGAAGACCCCGGAGACGCTCGGCCTGATCGGCGAGAAGGAGCTGGCGATCGTCAAGCCCGGGGTCCGGATCGTCAACGCCGCCCGGGGCGGCCTCGTCGACGAGCAGGCGCTGGCCGATGCGTTGGCCGAGGGCCGGGTCGGTGGTGCCGGCGTCGACGTGTACGCGAAGGAGCCGTGCACCTCGTCGCCGCTGTTCGCCTTCGACAACGTCGTCGCCACCCCGCACCTGGGGGCCTCGACCGCCGAGGCGCAGGACAAGGCGGGTCTGGCCGTGGCCCGCAGCGTCAAGCTCGCGCTGCAGGGCGAGTTCGTTCCCGACGCGGTGAACGTGCAGGCCGGCGGGGTGGTCGCCGAGGATGTCCGGCCGCTGCTGCCGCTGGCCGAGAAGCTCGGCAAGGTGTTCACCGCGGTGGCCGGGGTGGTCGCGGCCAGCGTCACCGTCGAGGTCCGCGGCGAGGTCGTCGGCAACGAGGTGTCGGTGCTCAAGCTGGCCGCCACCAAGGGGCTGTTCAGCTCGGTGGTCGAGGAGCAGGTCACCTACGTCAACGCGCCGCACCTGGCCGCCGACCGGGGCGTCGAGGTGGAGCTGGTCACCCACCCGGACACCGTCGACCAGCCCAACCTGGTCACCGTCCGGGGGGTGCTGCCCGACGGCGGTACGGCAAGTGTCTCCGGCACCGTGGTGCAGTCCGCCGGGCGGGACGTGGTCCGGCTGACCGAGGTCGACGGCTTCGACCTCGAGCTGTCCGCCGAGGGCATCCTGCTCTTCTTCCGGTACGCCGACCGGCCGGGCGTGGTCGGGACGATCGGCTCGATCCTCGGCGAGTCCAGTGTCAACATCGCCGCCATGCAGGTGGCTCGGCGGTCCGCCGGTGGCGAGGCGCTGATGACCCTCACCGTCGACTCCGCCGTCGGCGCGGAGTCGCTGCACAATGCCGCCAGCTCGATCGGGGCGACCGCGGCCAGCGCGGTGGACCTTCGCGAGGAGTGACCCGCCGGACGTGTCGTCCGACTTCGGCGGTTCGGGGACCCTCGTCCCCGAACCGCCGCCCGCTCAGCGGGTCGACGCGCTGGCCGGCGGCGGGTAGACCGAGCCGTCCTGCGGGTCGAGCAGCAGCAGATCGTGTTCCTGAGCCAGCCGTTCGATGGTGAGCAGCACCTCGTCGGCGCAGGTCTGACGCAGGTTCATCTCGACGTGGTCGGTTGCGGTATGTAATGGGACCTTTGCCCAGGGGCAGTCTTCTGTGGTGGAAGCGGCACCTTGATCCGGGTAACTGGCGGTCAGCGCGGCGTGGAAGGACGTGATCCGGCGGTCGGTCGCACCGTCGGCGTGCTCACCCTGCCGGCACAGTTCGTGTGCGGCGTGTACGTCCGCCGAGGTGGACTGATCGTCCAACGCCCATACGACTAGATCGAATGTCACGCCGCACAGCGTGCCATCCATCAGGGGGATCATTCCACCCAGTGCCGTGGCCGACAAGCAATGTCAGAGGAATTGGAACCTTGCGCCCGGTTGTGCGGAATCGATAGCGTGGCGGTGCGGTTGCTCAGGAGTTGCTCCGGCGCCGGTCGCGTCTTCGGGTGACGTTCCGGCCGGGCCGTGGTCTCCCGGGTGACTGCACCCCCGGTGCGCGAGCTGAGCGCACGTGTCGCCGGCCCGCTCCCGTGGTCATTTGCCGAGATCACGGGGGTGGGCCGCGCCAGGGGGCGATCTTCTTTCGCCGACCAGGTCCAGTACGTGGTATCCGTCCACTGTAGGAAACCAGTCGCGGCCGGCGGGTCCGGCGGCGAACAGCGCGGTCGCGTAGCCGTCGGCCACCGCGAGGTCCGCGCCGATCACCATGGCGGCGCTGTCCCGCTCCACTACGGCCCCGGTGTGCGGGTCGACGACCTTTCGGCTGCCGGCGGTCAGTCCGCTGGTCCCGATCGCTCCGTCCACCATGGTCACGGTGGTCGGCTGGCTGCCCGGCGTGGCGCCGGCCGGGCCGTCGCCGGTGTCTGCGGACAGCGGCTGCTGCAGGGCGATCCGCCACGGTCCGCCGTGCGGGGCGCGTCCGCGTACCACCAGATCACCGCCGCTGACCACGGCGTATTCGGTGATTCCGGCGGCGCGCAACCGACCAGCGGCCCGCTCGATGGCCCAGCCCTTGATCATGCCGGCCGGGTCGAACCCACCGGGCACCGCCCACGGGTCGAACCAGCCCTCGGTGGCCACCCGCATCGCCTCGCACCGGTGCACGATATCGGCCAGCGGCGGATAGACCTCGGCCGCGACCTCACCCCGGCGCAGCAGCGAAACCAGACTGTTCGGCCGCAGCGGACTGTACGTCACGTCGATCGCCCGCAGCTCCGCGACCGCGTCGCCGATCGCCTCGCTCAGCCCACGCCGGCCGATCCGTTCGCTGCCCACCAGAACGAGCTGGTACTCGGTGGTGGACGTGGCGACGGTGTGCCGGGCGACCAGCTGGCCGGCCGGGCGGTTGCCGTCCGTTGCCGTGGCGGTGCCGGACGACCCGGTCGGGGCGCCGGCTCCCGGCGTCGGACCGATCCGCAGATCGGGCGGTTCCGGCTGGGCGGCGCGGTACGCCAGCATCGTCGATTCTCCTTCGCCGGTGCCCGGATCCGGTCTTCACCTACAGTAGCCGTCCGAGGTAAGTATGGTGTTAAGCCCGGCTGTGTGCCCCCTGGGCGGCGCGGGACTCCTCGACCAGCGGGTAACGTCCGTATCCTGGGACCGACGTACCGATTTCCGGGACGATCGCTTAACGTGCGCTAGGCGGTCGACGGAGCAGACGAGGGAGTTGACGTGGCGATGGCGCGGATCGCGGTCGTGGCCGGCGACGGCATCGGATCCGAGGTGACCGCGCAGGCCCGGAAGGTCATCGACGCGGTGCTGCCCGGCGTCGAGGCGACCGAGTACGACCTCGGCGCCGCCCGCTACCACCGCACCGGCGAGGTGCTGCCCGACTCGGTACTGGACGAACTCGCCGGTCACGACGCCATCCTGCTCGGCGCGGTCGGCGACCCCAGCGTCCCGCCCGGAGTACTGGAGCGCGGCCTGCTGCTCAAGCTGCGGTTCGCCTTCGACCAGTACGTCAACCTGCGTCCGTCCCGGCTCTGGCCCGGCACCGCCAGCCCGCTCGGGGGCGTCAAGCCGGGCGAGATCGACTTCGTCGTGGTTCGCGAGGGCACCGAGGGCCTCTACACCGGGGCCGGCGGCACGATGCACCGCGACACCCCCGCCGAGGTCGCCACCGAGGAGAGCCTCAACACCCGGCACGGGGTGGAGCGGGTGATCCGGGACGCCTTCACCCGCGCCGCGCGCCGGGAGCGGCGCAAGGTCACCCTGGTGCACAAGACCAACGTGCTGACCCACGCCGGGTCGCTGTGGTCGCGGACCTTCGCCGCCGTCAAGGCCGACTTCCCGGACGTCGAGACCGAGTACCAGCACGTCGACGCCGCGGCCATGTTCATGGTCACCCAGCCCCAGCGCTACGACGTGGTGGTCACCGACAACCTGTTCGGTGACATCCTGACCGACATCGCCGCTGCCGTGACCGGCGGCATCGGACTGGCGGCCAGCGGCTGCATCAACCCGGAACGCCGCTACCCGTCGATGTTCGAGCCGGTGCACGGCTCCGCGCCGGACATCGCTGGCAAGGGCGTCGCCGACCCGGTGGCCGCCGTGCTGTCCGCGTCGCTACTGCTCGACCACCTCGGTCACCCTGAATCGGCCGAGCGAGTAGCCAGGGCGGTCGCGGCCGAGTTGGCCTCCCGCGCTCCGGGAGCCACGCTGCGTACCGCCGAGATCGGCGATCGGCTGGCCGCTCACGCGGTGGGCTGAGCCCAACCGCTCGACCCGCGTACCGCCGGTCGAGCCTCGCCGTTGCCACACCGCGCACCGGCCGTGCGGACCGGTGTCCGCCCACGTCACGCGCGTCGGCGGCCGGATCCGCGCCGTCCTCCGTCGAGCCCGACCGGTACGGCCTCCGTCGATTCACACGCCGATGCGCGGATCGATCCGGGTGCCCCGTGCCGGTCGGCGCGCCGACGTACCTCGGCCGTCGACGCCACCGCCGACGGCCAATCACCAGGTGGCGGACCTACCGGCCGTCGTGCCGGTTCCCGCTGAACGAACGTTCGGGGTAAGTTGCATGACACACAGCTTCGTCGCTTTCTCGCCATGGAGGTCAGCCCGATGATCGGCGGTGACAAACTCGAATTCGAGATCCGTCCGAATCCACACCCGGTAGCCGACGCGGAACGCGCCGCGCTGCTGGCCAATCCCGGGTTCGGTCAGATCTTCACCGACCACATGGTCACCGTCCGGTACGCCGAGGGCAAGGGCTGGTACGACGCCCGGGTGGAGCCACGGGCGCCGATCCCGATGGATCCGGCGACCGCGGTGCTGCACTACGCCCAGGAAATCTTCGAAGGACTGAAGGCCTACCACGCTGCGGACGGGGGAGTGACCCTGTTCCGCCCGGACGCCAACGCGGCGCGGTTCATCGCCTCCGGTGCCCGGATGGCGATGCCGGCCCTGCCGGAGCAGGTCTTCCTCGACTCGCTGCGGCACCTGATCACGATTGATCGACAGTGGATTCCCGCCGGTGACGACGGCAGCCTCTACCTGCGACCGTTCATGTTCGCCAGTGAGGTCTTCCTCGGTGTCCGGCCGGCCCGCGAGTACCTCTACGCGGTGATCGCCTCACCGGTAGGTTCCTACTTCTCCGGCGGCGTCAAACCGGTGACGGTCTGGGCGTCCTCGGTCTACACCCGGGCCGCCCCGGGCGGTACCGGGGCCGCGAAGTGCGGGGGCAACTACGCCGCCTCGCTGGTGGCCCAGGCAGAGGCGATCGAGCACGGCTGCGACCAGGTGGTCTTCCTCGACGCGGTGCAACGGCAGTACGTCGACGAACTCGGCGGCATGAACGTCTTCTTCGTCTACGACGACGGTTCGCTGGTCACCCCGCCGCTGACCGGCGCGATCCTGCCGGGCATCACCCGCGAGTCGGTGATCACCCTGGCCCGCCGGGCCGGTCACCAGGTCGTGGAACAGCCGGTCAGCCTGGCCCAGTGGCAGGCCGACGCGGCCAGCGGCAGATTGCGTGAGGCGTTCGCCTGCGGCACCGCTGCGGTGATCACGCCGATCGGCCGGGTCCGCTCGGCCGACGGCGAGTTCACCGTGGCCGACGGCGGGCCGGGGGAGGTCACCATGGCGCTGCGGCAGAGCCTGGTCGACCTGCAGCGGGGCCGGGGCGCCGACCCGGACGGCTGGGTGCACCGGGTGTTCTGAGCAGCGCCGTGACGTGGTGACCGGGCCCCGGCCCGGTCACCACGTCATCCGGTCACTGGGTCAACAGGTGGTCGCGCAACGCCGTGATCCGGTCTGCGGGCAGCCCGGCTGCGCGCAGGTACCCCTCGACCGAGCCGTGCCGCTGCCGCAGCTCGGTGAGGAACGTCTGCATCGCCTCGGCCGGGCAGGAGAAGAACGGCACCGGCACCAGATGGTCGTTGCCGGCCTGGGTACGCAGCCAGGCGAGCAGCCGTTCGCTGCCGGCGTTGCTCAACGCGTAGTCCTCGGCGATCACCGAATCCCGGACCCCGAGCAGGGACAGAGTCATCGCGCAGACCAGCCCGGTGCGGTCCTTGCCGGCCATGCAGTGCACCACCGCCGGTGCGGTCCGCGCCTCGGCCAGCAGTGAGATCGCCGCGACGAAACCGTCTGCGGCCTGTTCGGTCAGATCGTGGTAGCGGTCGGCCAGGTAGCGGGCGGCACCCTGCTCCGGCTGGTAGGGGATCTCGCCCCAGTCCTGGTGCCGTAGGTGGATGTTGTGGTACTCGAAGCCGTCCGCTGGCGGGATTCGTCCGTACGTCTCGACCTCGTGCGGCCGGCGCAGGTCGATCACGGTCCGTACGCCGAGCGCATCGAACGCCGCCGCGTCGTCGGTGTCGAGCCGGTGCGGCGAGTCGGCCCGGTAGATCCGCTGCCAGCGGACCGTACGGCCGTCGAGCCCCGGGTAGCCCCCGATGTCGCGGAAGTTGAACATGGTCGCGAAGGCCAACGAGCGGGTGGCGGCGGCAGTCATGGATCCTACGGTAGCCAGCCCGACCGACACCGGTAAACGGTGCGGGTAGCCGGTGCCACCCGCACCGGCCACCCGCACCGGGTGGGTCGTCACCGGGTCAGATGATCCGGCCCGGCGCCATCGGCGGGACCGGGGTGCCGGTGGCACCGCCGTAGTAGGCGCTCAGCTTGTCGCGGTACGCCGGATCTGTCGAGCTGGTCCCGTCGTACTCGGGGGCGTCCTTGATCTGGCTCTTGTCGCGGTCGACGTAGACCTTCTGCTCGTCGTGGTCGACGTGGTTGACCACCCCGGCCGGCAGCATCACCTTCCGGCCGAAGATCCACGGCCCGGTGTCGACCACCAGATGGCTGCCGTCCACCTCTTCGGTGGCGGAGTCGATCTTGCCGATGCCGCCGTCGGTCGCCTCGACGTGGTAGCCGGCCAGGTTGGCGCCGTCGACCCCCGCGTCGTCGCGGTAGCGCCACGGGTCGAACGTGCCGGCCGGGGTGCCGCCCACGACGTCACCCTGACCACCGGCCGGCCCCGTCAGTGCGGTGTGTTGCGGATCGAGCCTGTCCATCGGAGGTCACTCCCTCGCTCGGCGGAACTGACTGCGTCGTCGTCCCAGGAATACCCATGGCGCTCGATCGGTACACCTGACCTCGGACGGTCCCACTGTCCCGCGATGTGGATTCGACTACCGGTCCGGGCGCGGTCGGTGGCAAAGTACCCTGCGTGACTCGCCTCGTACTCATTATTGGCAGTTAGCGCGCCCGGCAACCGTCCGCCGAGCGCGCAGACCTCCCGCATCCGCGGGGGGTCTTTTTGTTGGCCGTACGAGGTCGGCCGGACGAGCGGGTGGGGACGGCCCGGCGCGAGCAGCGGGTGGTACGGGACGTCCGTCGAAAGGATCGAGATGACTTTCCAGGTCTATGACACGACTCTGCGCGACGGTGCGCAGCGTGAGGGCATCAGCTACTCGGTGGTCGACAAACTCGCCGTCGCGCGGCTGCTGGACGACTTCGGCGTCGGCTTCATCGAGGGCGGCTGGCCCGGCGCGATGCCGAAGGACACCGAGTTCTTCCGCAGAGCCCGCACCGAACTCGATCTGCGGCACGCCGTACTCGTCGCGTTCGGTGCCACCCGCAAGGCCGGCGTCAAGGTCGCCGACGATCCGCAGGTACGGGCCCTGCTCGACGCCGAGACACCAGCGGTCTGCCTGGTCGCCAAGTCCGACATCCGGCACGTCGAACGGGCGCTGCGCACCACCGGCGCGGAGAACCTGGCGATGGTCACCGACACGGTCGCGCACTTCGTCGCCGAGGGCCGGCGGGTCTTCCTCGACTGCGAACACTTCTTCGACGGCTTCCGGCACGACCCGGCGTACACCGCCTCGGTGGTCAGCGCGGCGGCCGCCGCCGGCGCCGAGGTCGTGGTGATGTGCGACACCAATGGCGGGATGCTGCCGTCACAGATCGGCGCGGCGATCGCCGATCTGGTCGACCGGACCGGGCTGAGCGCCGACCGGCTCGGCATCCACTGCCAGAACGACACCTCCTGCGCGGTGGCCAACACCATCGCCGCCGTCGAGGCCGGCGTCCGGCACTTCCAGGGCACCGCCAACGGGTACGGCGAACGCCCCGGCAACGCCGACCTGTTCGCCGTCGTCGCCAACCTGCAACTCAAGCTCGGGCTGCCGGTCCTACCGGACGGCTGCCTGGAACAGATGGTGCGCGTCTCGCACGCCATCGCCGAGATCGCCAACATCGCCCCCGACACCCACCAGGCCTACGTCGGGGCCGCCGCCTTCGCCCACAAGGCGGGGCTGCACGCGAGTGCGATCAAAGTGGATCCGTTGCTGTACAACCACGTCGACCCGTCGGTTGTCGGCAACGACATGCGGATCCTGGTGACCGAGATGGCCGGCCGGGCCAGCATCGAGTTGAAGAGTCGTGAACTCGGTGTCGACCTGGCCGGCCATCCGGACGCGCTGTCCCGGGTCACCAAGCGGGTCAAGGAGCTGGAGGCCGGCGGCTGGTCCTTCGAAGCCGCCGACGCCTCGTTCGAGCTGCTGGTCCGCTCCGAGTTGGCGGCCGACACCGGTGCCGTCACCACCCGGCCGTTCGCCCTGGAGTCCTACCGGGTGCTGGTGGAGCACCGCGAGGACGGCGCGGTGGTCTCCGAGGCCACCGTCAAGGTCCGGGTACGCGGCGAGCGGGTGATCGCCACCGCCGAGGGCAACGGCCCGGTCAACGCCCTCGACGAGGCGTTGCGGGTGGCGCTGCGCAGCCACTACCCGGACCTGGCCGACTTCCGGTTGGCCGACTACAAGGTGCGGATCCTGGAAGGCAGCCAGGGCACCGGGGCGATCACCCGGGTGCTGGTGGAGACGGTCGACGGCAACGCCCGGGACTGGACCACCGTCGGGGTGCACGAGAACGTGGTCGAGGCCAGCTGGCACGCCCTGGTCGACGCGCTCACCTACGGACTGGCCCGCAGCCGGACCACCACTGGCGTCTGACCTGCCGGCCCGGGGCCACCGGTGACCTGCCCTGGCCCCGGGCGGGCGGTCCAGGTCAAGCGGCCGGCAGCACCAGCCCGGCGACGACCATCCGGTGGTCGCTGCCGGGCACCCGGTGCACGGTCACCGACCGCACCCCGATCCGGTCGTCCACCAGCACCCGGTCCAGCGTCACCGGCGGGATCGGGCTACCGCTGTACGGCCCCCAGGTGCCGACCAGCCCGTCGCCGGTCGCGTCGGCGGCGTCGACGTAGCCTGCCGCGATCAGCCGGCGCAGCGCCGCGTGGTCCAGGGTGGCGTTGAAGTCGCCGGCCAGGATTCGCGGCGGGCCCTGCGGGTCGGGGCGGGGCTGTCCGGCCAGGTCGGCCCGCCACGACGACAGGGTGTGCAGCGCGAACGGCGCCATCGGGTGCGCCGACTCGACCCGTACCGGCCCGCTGCCCGGCGGGCGGACCGTGCCGTACGACTGGGCGAAGCCGCCCACGTTGCGCCGCACCCCGTCGTCGGTGACCGGCCAGCGCGCGTAGACCGCCGACCCGGTGGTCCCCACCTCCGGATCGGCCCGGCGGTACGGCAACAGGTCGCCGACGCCGAGCCGGTCCAGCTCGGCCTCGGCCGCCGGAGTGAACTCCTGCATCGCCAGCACGTCCACCCGCTCCCGGCGCAGCAACTCCATCAGCACCGTCAGGTCCGCCGCCCCGGCCAGCAGGTTGGCCGTGGCGACCCGGACCGTGACCCCGTCGGCGGCGGTCGCGGTCCGGCCGCCGTCCGGCACCGCCCGGGGCAGCACCGCGACGGCCAACGACACCACCGCCAGCAGCGCGGCACCGCTGGCCCACCACCGCCGGGACCAGACCGCCACCGCCAGCGGGACAACCGTCCAGGCCGCCACGTACGGGGTGAACGCGAGCAGCTGCACCAGCGGGCCGGACTCCCAGCCGGCCAGCCGCAGCACCGCCCAGAGCAGCCCCGGCAGCACCACCGGCCACACCAGCCAACCGGCCGGGCGGCGCCTGGTGCTGGCCGGGGGCTGCGGGGTGGAACTGGTCTGTGGCGCGGTCACGCCGGAACGGTATCCGGTGTGACCGGCGTCGGACCTGCCACCCCGGTTCGGTGTCGGTCCTACCACCCCGGCCGGTCAATCACCCGGTCGGCGACGGATCCCGGCGTTAGAACGGCCCGATCCGGGGCACCCCTGCGCCGGCGCCGCAGTGGCCCCGCACCGTCGGGGCCGACCGGCGATTGGCGACCAGCGTCAAGGACGGTGCGATGACGACGACCGAGCCACAAGTCAGTACGGAACAGCCAGCCGACGCCGCTCCGGCCGCGGCCGCACTGGAGCAGACGCTGTTCGAGGTCAAACGGGTGATCGTCGGGCAGGACAGGCTGGTCGAGCGGCTACTCACCGCGTTGCTCGCCAACGGACACTGCCTGCTGGAGGGCGTACCGGGGATCGCCAAGACCCTCGCGGCGCAGACCCTCGCGGTCGCCGTCGGCGGCAGCTTCTCCCGGATCCAGTTCACCCCCGACCTGGTGCCCTCCGACATCGTCGGCACCCGGATCTACCGGGCGTCGACCGAGTCGTTCGACGTCGAACTCGGGCCGGTGATGGCCAACCTGGTGCTCGCCGACGAGATCAACCGGGCGCCGGCCAAGGTGCAGTCGGCGCTGCTCGAGGCGATGGCCGAGCGGCAGGTCTCGATCGGCGGCCGCAGCTACCCGGTGCCGGACCCGTTCCTGGTACTGGCCACCCAGAACCCGATCGAGTCCGAAGGCGTCTACCAGCTTCCGGAGGCGCAACGGGACCGGTTCCTGATGAAGGTCGTGGTCGACTACCCGACCGACGAGGAGGAGCTCGGCATCCTCTACCGGATGGGGGTGGACCGCCCGCAGCCCCGCCAGGTGCTGGACGCGGCCACCCTGTGCGCGATGCAGCAGCAGGCCCGGGAGGTGTTCGTCCACCACGCGCTCGCCGAGTACATCGTCCGGCTGGTGCTGGCCACCCGCCGCCCGCAACTGTTCGGGCTGCCGGAGCTGACCGGGCTGCTGGCGTACGGTGCCAGCCCGCGCGCCACCCTCGGTCTGGTCGCCGCCGCCCGGGGCCTGGCACTGCTGCGCGGCCGCGACTACGTGCTGCCCGAGGACGTCCGGGAACTCGCCACCGACGTGCTCGCCCACCGGCTGGTGCTCTCCTTCGACGCGGTCGCGGACGGCGTCGACGCCGGGTCGATCGTCCGCCGGCTGATCCAGGTGGTCCCGCCGCCGCGGATCGCGCCGGCCCACGACCAGCGACCCGGACTGGCGGCCGTCGCGTGACTGGCGACTGCCCGCCCGGCCCGGCCACCCTGCCGGAGCTGACCCCACCGGACCCGCTGCGCCGGCTGGAGCTGACCGTGACCCGGCGGCTGGACGGCCTGCTGCACGGGCAGCACCTGGGTCTGCTGCCCGGCGCCGGCAGCGAACCCGCCGGCAGCCGGGAGTACCGGCCCGGCGAGGACGAGGTACGCCGGATGGACTGGGCGGTCACCGCCCGGACCACCGTGCCGCACGTCCGCGAGGTCGACGCCGACCGGGAGCTGACCTGCTGGCTGCTGGTCGACGGGACGGCCAGCATGGACTTCGGCACCGGTGAGCTGGAGAAGCGGGAACTGGCGGTGGCGGCGGTCGCCGCGGTCGGCTTCCTGACCGCCGGCACCGGCAACGCGGTCGGGGCGCAGCTGATCGGGGCGGGCGGCATCCGCCGGTTCCCGGCCCGCACCGGCCGGGACCATCTGCTGCACCTGCTCCGTGCGCTGCTCGCGGCGCCCCGCGTACCGGCCGACCGGTCCGGCCGGGACGCGCCGCCGCCGCTGGCCGACGGGATCGACGGGCTCCGGCGGGCGGCCACCCGGCGCGGGCTGGCGGTGGTGGTCTCCGACTTCCTCGACGGACTGCCGGACGACCCGGCCGACCGGCCGGACTGGGAACGGCCGCTGCGCCGGCTCGCCGCCGGGCACCAGGTGCTGGCGATCGAGGTCACCGACCCCCGGGAACTCGACCTGCCCGACGTCGGGGTGATCACCGTCGAGGACCCGGAGACCGGCCGTCGGCGGGAGATCAGCACCGCCAGCCGGGACCTGCGGCGACGGTACGCCGAGGCCGCCGCCGAGCAGCGTGGCCAGGTGGCCGGGGCGATCCGCCGGTCCGGCGCGGCCCATCTGGCGCTGCGTACCGACCGGGACTGGGTGGCCGACATAGTCCGGCACGTGCACCGCCAACGGCAACTGGCCGGCTGCCCGCCGGCCCGCCCCGCCCCGGTACCGGCAGGAGGAGACCGATGACGTGGCAGTCCCCGGAGCGGCTGTGGCTGCTCGCCGCGGTTGCCGCGCTGGCCGGCGGCTATCTGCTGATGCAGCGGCGCGGTGCCCGGTACGCGGTTCGGTTCACCAACCTGCGGCTGCTGGACCGGGTGGCGCCGCAGCGTCCGGCCTGGCGTCGGCACCTGCCGGCCGGCCTGTTCCTGGCGATGCTGGCGTTGCTGGTGGCCGGGTTCGCCCGGCCGATGGACGAGGTCCGGGTGCCCCGGGAACGAGCCACGGTGATGGTCGCGGTGGACGTGTCCACCTCGATGCTGGCCAACGACGTACGGCCGGATCGGCTCGGCGCGGCGAAACGGTCGGCGCACGAGTTCGTCGGCGATCTGCCGGCGCAGTTCAACGTCGGCCTGGTGGCGTTCGCCGGCAACGCCTCGGTGCTGGTCGGGCCGGGTACCGACCGGGAGGCGCTGGGAGCCGGCATCGACCGGCTCGCCGAAGGGATCACCGGGGCCCAGGGCACCGCCATCGGCGAGGCGATCAAGACGTCGCTGGAGGCGATCCGGTCGCTGGACGCGCAGGCCGCCGAGGAGATCCCACCGGCGCGGATCGTGCTGCTGTCCGACGGGGCGAACACGTCCGGGCGGTCGCCGGAATCGGCGGCGGCCGAGGCGGTGGAGGCCGGGATCCCGATCGACACCATCTCGGTCGGGACCGCCGCCGGCTACATCGACTACGGCGGCGGCCGGCCGCTGCGGGTGCCGGTGGACGGCGAGAACCTCGAAGCGGTGGCCGAGTTGACCGGCGGTGCCTACCACGAGGCGGCCAGCAGCAGCCAGTTGAGTGCCGTGTACGCCGACATCGGCACCTCGGTCGGCTACCGGCTGGAGCTGGCCGACGTGTCGGCCCGGTTCATCGGATTCGGTCTGCTGCTCGCCGTGGCTGCCGCCGGGACCTCGCTGTTGTGGTTCTCCCGGCTGCCCTGACCCGCGTCACCCCCCCCGCGAGACCCGACCTGGACCTGAGGAGGAGCCGATGACTGTGCCCACCGGGCTGGGCGAGCCGCGTGGCCCGTGGTTCGTCTCGCCGGACGCGGACCGCTGGCCGGGGCTGGACGGCTCCGCCGTACCGCCGGCACCGACCCCGCCGCGACGGTGGCGCCGCCGGCTGCTGACCGTCGCCGCGGTGCTCACCCTGTCGGCGGCGTCCGGCGGGCTGGCCGGCGCGGTGGTCGCCGGCCGGGGCGGCGACGCGGGACAGCCGGCGGCGCTGCCGTCGCCGTCGGCCACCCCCGGGGTGTCGCCGGACCTGGTGGCGGCGGCGGCCAAGGTGCTGCCCGGTGTGGTGTCGGTCCAGGTCGAGCGGGGCAGCATGATATCCGGCGGGTCCGGCTTCGCGATCGACGACCAGCATCACATCATCACCAACGACCACATCCTGGACGGCGACAGCGAACCGGGGACTCCGCTCAACGGCCACCAGGTCAGCGTCGTCGCCCAGGACGGTAGGCGGCTCGTCGCCGAGGTGGTCGGCCGGGACCCGGACAGCGACATCGCGGTGCTGCGGGTGCCGTCGTCCGCCGGTCTTCGTCCGCTGGCCCTGGCCCAGCCCGGCGCCACCCAGGTCGGAGAGTCGGTCCTGGCGGTCGGCTCCCCGCTCGGCCTGTCCGGCACGGTCACCGCCGGGATTGTCAGCGCCCTGGACCGTGAGGTGATGCTCGGCAACGGCGGGCGGCAGACCGCGGTGCAGACCGACGCGTCGATCAATCCCGGCAACTCGGGCGGGCCGCTGGTCAACGTCGACGGCGAGGTGATCGGGGTGAACACCGCCATCGCCACGTTGGAGGGTGTCGGGTCGATCGGCATCGGCTTCGCCATCCCGATCCACCGGGCCGAGCAGACGGCCGACGAGATCATCCGGCGGGGCGGCTGACCACCGCCCAGGTGGTCGGCGCCGAGGGCGGCGGTACTGTCGGATGATGGCGGCAGGCGAGATGCGGGTCACCGACTCGGTGGTGATCCCGGCGGGCGAGTTGACCGAGCGGTTCTCCCGTTCGTCCGGACCCGGCGGCCAGGGTGTCAACACGGCGGACTCGCGGGTCGAGCTGTCGTTCGACGTCGCCGGCTCGACCGCGCTGCCGTCGTGGCTGCGCCAGCGGGCGGTGCAGCGGCTGGCCAGTCGGTTGGTCGGCGGGGTGTTGACGGTCACCGCCAGCGAGCACCGCAACCAGTTGGCGAACCGGGCCGCGGCCCGGGACCGGTTGTCCGCGCTGCTGCGGGAGGCGATCGCGCCGCCGGCGCCGCCGCGGCGGCCGACCCGGCCGTCCCGGGCGGCGAAGGAACGGCGGATCAGCGACAAGAAACGCCGGGCGCAGACGAAGCGTCTGCGCCGCGGCGATCCTGACTGACCCGGTACGCGGCCTGGTCAGCTATTCGGCCCGGTCAGCACCAGCAGGCGTTGGCCCAGCTGTCGGTGGACCAGAAGTGCGAGCCCCAGTCGCCCGGCGTCCACGATCCGGTGGACCAGAAGTGGCTCGACCAGGCGGGGTCCACCCAGGACCCAGAGCCGTCCCAGGACGGCGAGGTCCAGGCCGCGCCGCCCCAGGTGCGACTGGCCCAGGAGGTGCCGGTCCAGCCGTCCGCGGCCATCCGGTGGCCCAGCCAGACGCCGCCGGACCAGGCGGTCCGGGCCGCGGACTGGCTGGCCCAGGCCGGGCTGCTGAACGGGCCGAAGATGCTCTGCTCGCCCTGCAGCGTCACGTTGTTGCGGGCCACCCGGCTGGTGCCCCGGGACGCGTCGATCGGGCCGTGTCCGTCGGACCTTGTCCACTGCTGCGGCTGCCACACCGGGGTGTAGGTCAGCGCCGTCTGCAGGTTGATGCTGCGCAGACCGAGGTTCGCGCCCCCGCCGGTGGGCAGGAAGGTGCCGCTCTCCACCAGCACCTGCTTGACCTCGTCCGGGGTCAGCCACGGCTTGGCTTGGAGCAGCAGCGCGGCGACGGCCGAGGTGACCGCGACCGCCTGCGAGGTGCCGGTGCCCCGGAACAGGGTGCTGCCGACCCGGGCACCGGGGTAGTGGTTGTCGACGTTGGAGCCCGGGTTACGCAGCGACAGCACCGATTCGCCGGGAGCCAGCAGATCCAGTTGCCGGCCGGCGGTGGCGAGGTTGGTGAACGGCGCGAGTTCGTCGTCGGCGGTGGTCAGCGTGCCCTTGGTCAGACTGGCGCCGACCGTGACGACGTACGGGTTGGTCGCTGGATTGTCCAGCCGGCCGAACCCGTTGCCGTCGTTGCCGGCGGCCGCCACGACCACGATCCCGGCGTGCCACGCCTGTTCGACGGCGAAGTGCAGCGGATCGGTCCAGAAGGCTGGGTTGCCGGCGGAGCCGTACGCCAGGTTCAGTACCCGGATCGGATGGGTGGGGTCGTGGTCGCGGTTGGTGACGACCCAGTCGACCGCCGCGATGACCTGTGAGACGTCGACCGCGCCGTTGGCCGTACCGACCTTGACCGAGGTCAGTTTCGCCTTCGGTGCCAGCCCGCGTGCGCCGCTGGTCGGATCGTCGCCGATCAGTACACCGGCGAGGTGGGTGCCGTGTCCGTAGGTGTCGAGCCAGCGCAGATTTGTCGCCTGCGACTCGAAGGACAGGTCCGGGCCGTTGACCAGCCGGTTCGCCGGCAGGCCGGGGACCGGTACCACCCCGGTGTCGATCATCGCGATGCCGATCCCGGTGCCGTCCAGTGCCGCCGTCGCCGGGGTGTCCGCGCCGACGATGCTCCGGACGTCGGCCAGTGAGGTGCCCTGGCCGATGCCGGGGGAGCCGTTCCACAGGCTGGCGAAGTCCCCGGCCGGTGCGGTGCCCGGCCGCGTCGCGGGCACGTCGTCCGGCCGCGTCGCCGACCCGCCGGCCACGGCGGCGGCGAGCACCACGACCGTCGACAGTGCAGCGATTTGTTTTCGGTATCCGCGCCGTTGGTGTACAGCGCTCATCGTCGGCACCGGTGCGATCCTCCTGGCGAATAACAAGATCATGGCTACCGGAGAGTCGATCCGATAAGGACGCGTTCCCGGTACCACGGTGGACATGTTACGTAGCAGAAACCTCTCGGCTGAGAACGAACATCCCCCTATCGTGCAGGACGTGCGTCGGGCCGGTGGACTCCCATGCCCGGTGACCGACGGATAGCATCCAATTCGGTGGTGCCGTAGTGGAGGCACCGTTAACCACGCCGACACGCCCGTCGGCCCACCAGGTCGCGGCAGGCGGGTCCGGTGACCGGCACGCCGGTGGTGACGAGGGCGGTGAGAAGTACGACGTGGCGGCGACCGATCCGGTCACGGGAGCCCGTCCGCGCGCGTCCCTTGATCCATTCCTCAGACGCCAGTTGGGTCGGGCGGGGCATCCCTGCGGGGTGTTCCTGTTCGATGTCGACTTCTTCAAGACGGTCAACGACGTCTACGGCCACCTACGCGGTGACCGGGTGCTGCGCCAGCTCGCCGAGCGGGTACGCGCCACCTGCCGGCCGCAGGACGTGCTGTTCCGCTACGGCGGCGACGAATTCGTCGTGGTGCTACCGCAGACCGACCGCACCGAGGCGGTCCGGCTCGCCCTGCGGCTGACCGAACGGATCCGCAGTACCGAGTTTTCCGGAGACCCGCCGCTGCACCTGACGGTCAGCCTCGGGGTGGCGAGCGCACCTGCGGACGGCACCACCGCCGAACACCTGCTGGACCACGCTGACCGGCGCAACTATCTCGCCAAACGGCGAGGGCGGGACAGCGCCGTCGCCGATGACGTGGAGATCACCGACGGGAGCGGCTCCCGGCTGTGGGAGCGCGACGAGGCGCTGCGCCGTACCCACGAGTTCCTGACCCGGCTGCAGGTGACCGGCCGCGGCGCGGCCCGGGTGCACGG
This sequence comes from Solwaraspora sp. WMMA2080, assembly GCF_027497395.1. GTDB lineage: Bacteria > Actinomycetota > Actinomycetes > Mycobacteriales > Micromonosporaceae > Micromonospora_E. The sequence continues at coordinate 2,525,757 of NZ_CP114910.1, read as the reverse complement.
GCAGCGGGGTGCCGGGCACACCCGTTTCCTCGTCGAGACCGCCCGGCTGGCCGCGTTGCGCGGGTTCGCCGTGGTCACGGTGCCGCCCGAACCGGAGCCGCTGCCGCTGCCGGTCTTCGCCAACCAGGTGGTGCTGATCGCCGACCTCGCCGCCGTCGACCGGGTCCCACACCTGCTGCGGGTCTGGTCCCGTCCGCGGCTGCTGCCCGCCGTGCTCGGGCTGGTGCAGGCCAGCACCGAGACGGCCGGCCCGGCCGGGCCCGCCGGTGCCGGCGAGCCGGTCTCGGTGACCGGTCCCGGACCGCTGCCCGGTGTCGGTCCGTCCGGTGTGCACCTGCCAGAGCTGGAGCAGATCGAGCTCGCCCCGTGGTCGCCGGCGACGACTCGGATCTGGTTGCGGACCGCGCTGCGCGGCGAGCCCAGCCGGACCCTGGTGAACTGGTTCGTCCGGCAGACCGGCGGGCTGCCGGCCGCCGCCGACCGGGAACTCGACCGGGTACGTGCCCGCCGTGGCCTGGTCGGTTCCGGCACCGGCGGCTGGACGTTGAGCCCGGACCTGCTCGGCCGGCCACGGCGGCGGGTGCGGCTGCCGGCCCCGCTGACCCCGCTGGTCGGCCGGGACCGCGACGTCGCCCGGATCGACGCGCTGCTGGCGACCAGCCGGCTGGTCACGCTCGTCGGCGCCGGCGGGATCGGCAAGACCCGGCTGTCGCTGTCGGTGGCCGCCGGTCTCGCGGCCCGGTTCGACGACGGGGTGTGCTTCGTGGCGCTGGCCGCCTGCCGCACCGCGACGGAGGTGCTCACCGCGGTCGCCGCCGCGCTGGACGTGCCGGTTCGCGCCGGGCAGGCGGTGCTGGACGCGGTGGTCAACCACACCGCGGACACCGAGTTGCTGCTGGTGCTGGACAACCTGGAGCAGGCGTTGGCCGCCGGACCGCCGTTGGGCCAGCTGCTGGCCGCCGCCGGGCGCGTTCGGGTGCTGGCCACCAGCCGGGAGCCGTTGGGGATCTACGGCGAACAGGTCTACCGGGTGCTGCCGCTGCCGCTGCCCCGCCTCGACGACCTGCCGCGCGGGGCGTCGGCCGCCGCCCGCGCGGTGGCGCAGCATCCGGCGATCGCCCTGTTCGACCAGCTCGCCCGAGCTGCCGACGCGGATTTCCGGCTGACCGCTGACGCGCTGCCGGCGGTGGCGGAGCTGTGCCGGCGGCTGGACGGACTGCCGCTGGCGATCGAACTGGCCGCCGCGCGTACCGACCAGTTGAGCCCGGCGGTGGTGCTGGACCGGCTCGGCCCGCATCTGGATCCGCTCGGTCCCGGGCCACGCGACCGGCCGGCCCGCCAGCGGACCCTGCATGGCACGGTCGACTGGAGTTTCGGCCTGCTGGAGCCGGCGCACCAGGACGTGTTCACCGCGACCGCCGTCTTCACCGCCGAGCCGACGGCGGCAGCCGTGGCCGCCGTCGCCGGGCTGGGGTCTGCGGCCACGGCGGGGTCTGCGGCCGTCGACCGGGTCGCCGAAGCGTTGGAGGCGTTGGTCCGCAAGAGCCTGGTGGTGGCGGTGACCAGGCGGTCCGGCACCCGCCGGTACGCGATGCTGAACACCATCCAGGCCCGGGCCCGCCAGCTGTGCACCACCGGGCAGCGGGCCCGGCAACTGCGCAACCATCTGGCGTACTGCGCCGGGCTGGCGGACCGGGCGGCCGCCGGGATGGTCGGGCCGGAGCAGAGCCGCTGGGCGGACGAGATCGACCACGACTACCCGGACCTGCGGGCCGCGCTGGAGTACGCGCTCGCCGCCGACGACCTGGCCACCGCGACCCGGCTGTGCCTGGGGCTGTGGCGGTACTGGCGCAACGGCAACCAGATCCGCGACGGCCGCCAGTGGCTCGACCGGCTGCTTTCCGCCCCCGCCGGGCTGGCCGTGGAGCACCGTCGCCAACTGCTCTATCCGGCGGCGGTGCTGGCCGCCACCCAGGACGACACCGCCACCGCCGCCCGGCTCGGCGAGGAGTGCCTGCGCCTCACCGAGCAGGCCGGCGACGCCGAGGGCGCCGCGCAGGCCCGCAACATCCTCGGCGTCGCGGCGATGCTGGCCGGCCGCTACGGCGAGGCCGGCGAACACTTCCGGTACGGACTGGAGGTGTGGCGCGAGCTCGGGGCGAAGCCCGGCATGGCGATCGCGCTCGGCAACCTCGCCAAGGTCTGCCTGCGGACCGGCGACATCGCCGACGCCGACTGGCACATCAACCAGTGCCTGGCGCTGGAGCGGGAGGCCGGCAACAGTCGCGGCGTGCTGCTCGGTCTGACCTGTCTGGCCGAGATCCTGCTGGCCCGGCCGGATCCGGCCGGCGCGGCAGCCGTGGCCCGGGAAGCACACGACCTGGCCACCGGGCTGGGGGACCTGTTCGGCGAGGCGGTCGCGCTGCACCATCTCGGGCAGTGCGAGCTGGCCGGCGGGGACCGGCCGGCCGCACTGCGGTTGTTCGTCGCCGCCCTGGAACGGCGGTTCGAGCTGGGCGACCGGGCGGACCTGTCCACCTCGTTGGAGACGGTGGCCGAGGTGACCGTCGACGACGACCCGGCCCTGGCGGTACGGATTCTCGCCGCGGTCGACTCGTTGCGCTACCGGTTCGGTCTGGTCGCACCGGTGGCGGTGCAGCAGCGGCGGGACGCCGCCCTTGACGTCGCGCGGCGCGCGTTGACCCCTGACGCGTTCGACGCCGCCTGGTGCACGGGTGTGGCCACCCCGCTGGACCTGGTCGTCGACCAGGCACTGGACTGCGCACCGGAGGGACCCCGGGACCCGGCCACGGTGCTAGGGTCCCGGGGGTGATCGAAGCAGCTGTCCACCTTGCCGCCCAACCCCGTCTCGACACCCTGGTCACCGAGTGGCGTTCCGAGGCGCAGCGGCTGCGTACCGACTATGCCGGCACCGCGTGGCTCGGTGACCGCCCGGCGGACGACACCGGCCTGGCCGGCCCCGACTACACCCGCCGCAGCGTGGACGCGCAGCTGTTCCTGCCGGACACCCACTGGTACGCCGTCGATGCCCTGGATGACGTGGAAATTCAGGTGACGGGCGGGCTGGTGCAGGTGGCCGCCACCGCCCGGCAGACCCAGGGGCTGGTCGGCGCGCTCGCCGCGCCGACGGTCGACTTCTTCGAGCACCCCGACGGCGAGCCCGGTGTCGGGCTCTGCCTGTCCCTGAGCGGTGAGATCTGGTCCAACCTCGGGCTGTCCTACCGGGTGAGCGTGCTCTGCCGGCCGGACGCGGTGCTGCGGTCCGGCGGGCGGGCCGACGACGAGCCGGCCGACGAGGCCTGACCGGATCGGACCTGGCGGGTCGGCCTACCTGGGTCGGCCTACGCTGGTCGGGTGGTGACCGACACCCTGCTCGACCGGGTTACCTGGACCCGGCGCCGCGACGCGCACGCCGAGCGCGTCGACCGGCTGGTGGGCGCACACCTGGAACGCCGCCGCCGGGGCGAGCCACATCCGGTCGCCGACTTCCTGTTCACCTACTACGCGTACCGGCCGGCGCAGCTGCGTCGCTGGCATCCGGGGGCGGGGGTGCGGCTCGCCGACACCGAGCCGACGCGGTGGGGCCGGGACTACCGGACGGTTCCGAGCGGCGACGGGGTGGCGGTCACCGTGGACACCGCCGGGCTGTTGGCCCGGCGCGGCGAGTTCGTCACCTGGGTACGGGACCTGCTGGCCCGGACCGCGGCCCGGCCGGCGCACCTGGGCTGCTTCGGCCTGCATGAGTGGGCGATGGTCTACCGGCAGCCCGCCGACGAGGTCCGCCACCACCGGTGGCCGCTGCGGATGAGTCCGGCCGGCCTCGCCGAGTTCGTCGACGGCCAGCGGATCCGGTGCAGCCATTTCGACGCGTACCGATTCTTCACCCCGGCGGCCCGGCCGCTGAACCTGTTTTCCCCGCAGCGCTCCGACCAGGCCGACTTCGAACAACCGGGCTGCCTGCATGCCAACATGGATCTGTACAAGTGGTCCTTTCGGTTGAGTCCGCTGGTGCCCGGCGAGTTGGTGGTGGACTGCTTCGAGTTGGCCCGTGACATCCGGGACCTGGACATGCGGGCCAGTCCGTACGACCTGCGGGAGCTGGGCTATCCCCCGGTGCGGATCGAGACCGCGGCAGGTCGGGCCGAGTACGCGACGATGCAGCGGGATTTCGCCGAGCGGGCCGCAGTACTGCGGAACCGCCTGTTGCGGTGTATCGCCCGATTCGATGGGTTTGGTCAGTCGGATCAGCTGAGCTGACATTTCCGACTCACCCTCAGCTTTCTGCGCCAATCGTGGCCACCTGCTGAGCGCTGCCCTAATTCAGTCAGCTCCAATGATTGACCGGACCTAGACGTTCAACTAATCTCAAGCGCAGCAACAAGCTAGAACGTCAGGTGGAAGTCAAGGAGCGGCCCAGCGAACGGCTCCCGGGCCGACAAGGAGGTGCGCGATGTTGGCGGAACTGTCGACGTCCTGGGGTGCCACCCAGGACTACGACCTGGACATCGACGTGGACGGGCTGGACCTCGGGCCACTCACCGTCACCGCGATGCGGGACTCGGTGGCGTTGCCGGAGACCGGCGCCTCCTCGGCCGGTGACGGCGGTCGCGCCTCCTGCTCCTGCTGCTACGTCACCTGATCCACCGGCGCCACCGTCGGCGCCGGTCACCGACGTCCTCGCCGACCGTGCGGGGCGAACCTCTCCCGAAAGGTGCATCACATGTCCGACGAGATCATCGACGTCGAAGACCTCGAGCTGGACGAGCTGTCGGTCAGCTCCATCCGCGACTCGGCCGCGCTGCCCGAGACCGGTGCCTCCTCCGGCTCGTCGAGCTGCAGCTCCAGCTCCTGCTGCGGCGCCAGCTCGTGCTGCGCCTCCTGCGCCGAGATCGAGCAGCCCGCGCTCTGACACCAGCGACCGCCCCGACCGAGGGCACCACCGGCAGTGTCAGGGATTGCCGGTAGCCGAGGCCGGGCGAATCACGTCAGTTCGATCGAGCGGAGGGGGCGCGGTGCGCCCCCTCCGCCCGTCACATGCCCAAGGAGTGCTCGTGGAAGTCTTCGCCCGTCTCGACAGTGTCACCAAGACGTACGGCAAAGTGGTCGCGCTCGACGCGGTATCCCTCGTGGTGCCCGCCGGGGTCACCGCCGTGCTCGGCCCCAACGGCGCCGGCAAGTCCACCATGATCGAAATTCTCGCTGGTCTGCGCCGCCCCGGCTCGGGTCGGGTCGAGGTGCTCGGCGGGGATCCCGCCGACGTACGGATCAAGGGCCGACTCGGCCTCACCCCGCAGCGCACCGCGTTGCCCTGGCGGCTCACCGTCGCCGAGACCCTCGCCCTGGTCGCCGCCCACTACCCGGACCCGGTGCCCCGCGCCGACCTGGTCGAGCAGCTCGGCCTCGGGCCGTTCCTGACCAAACGGTGCGGCAGCCTCTCCGGTGGCCAGCGCCGCCGGGTCGCCCTGGCCACCGCCCTGGTCGGCCGCCCCGAACTGCTCTTCCTCGACGAGCCGACCACCGGCCTGGACGCCGACAGCCGCGACGGACTGTGGACGGCGATCGCCGCCGTCGCCGCCGCCGGCAGCGCGGTGCTGCTCACCACCCACGACATGGCCGAGGCCGAACACCTCGCCGAACAGGTCGTGGTGGTCACCGGCGGGCAGATCGCCCGCACCGGCGCGGTTACCGAGGTGGTCGCCGAGGTCGGGTTGCACCTGGTCGACATCGAAGTGACCGGCGCGCTGCCGCCGATCGCCGTCTCCGGCCCCGCCGACCGGGTGGAGACCGTCGGCAACCGGACCCACATCTACACCGCCGACCCGGACGCCACCGTCCGGGCACTGGTCCGCGCCGACGTGCCGTTCACCGGCATCCGGGTCGAACGGGTCGGCCTCGAGGAAGCGATCCGCACGATCAGCCGGTCCACCGACCCGGGTGGCGTCACCCGGCCCGGGATCCGCGTTGCCGAAAAGGTGGCCTGACATGCGCTACGTCCTGCTGCACGCCCGCGCGCACGCCCTCGACACGCTACGGATGCCCGCCTACTGGGCCCCGGCGCTGGGCTTCCCGCTGGTCTTCTTCCTGCTGTTCGGGCTGGTCAATGCCAACCGCTTCGCCGACCTCGGGTTGGGCAGCGAGTACGCGATCACCCCGTTCCTGCTCTACACCACGCTCAACGTCACGGTCGCCTCGCTCGCCGCCGGCGTCGCCGCCGACCGGGAGAACCCGTGGGAGCAGCGGCTGCGGCTGCTGCCACTGTCCCCGCTGACCCGGTTCGCCGGCCGGCTGGTCTACGTCCTCGGCTTCAACGTGGTCAGCTGGATTCCGCTGCTGGTCGTCGCCGCATTCACCACCGACCTGCGGCTGCCGCTGGCTGCCTGGCCGGTCTGGCTCGGCGCGGTGGTGCTCGGTGCCGTCCCGTTCGGCCTGCTCGGCATGGCGATCGGCTACCGGTTCGCCCCGCAGCCGGCGATGATGCTGGCCAACCTGCTGTTCATGCTGCTGGCGTTCTTCGGCGGGCTGTTCGTGCCGATCGACTTCCTGCCGTCCGCGCTGCACGCCGTGGTGCCGTACGTGCCCACCTACCAGTACCAGTACTTCGTGCTGGCGCTGATCGACCGGGCCGACCATCTGATCGGGCCGAGCTGGATCGCCTTCCTGCTGCTGGGCTGGACGACCCTGTTCGCCCTGCTCGCCCGCGCCGCGTTCCGGCGCGACGAGGGGGTGCGGTACGGATGAGCGAGGCCGCCGTCGTCCCGGCCACCGCCGACCGGCGGCCGGCGACCGACCCCACCCTGGCACCGTACGCGCTGGTCCGGCTGGCCGCGCTGCCGTACCCGCCGACGCCGGACGGTGCCCGCGAGTTCCGTGCCGCGCTGCGCCGGCTGGTCGAGCTACGGTCGCGGATCACCGAGCTGGCCCCCCGGCTCGCCGACGCGCTCTACGCCAGCGCCGACGGGCACCCGGCCGACTTCCACCGCAAGGCGGTGCTGCCGCTGCGCCGCGACGTGCACAACGGACGGCTGCCCCGGCCGGACCGGGTCGCCGAACTCGACGGCCTGCTCGACCGGGTGCCCGACCTGCCGGCCTGGCTGGCCGTCATGCGCCAGGCCGCGCAGGTGCGCGCCGAGCTCGGTGAGCTGGCCACCGGCGCGCTCGGCGCGGAACGCGCCGCGCTCGCCGCGGTCTGCGCCGCCGAACCACTGCGCCGCGCGGTCACCCTCACCGGCGCCGACCTGCTACGCGGGATCGACCGCGCGGCCGCCAGCGGGGCCAACCCGGACAGCCGGGCCCGCAAGTCCGAACCCAACGCGCTGCGGTACGCGCTGCGGGCCACCGCGAAGACCAGCCCGCTGTCCTGGTTCACCTACGTCGCCTGGGGCAACTGGACCACGGTGTCGGAGCCGGCCGGCGGTGCGGCACCGGCCGACCCGGCCGGCAGCGCCGATCCGACCGGCAGCGCCGATCCGACCGGTGCCGCGGCCTCGGCCGGCGGGCAGCCGGTGGCCGTCGCCCAGGCCAACCGGACCCTGCTGGCCCGGCTGCTCGCCGCAGTGATCGCCGACCCCGGGCTGCGCGACACGGTGCCGCACCGGCTGGCCGCCGCGATCACCGTCACCGGTGACCAGCTGACGTTCCGCCGGGACCGCCCGGTGCAGGGCGTCGACCGGGTCATCTCGGTGCTGGAGGAGGAGGTGTCGCTGGCCTGCACCGGACCGCTGCGGCTGCTGCTCGACCGGACCCGGGCCGCCGGCCCGGCCGGCATCACCCCCGGCGACCTGGTCGCCGAACTGGCTCGCCGGCTGCCCGGCGGCCCGCCGCGCACCACCGCTGCCGCGACCCGCTACGTCGGGCAGGTGCTCGCCGCCGGGCTGCTGCTCGCCGTCGAACCCGTCGACCCGCAGGACCCGAAGGCCGTACGGCACCTCGCCGACTGGCTGGACCGGCACCATCGCCGCGACCTGGCCGACCTGCTCATCGCGATCGACGAGCAGACCAGCGGCTTCGGAGCCATCGCGGCCGGCGACCGGGCCGCCGCCCTGGGCCGGCTGCGCGACACCTGGCGCTCGGCGTACCAGGCGGTGGGGCTGCCCTGGTACGACGCACCGGTGCTGGCCGAGGACGTGGCGCTGCGCGAACCGGTGCGGCTGGGCCGGCGCCACGGGCGCGCCGCCGCCGACCGGCTGCCCCGCCTGGCCGGGCTGGTCGAGCTGTTCGACCAGTACCTGCCGCTGCGTCGGCTGGTCCGGGACCGCTTCGTCGCCCGGTACGGCGTGGGCGGACGCTGCGAGCGCGCCGCCGACTTCTCCACCGAGATGAGTCAGGTGTGGCGGGCGTACAACCTGGTCTCGCCGTCCGGGGTGATCAACCCCGACCCCGAGTTCGCCGACCTGGTCACCCCGGCGCTGCGGGAGCTGGCCGACACCCGGGCCGGGCTGCTAACCCGGATCCGGGCGGCGGCGCCGACCGACGCGGCCGAGTTCACCCTGCCCGAGGAGATCGTCCGGGACGCCGCCGCCGCGCTGCCCGACTGGGTCAGCGCCCGGCCCGCCTCGTACGCGTTCTTCGTCCAGCCGGCCCGCCGCGACGGCGACGACCTGCTGGTGCTCAACCACGTGTACGCCGGCTGGGGCCGGTTCACCAGCCGGTTCCTGGACCTGGTGGCGCCGCAGGCGAAGACGCAGCTGGCCGCGCAGATCCGGGCCACCGCCGGGCGGCACGCCCAGGTGGCCCAGTTCCGCCCGGTCACCGGGTTCAACGCCAACCTGCACCCGTTGCTGGTCGACCACGAGGTGGGCGAGGACGGGAGGTGGGCCGACCTGCTCGCCGACCGGGTCGGGCTGCGCCACGACCCGGTCACCGATCAGGTGCGGCTGGTCCGCGACGACACCGGCGCCGACCTGGACGTGCTCTACCTCGGGTTCCTCGTCCCGTTCGTGATGCCGGACCGGACCGTACCGTTGCACTTCGACCTCAGCAGCGGACTGGTCGGCCCCGGCCTGCTGGCGCCGACCGGCGAGCTGGCCGGTGTCCGGCACCGGACCCGGCTGCGCTACCACGACCTGGTACTCAGTCGCCGGTCCTGGACGTTGCCGACCGACGACGCCGGGCGGCTGCGTGCCGACCTGGACGCCGACGGCGACGTGCCGTTCGACGCGGTCAGCAGCTGGCGGGCCCGGCTTGGCCTGCCCGCCGAGGTGTTCGTCGCCGCCGCCGGCGTCGACGTACGCGGCGGCCCGGACGACTACCAGCGCTACCTGTCGCTGCCCAAACCGCAGTACGTCGACCTGGACAACGCCCTGCACCTGCGGAACCTGCCTCGGCTGCTGGGCCGCCACGACGGACCGGTGCGGATCGAGGAGGCGCTGCCGGTGCCGGGGACCGGCAGCCCGCACGGGCGGGTCGTCGAGCTGGTCGCCGAAACCTATCGGAAGGGGTGGGGCGGCAATGACTGACGCCCTCGACATCGTCAGCTACTACTATTCGCCGACCAAGCTGCCGCTACTGCGCTCGGCGGTGCTGCCGGCCGCCCGGTGGGCCGCCGACCAGGGGGTCGCCGTACACCTGGAACGGCACTGGCTGCACGGCCCGCACCTGCGGATCCGGCTGGCCCGCCGCGACCAGGTCGACCCGGCGGACCTGGCGGTGGTCGCCGCCGCGGTCGCCCACCGGCTGCGCGGGCACCTCGCCGAGCGGCCCAGCACCGAGCAGATCAGCGTCGCCGATCTGCTGGCGCAGGCCGAGCAGGCCGGCCGGATCGAACTGGTGCCGCCGCCGTACCAGCCGATCCACCCGGACAACACGGTCCGCGTCGAGCCGGTGGACGACAGCGCGATGGCTACCCTGTTCGGCTCCGCCGAGGCCGTCGAGTGCCGCGCCGAGCTGCTGCGCCTCGGGGTGCCGGCGGTCACCGCCGCCGCCGACGGGTTGGCCGCCGCCGGTGCCGGCGCCGCCGCCCGGGTACGGACCTGCCTGACCGCGATGGCGCTGCACGCCAGCCGCTACCCGCTCGGGCTCGGCAACGGCCACCAGTCGTTCCTGTCGCACCTGGAGGAGTTCCTGGTGCTCAACGACCCGGACGGCCGGGTGCGGGCGGCGTTCGACGCCCAGTGGCGGCGCTCGGCCGACCCGGCGACCGCACTGGTCGCCCGGCTGGCCGCCCCGACGCACGCGCAGGAGCCGGGACCGGAGTCGGGGCTGGACCCGGTTGAACGCGGGTGGGAACAGTGGACGGTGTCCGCCGCCGAGGTGACCGGGGTCGCGTACCAGCGCGGCGAACTGCCCCGGGTGCCGGCGTTCAGCTACCTGGACCGGGCCGAGCAGATCGGCGACCCGGACACGGTGCGCCGCTGGCATCCGGACCGGACCGAGTACAGCGAGTACCACCAGCTGCTGCGGCAGATCGACTTCGACCGGGTTCCGTACGAGCGGGAGTTCGTCACCTACCGGTTCGCCACCAATGTGCTGTACCTGCTGCTCGGCCTGCTGGACGTCCGGCCGACCGAGCGCTATCTCGCCGCCTACCTGCTGAGCCGGGCAGCGGAGCGGATCACCGGGGTCACCTGGCAGGAACGGATCAACGGCTACCTGACCAGGTTGGCCGCGACCGCACAGGAGGTGGCGTGATGAGCCCGCGACCCTCGACCGCCGAAGCTGGTTCCGCCGACCGCACTGTGGCCGAACACGTTGTGGCCGAACACGTTGTGGCCGAACACGCCGTGCCGTCGGCGGCGGAGATCGTCGTACGGCTGCGGCCCGTGGTGTTCGCCACCCCGACCGCCACCGGGGTGCACGTACGCGGATGGTCGTCGAGCTTCACCGTCAGCGGCGGCGCCGGAGTGTGGAAGGTGTGGCAGGTCCTCGCCCGGCACCTGGCCGGTGGGCTGACACCGCAGCGGCTGGCGCAGCCAGCCGGGCGGCCCGAGGTGGACCGGGTCATCCGACTGCTCCTCGACCAACTGCGGGAACACGACATGCTGGTCGAGGTGCCGGCCGGCTGGGGCGACCGGGAGGAACCGGATCTGCCGCCGGCCGACCTGGCCCGCTGGCTGGAGTCGGTGGCCGCCGACCCGGCGGCGGCCTGGCAGCGGCTGCGGTCGACCACGGTCACCGTCGCCGGCACCGGGCCGGTGGCGACGTCGGCGGCCCGCACGTTGACCGGCGCAGGTCTGGCAGTCGACCCGGTCGGCGCCGCGACCACCCAGGACACCGTGGTACGGGCCGGCGAGGCGGCGGTCGCGGCCCGCTGCCTGCCGGAGATCGGGTACGTGACCCCGGTGTCCACGCCGGACCGGTCGCTGGCCCACGGTGCGGCGGTCGCGGCCCGCCTGTCCCGCGCGCCCGGCCCCGCGGCTGCGGGGGCGGCCGGTCCGGGCCTGAGCGAGGCGCCCGGCCCGGCGCTTGCGGGGGCGTCGGTGACACCGGCGCTGGCTGCGCTGATCGGGGCCGCCGCGGCGCACCGCATCGTCTGCGCCGTCGCCGGTCTGCCCGACCCGGCCGAGGAAGCCGCCACCCTGCCCGGCGGCGAACCGGCCGCCCCCGGGCCGTACTACCCGTCGGTCCTGGTCGCCCGGCTCGACCCGGTCCGCGCCACGTACCATCCGTGGCTGCCGGCCGCCCGCGTGCCGCTGCCCGGTGCGCCGTCCGACATCGACGCGGTCGGGCTGCGGCTGGAGGCGCTGAGCGACCCGGAGCTCGGCGTACTGCCGCCGGCGGTCCCCGGCGACCTGCCGCAACTGCCGGCGATGCTGGCCCTGGCCGGCCCGGCGCTGGGGGTCGCGGCCACCGCCGACGCCGCCCGGGTCGACGCCACCCTGCGGTACGCCGAGACCGTCCTCGGTATCGGTGCGCCGCGCGGCGACGGTGACGCGCGGGACGCCGATGCCGAGGACGGTGCCGGGTCAGCGGTCCGCTGGGCGGAGACGGCCGCGATCGGCGTCGACGTCCGGCACGCCAGCGGGGCGGCGCTGCGCCGGCTGGTGCACGCCGTACGCAGCCGGCTCGACACGGACCCGGTGCCGGAGGCCGAGTGGGCCGGCGAACCGGCGGCGCGCCGCTGGTGGAAGGCGCTCACCCTGCGGTTCGCCGTACCGGCGCGGGTGGTGGCCCGCCGGCTGCCGGCCGGCGCGGTACACGCCGAGATCGTCACCGACGCCGGGCCGCTGGCCTGGGCGGTGGAGGCCACCGCCGCCGACGCGGTGGCGATGGCGGCGCTGGCCGCCACCGGTGTGGCCCAGGCCCGGGCCGCCGGCGTCGAGGTGCCGGCCGGGCCGGCGAGCCTGACCGGCACGGCACCGACCTGGCGGCCGGCCGACCAGCACCTGGCACCGTGGACGGACGACAGCTGGTACTGGCCGGCCGGGGTGATCGACAACGAGGAGCGGTTGCAGGCGGCGCTGCGGGCCGCGCTCACCGCCGACGGCGCGACCCTGACCGGGCGACCGGTGGTGCCGGTCGCCGCCGACACCGGTGCCGCCGACGCGCACCCCGACGCCGACTCGGTCGGCCACGCGCTGGCCGTCACCGGTTTCGTGGCGCAGTCCTTCTGGTGGACGGCGGCTGCCACCGGCACCGCCGTGGACGTCACCGGGAGCACTGTGGCCGCCACCGCCGCCGCGAGCCGAGGAGCCTGAACCATGTCGACCCGTACCGTTGCGACCCCGACCGACGATCTCGCGGCGGCGCTGGCCGCCGCCGGTCACCCGGCCGTCCCGGTGCTGGATGCCGGGACAGCGCTGGACGCTGTGACGGCGCCAGACGGCACCGGCGGCCGGACCGCGGTCGTCCTGCTGGACCACTGGACCCCGGCACTGGCCGCGAAGCTGAGCCGCCGGGCCTGGGAGACCGCCGCGACGGTCGTCCCGGTCCGCCTCGACGGCGGCCTGGTGCTGGTCGGCCCGGTGCTGCGGCCGAGAGCCGGCACCTGCCTGGCCTGCGCCGAGCAGGCCCGACTGCGGGTGTTCGGGCCGGGCGTGCCGAGCCGGGACCCGCAGCTGCGGCAGGGCGGCGTCATCCCGCCGAGCCTGCTGCCGATGGTGGCCGGCGCGGTCGGCGACGCGCTGACCGACCCGGGCCGGTTGGACGCGACAGTGGTGGCGATCCGCACCGACCACGCCACCGTCAGCAGCCACCGGGTCCGGCCCCGCCGGCAGGGCTGCCGGATCTGCCGGCCGGTGCCGCTGGACACCCCGCATGGTGCCGAGGTGCCGCTGACCGCCGCGCCGACCAGCGACCCGTACTCGCTGCGCGGCGACAACCCACGGACCAGCCGGGCCGCGTTGCGCGCCGAACTGTTCGACTGGCGGCACGGGCCGGTCGCCCACATGATCCGTACCGAGCGCTCGCCGATGGCCCTGAGCACCAGCGAACTGTCCAGCGACACGGCGGTCCGCGAAGCCGGCTACGGCCGGGCCCGCAGTTTCGCCGAGTCGGAGCGGATCGCCCTGTTCGAGGCGGTCGAGCGGGCCACCGGGATGCGGCCGCACCGGCGGCGTACCGCCGTCGAAGCGGCCTTCGCCGACCTCGGCCCGGACCGGGCGGTCGACCCGGCCCGGCTCGGCCTGCACGACCCGGCGCACTACGACCACCCGGCGTTCCGGATGGTGCCGTACACGCCGCAGACCCGGGTTCGCTGGGTGCACGGCTGGTCGCTGGGCCGCCGCCGCCCGGTGCTGGTGCCCGAGCACGTCGCCTACTGGGGACTGCACCGCAGCGACGGCCCCCGGTTCCTCTACGAGAGCTCCAACGGCTGCGGGCTGGGCAACAGCGCCGTCGAAGCCGCGCTGTACGGCATTTACGAGGTCGCCGAACGGGACGCGTTCCTGATGGCCTGGTACGCGCGGACCCCGCTGCGGCCGGTCGCCGTACCCGACGACGACCCGGTGCTGCCGCACCTGGTCGACCGGCTCGACACGGTCGGCTACGACCTGCTGTTCTTCGACGCCACGAACGACCTCGGGGTGCCGACCGTGCTGGCCCTGGTGCTGCACCGCGACCCGACCAGCGGAGCCCCGCAGGCGTTCTTCGCCGCTGGCGCCCACCCGGACCCCCGGTCGGCGCTGCGGTCGGCGGCGGCCGAGGCGGTGGTCGACGTGTTCAGCCTGCCCGAGGTGGCCCGCAACAAACCCGGCCATCTGGACCCGGACCGGCTGCAGGCGATGTTCGACGACCCCCGGCTGGTCACCGGCCTGGAGGAGCACGTCGCGGTGAACACCCTGCCGCAGGCCCGGCAGCGGTACGAGTTCCTGCTCACCGGCGACGCGCCGGCGCACTGGCGGGACGTGTGGCCGGACCGGCCGGCCCCGGTGACCGACCTCGCGGTGCTGCTCGGCGAGACCGTCGAGCGGTGGGCGGCGCACGGCCTGGAGACGATCGTGGTGGACCAGACCGACCCGGCGAGCCGGGACCGGCTCGGACTGCACTCGGCGAAGGTGATCGTCCCCGGCACGTTGCCGATGACGTTCGGCCACGTGCACCACCGCACCCGGGACCTGGACCGGCTGCTGCGGGTCCCGGCCCAGCTGGGCCGGCTGCCGTCCCCACTTGACTACTCCGACCTGCCCCTCTACCCGCACCCGTTCCCGTGAGGTCGGCCATGTCGTCCAGTCAGCTCACCGCCAGTCAGCTCACCGCCACGCAGCTCACCGCCAGTCAGCTCACCGCCACGCTCGCCGAGGTGTACGCGCACGGCCCCGGCAAGGACGTCCGGCCCGCGTCGGCGCGGCCGTACCGTCGCCGGCCCACCGGCCCGGCCGTGCCGTTCGCCGAGCTGGCGGCCGTCGCCGGGCCGACCGGTGCCCGGCTGGTCCGGACGCTCGGTACAGCGCTGGCGCCGCGCCGGTTCGAGCCGTGGAACGGCTTCAACGAGCACCGGGCGTACCCGTCGCCCCGGGCGGCGCACCTGGTCGACGTGCTGCTGCGGCACGACGGCGTCGACTGGCTGGTCGACCCGGTCCGCGAACTGCTGTATCCGACGTCCGCTGAGTCGCTCGTCGCAGCGCCGGACGGGTCGGTCGAGCTGGTGCTGCGGGAGCAGCCGACGCGGATGCCGGCCGGCTACGGCCGGCTCGCCGACGCGCTGGCCGCGCTGGAGGCCGGTCACGTCGCCGGCGCGCTCGCCGAGGCCGCCGCCGGCCACGGACTGCGGTACGCCGCCGGCACCACCGCCAGCGCTACTGCCACCAGTGGGCCGTGGCTCACCGTCACCCTCGGACCGTCGACCGCCCCCACCTGGTCACGGCACCGGCTGCGGGCGGTACGCAGCTCCGGGCTGAGCCCACGCGGGTTCGGCGCGGACCCCCGGCCGCTGCCGGCGGAGGCGTTCGAGCGGCTGGTCGCCGCCGCGTACCGACCGCCGGCCGGGTCACCGGTGACCGGGGTGCGCCTGCGGCACACCCTCGCGGTCGGCAACGTCGCCGGCCGGACGGCCGGCTGGTACCACCTCGATCCGGCCGCGACCGGCCGACCCGGGGCTGCTGCGCCGCAGCCGACCCGGCCGGGTGACGCGACCGGGCAGGTGCAGCGGGCGTACAGCTATCCGCGTACCGAGGTCGACGTCGCCGGCATGCCGCTGGCCTGGCTGGTCAGCGCGGACGTGCCGGCCGCCGTCCGCACCGGCGTACCGGCGGCGTACCGGCGGCTGCTGCACGCGGCCGGGGCCACCGCCCAGCACGTCGGCACCGCCGCCGCCGAGGTCGGCCTGTTCTGCCGGCCGGTACGCGCGGTGCGGGAGGCAGCCGCCGAGGCAGCCGCCGGTCTGCCCGCCGGGCACGACCTGATCTACCTGTTGTTGATCGGCCGGTCACGGGTGCGTGACTTCGCCTACGACCTGAGTAACCCGGAGGTGTCGCCGTGACCGCACCGACCATCACCGTCACCACCACCCGCACCTGGGTGGGACTGCACTGTTTCGCCTACTGGTCGCCGGCCGACCTGGACACTTTCCTGGCGGTGACCGTGGCTCCGCTGCTGGCCCGGCTGCGCGCCGACGGCGCGATCGCCGACTGGTTCTACATCCGCTACTGGGAGGGCGGGCCGCATCTGCGGATCCGAGTTCGGGACCCGCTGCCGGGCGTCGGCGACCGGTTGCGGGCGGAGCTGGCCGAGCTCGCCGGCCAGGCACCGTACGAGGTGTTCCCGATGGACAGCGGAAGCTACTACCGGCGGCTGGGTGGCAGCGCCGCCCGGTCGGCCGCCGGCTGGCACGACCACGGCGACGTCCGGGAGATCCCGTACCGGCCGGAGACCGCCCGGTACGGCGGACCGCAGGCGCTGCTGGTCGCCGAGGAGGTCTTCTGCCGGTCCAGCGAGATCGCCGCCCGGATCGTCGGCGCGGTCCCGCCCGGCCCGGCCCGGTTGTCCGTCGCCGCCGAGCTGGCCACCGCCACCGCCGCCGCGTTGGGCCTGGACGAGTTGGGTGCGGCCCGGTGGCTGCGCGGCCACGCCGCCGGTTGGCGGTGGCAGAACGAGGTGGCGATGCTGCCGGCCGCGGCGGTGCAGGGGCAGGCGGCCCGGGTGCTGGCCAGCCAGGGCGCCGCGCTGCGCCGCCGGTGGGACCGGACCGTGGCCCGGGTCGACGCGCAGCGTACAGCGGCCGGGGCTGCCCGCGATGACGCGCAGCGTACCGACGCCGCGGCGGACCCGGCGGGGGAGCGGTCACCGGCCGGGTACTGGGCGCAGGTCGTCCGGGCCGCCCGCGACGCGTTGGAGGGGCCGGCCGCCGCCGGCCCGGCCGACCAGCGGTGGCGCTGGGTGTGGGGCTCCCAGCTGCACATGCTGTTCAACCGACTGGGCATCCTGCCGGATGAGGAGCGGTCGGTGTGCTGGCTGGTCGCCGGGACCGCGCTGGCGCCGGGCGGGCCCACGGACTTCTTCGCCGACGGCGCGGCGGCCGCCGACCGCCGCTACCACGAGGCGAGCAAGTTCCTGCCGGGGATGTTGCAGACGCAGAGGCCGCGCGAGGCCGTCTCGGAACGGAGCGGGACCCCGTTCCGGTTCGGCGGCCGGCCGGTTCCTCTGCCCGACGGGGACCCGCCGCGTGCCGCACTCGCTGATGTGCTGCGCCGGCGGGTCTCCGGTCGGGGGCGGCTGACCGGGCCGGTCACCGCCGAGCAGTTGGGCACCCTGGTGTGGAGCGCGCACGGGGTGACCCACCGCAGCCAGGTGCCGCTGCCCAACGGGGACCTGTACGACTACGCCCACCGCCCGTACCCGAGCGCCGGCGCGGCGTACGCGGCGCGGATGCGGCTGATCGTGCGCGACGTCGCCGGTGTCGCCCCCGGCGCGTACCACGTGGACGACCTCGACCGTCAGTTGTGGCGGCTCGGCCCGGCCCCGTCGGTGCCGGAGCTGGAGGCGTCGTCGATGTGGTTCGGGGCGGACGCCCTCGACGTCGGCGGGATCGAGCTCACCGAGGTGCCGGCCCTGCTCGGCCTCTACGTGCAGCTGGGGGAGCTGCGGGAACGCTACGGGATGCGGGCGCTGCGGTTCGCGGTGGCGGAGGCGGGTCACCTGGCGCAGGCGCTGTCGATGGTGGCGGCGGCGAGCGGGCTGGCGCTCGGCATGATCGGCGGCTTCTACGACGACGTCGCCCACGAACTGCTCGGCCTGGACGGCATCGACGACGTGCTGGTCTACCTGCTGCCGGTGGGTCGTCTCCCGGGAGGTGCGCGGTGAGGCTCCGACCCGCAGATGGTGCCAGGTTCACAGACGGTGCCAGTTCTACAGACGGTGCAGCCCCCGACCGTCAGGGAACGTCGGGGGCTGTGTCCAGTGTGCCACGGCAACCGGGGTCCGCGCGACCGCCCGGCGGTACCGGTCCGCCGACCCCGGCGGTACGGGTGCTCGAGGGCGTCAATCAGCTGCGTGCCGTCGCCGATCCGATCCGGTTGCGGGTGCTCGCGGTGCTCACCACCGAGCCGGACCGGGCGCTGTCCGCCCGCCAGTTGGCCCACCAGCTGGGCATCACCTTCAGCCTGATGCACTACCACCTGCGGGTGCTGTCGGACGAGGGGATGATCCGGGTGGTCAACCAGCGGACCGACCAGGGCCGGGCGGAGCGGTACTTCCAGGCCGCGCAGTTGGCGCTGCGCTGGGACTTCCCGCCGGCCGACCGGTCCGGCGACGACGCCGCGTCGGCGAACCGGGCAGGCGACGACGGGTCAGACGGGAAGCAGGCCCGGTGAGCAGCGGCGGGTCAGACGGGAAGCAGGCCGGATGAGCGGACGGACAGGTCGATCCGGCCGGCCAGGTTCTCCTTCATCGGCGGGCACGGTGCGATGCCCTCCCGCCACAGTTTCGGGCAGGCGCCGCCGCACACCGGCAGGATCGGGCAGCCCTGGCAGCCGGTCTCGCCGGCGCGCAGCCCGGTGTACCAGTCGTCGAACTGGCCGGTCGGTCGCAGCTGGTCGACCGGTGCCCGGTCCACGGTGTCCAGATGCTGTTCGGTGAAGCCGGGCACCAGCGGCTGCTCGGTGCAGGAGTAGATCCGCCCGTCCGGGGCGATCACCTCGCTGTGCCGGGAGACGGCGGTGCACACCACCCGTACCGGGTGGGTGGGCAGCAGCCGGCAGTGCAGTCCGGCTGCGAGGTAGGCGGTGTACCAGCGCAGTTCGGTCTCGGCGGCCTGCTGCTGGCGCAGCCGTACCTCGCTGACGTCGTTGCCCCACGAGTGGACCGGTGCCGGGTAGAACCGGATCCGGGGGTCGGCGAGGCCGGCGTCGCGCATCGCCGCGGCGAACTCGTCGGCCCGGTCGGCGTTGTGCCGGCCGATGTTGGTCCGTACGGTCACCTGCAGCCCGGCCAGCTCCGGATCGGTGAGCACGGTCCGCAGCGCGGCGGTGATGCGGTGGAAGGAACTCTGTCCACTCTTCAACGGCCGGGCGGCGTCGTGCACCTCCGCCGGTCCGTCGATGGTGATCTCCATCCGGTCGATCCGGCAGTCCTGGTGCAGGGTACGCAGCTTGCGGGCGTCGAGCAGGGCACCGTTGGTGACCAGCATCGCCGAGTAGCCGACCCGGTGCCGGGCCGCGGCGGCCACGAACCGGGCGGACAGCGAGCGGAGTACGGCGTACCCCATCAGGGGTTCGCCGCCGAACCACCGCACCACCACGGTGTCGTGCTCGCCGCTGGCCATGGCGTGTTCGACCCGGGCGGCGATGGCGTCGCGGTGCCGGGTCGGCCGGGTGGCCGGGGTGTCCCGACGGTGCTCCTGCCCGCAGTAGTCGCAGCCCATGTTGCAGTAGCCGGTCGGCATCAGCACGAACTGCCGGTGTCGGGCGTCGTCGGCCGCCTGCGCGCCGGCGTCGATCGTCGCGGTGGTCTCGTCGAGGTCGGCGGGCACCAGCAGGCCGAGTTCGGCGAGCCGGGCCTGTTCGTCGGCGGGCAGGCCGGCCGGGCCGGGGCCGTCCAGGAGGGTCCGCACGGTGTCGGTGTCGAGCAGGAGGGTACGGGCCCGTCCGGTGTGGAACACAGCGCGCAGTTGCCGGCCGGACGGGTGCCGGTAGGTGGTCGGGCTGAACACGAGGTAGCGGCTGAGCACGAGGTCGGGCTGGGCCATGTGGGGCCTTTCGGAGGTCTCGACGAGTGGCTACCGAGGGCTACCAGGGTGGTGGAGTGGGCGGCGGTGGACCGTGGGGTGCAACGTCACCGGACCCGGAGCGGTCGCTCCGGGTCCGGTGCTGGTGAGAGCTGCGGGTCAGCTGAAGGCGCAGGCGAAGTTGACGCTGGAGCCGTCGTCGAGCAGGCCGGTGCTCTCAGCGGGCAGCTCGAAGACGACCATGCCCTGGCTGGGTGTCTCGTCCGGCTGCTGCGCTTCTACGGCGGCCTGGGTGGCCGGGGCGGCGATGGCGATCGCGGCGACGACGGCGAAGAAGGGGTTGGTGGGCACGGTCGACCTCCGGAAGGGGAGCGGGGGCGGCGAAGGAAGTGGTGACGCAGGTGGGGTGACGCGGGCAGGTGGGGGTGGTGCCGGCCCGCGTGGTGAGTCGGTGGAATCGGAAGTGATACGATCTTGCTGACGTTCAAAATAAACTGAGCGACGGATGGAAGTCAATCGTCGGGGTAGAATCAACCGTGGAACGTTGGTTGAACGGAGGTCTGCGGTGACGGAGCTGATGGCCAGCCGGGTGATCGAGGACGTGGCTACCCTCAAGGCGCTCGCCGACCCGATCCGGATGCGGGTGCTGGAGCTCGCGATGTCCGAGCCCGAGCGGACCTGGACCGCCAAGGAGCTGGCGAAGATCGTGGGCGTCGCGCCCACCAAGATCTACTACCACATCAACCAGCTGGAACAGCACCAACTGCTGCACATCCGGGACACCCGGGTGGTCAATGGCATCATCGAGAAACAGTACGGTGCCGGCCAGCTCAACCTGACCTTCCACCGCCGCTCCGGCGAGGAACCCAGCTCGGTGCACGAGGTGGTGGCCACCCTGTTGGACCAGATCAAGGACGAGATCGAGGCTGGGCTGCACGCCGGCACCATCTCCGGTAGCAGCGAGGCACCCGACCCGGTCCGGATGATGCTCAGCCGGGGGGTCGCCGAGATCCCCGTGGACCGGATCGCCGAGTTCCGCCACGAGTTGCAGGCCCTGATGCGGCGGTTCGAGCAGGCCGGTGTCCCCCGTGACGGCACCATCACCGGCGGGCACCGGTTCGCGATGCTGGTCGGCATGCACCCGCTCGGGTTGTCCTGACCCGCCTGCCGAGTCACCCCGTCAGGCCGGGCCACCGGGAGCCGACCGTCAGATCCACCGTACGGCGACCCCGGCGGAGAACGCGCCGCTACGCAGCTCCAACCGGTCCGGGATCAGCTCGCCGCCGACCGTGAAGGCCAGCGGGACCAGCATCCGACCCCCGGGTGGCACCGGCTCGGCGAAGACGTCCCGACCACCGTTCTCCTGCCGGGTCGCCGCCTCGTCCACCCCGACCCAGTCACCGGTCGGCAGGTACGCCCGCTGCAACGGCCCGTACCAGAACTGTTCGGTGTCGCTGCGGTTGCGCAGCCCGACTGTGGCGACACACCGCCGATCCTGCCTCTGCCCATCAGCCGGCGCGCAGGCCATCCGGAAGACGGTGAACTCGAAGGCGGCCTCGGTCAGCAGCACCCCGAACCCGCCGGCCGGCGGCGCACCGATCCACCCGCTGGGCGCCTGGTTGGCCCGGTCCAGCACCTCGCTGCCGTAGCTCGCCACGCGTACCGCCGCCACCGCCAGCCCGGTCAGCATCGCCAGCAGCAGGCCGAACACCAGCGGCGTAGCCGGGCGCCAGCGGCGCTTCGGGGCGGCCGGCACCGCCGCCGGCAACCGCACCCGCCGCCCGGCCGGGGTGACGACCCGGCGTCGGTCGACCCGGCGCTCCCGCAGCCGGCGGCGCCACCCGTACCCGATCATCGCCACCACGACGAGTGCCGTCAGCCCGCCGATCAGCGGCATCGACGGGCGCTGCCACCAGGCCGGGTCCGCCGCCTCGATGCCGGCCGTCGGGGTCCACCGGGCGCTCGCGCAGTCGTACGGCCGCGCGGTGTCCCGCTCGTACGCGCAGACCGGGAAGGTCTGCGCGGTGCCGGCACCGCCCGGCCGAAACGACGCGGTGACCGTTTGCCCGCTGTTCGCCGGCAGGCTCAACTGCCAGGTGATCTCCGAGGCGTCGACCCGGCCGCCGGCGCCGACCGTGGCCACTGAGGTGGTGGTCGGTACGGCCATCCGCAGGGTGACGTCGACCGGGGACACCGTCCGGTTGACCGCCTCGACCCGGTAGGTCGCCGCGCTCTGCCCGATCTCGTTGATCGTCACCGCGACCAGCTCCTGCCCTTCGGCCGGTACCGAAGCAGCCCTCTCGGCCCGTGCCGGGGTCACGCCCGGTGCCAGGATCCCCCCGCCGACCACAAGAACGACGCCGAACAGCCCGGCCCGCAGCGCATGTCGCCACCATGACATAGCCATCTCGATTCCGCCCCCCGACCCGAACGGTAGGCCGGTACCGGCCGTCCAGTCGGTAAAGCGCGGTTCCGCACACCTGATCCGGTGACCGGTGCTAGATTTCCGCCCCTTGTCGCGCCCGTTGTCGCCCTCGTCGTGACCGTTGTCGCCCTTTGCCGTGACCGTCGGGGTGGTGCAGGCACGGGACGATACATTGACCGGGTGCGTATCGCTCGTTTCGCCCATGGCAAGGGAATGTCGTTCGGGGTCGTCGAGGGGGAGCCGGGAGCCGGCCCCGAGGCGTTGACCGTCGCCGAGGTCGACGGCCACCCGTTCGGCAAGCTGACCTTCACGTCGCAGCGCTGGGCGCTGGCCGACGTCCGGCTGCTGTCGCCGATCCTGCCCAGCAAGGTGGTGTGCGTCGGGCGCAACTACGCCGACCACGCCGCCGAACACGGTGCCGAGGTGCCGGCCGAGCCGTTGCTGTTCCTCAAGCCGTCGACCTCGGTGATCGGTCCACGGGACGCGATCCGGCTGCCCGCGCAGTCTCGGCAGGTGGAGCACGAGGCGGAGCTCGCCGTGGTGATCGGACCGCCAGGTGCCCGGCGCGCCGACCGGGCCGCCGCCGAGCGGGCGATCTTCGGCTACACCTGCGCCAACGATGTCACCGCCCGGGACCTGCAGCGGTCGGACGGCCAGTGGACCAGGGCGAAGGGCTTTGACTCGTTCTGCCCGATCGGCCCGTGGATCGTCACCGGGCTGGACGTCGCCGACCTGGAGGTCCGCTGTGAGGTGGGTCCGAAGCCGGACGAGATGGACGTACGGCAGCTGGGCCGGACCAAGCAGATGGTCTTCGACGTGCCGACCCTGGTGTCGTACGTGTCACACGTGATGACGCTGCTGCCCGGTGACGTGATCCTGACCGGGACGCCGGCCGGGGTGAGCGAGTTGACCGCGGGCGACACGGTGTCGGTCCGGATCGAGGGCATCGGTGAGCTGGCCAACCCGGTGGTCGCGGCGGACTGAGGCAAACCGCTGCGGTATCCCGATTTGGCGCGCACCATGGGGTCAGGTAGAGTTCTGTCCCGGTGCGGCGAGCACCGATGGGGTATGGGGTAATTGGCAGCCCGACTGATTCTGGTTCAGTTAGTCTAGGTTCGAGTCCTGGTACCCCAGCCACCGACGCCGGAAGGCTCCAGATGGCGTCGGGGTGCTGGTCTCTGTTAGAGTTCGGCACCGTGTCCAACAGGACACAGCAGCACGAAACGGTAGTTTGCACCAGGAAAGTTCTGGCCCCGTCGTCTAGCGGCCCAGGACGCCGCCCTCTCAAGGCGGTAGCGCCGGTTCGAATCCGGTCGGGGCTACAGCGCTCAAGGCGCCCTCCTCAACGAGGGCGCCTTTTTCGTCGGCGGGTCACCGTCCGTCGCTGACCATCATGCCCGACCTGGCCCGGCCTGCGCCGAGTTATCCGGAAACTGGGCCTGCTCAGAGCACGGCAGGGCGCGGAGCCAATGCCCGATTCAGAGCCCGGAGAGCCGTTGACCGGCGCGGACCACGGCCATGGCGTGCCGCTCACCTGGCCGGCGGCCGAGCCGCTCGATCGGCCCGGAGACGCTGACCGAGGCGATCACCCGGCCGGTGCGGTCCCGGATCGGTGCGGAGACACTGGCCACCCCGGCCTCCCGCTCGGCGACGCTCTGCGCCCAGCCGCGCCGGCGCACCTCGGCGAGCGTACGGCCGGTGAACTTGCAGCGGGGCAGCAGCGGCATGACGGCCTCGGGCGGCTCCCAGGCCAGCAGGATCTGGGCGGCGGACCCGGCGGTCATCGGCAGCACCGAGCCGACCGGCACGGTGTCGCGCAGGCCACTGGCCCGCTCGGCTGCGGCGACGCAGATCCGCTCGTCGGCCCGGCGCAGGTAGAGTTGGGCGCTCTCGCCGGTGGCGTCGCGTAGCGCGGCCAGCAGCGGCTCGGCGGCGGTCAACAGCACGTCGGGCGCGGCGTTGGCCAGCTCGCCCAGCCGGGGGCCGGGCCGCCACCGCCCCTGGGTGTCCCGGACCAGCATCCGGTGGATCTCCAGGGCCTGTGCCAACCGGTGCGCGGTGGCCCGGGGCAGCTTGGTCCGGTCGACGAGTTCGGCCAGGCTGGCGCCGTCCACGCAGGCCGCGAGGATCACCACCGCCTTGTCGAGAACGCCGACACCGCTC
This sequence comes from Solwaraspora sp. WMMA2080, assembly GCF_027497395.1. Classification (GTDB taxonomy): domain Bacteria; phylum Actinomycetota; class Actinomycetes; order Mycobacteriales; family Micromonosporaceae; genus Micromonospora_E. The sequence continues at coordinate 2,501,614 of NZ_CP114910.1, read as the reverse complement.
ATACTGTGTCCCACAAGCCGAAACATACCTCCCAGAATTTAGGATGTCCAGATGGTGGGAGCCACTTCGAAGCCGACATCGCCCAGGACCCTGGCCGAGAAGGTCTGGGACGCGCACGTGGTGCGATCCGCCGCGGGCGAGCCGGACCTGCTCTACATCGACCTGCACCTGCTGCACGAGGTCACCAGTCCGCAGGCCTTCGACGGGCTGCGGATGGCCGGCCGGCCGGTGCGCCGGACCGACCTGACCCTCGCCACCGAGGACCACAACACCCCGACCGGGTACGCCGACCCGGCGTTCAACAGCCGGCGCGGCGACCTGCTGACCATCAGCGACCCGACGTCGCGTACCCAGATCGAGACGCTGCGCCGCAACTGCGCCGAGTTCGGCATCAAGCTGCACGCCCTGGGCGACGACAACCAGGGCATCGTGCACGTCATCGGCCCGCAGCTGGGCCTGACCCAGCCCGGCATGACGATCGTCTGCGGCGACTCGCACACCGCGACCCACGGCGCGTTCGGGGCACTCGCCTTCGGCATCGGCACCAGCGAGGTCGAGCACGTGCTGGCCACCCAGACGCTGCCGCAGTCCCGGCCGAAGACGATGGCGGTCACCGTCACCGGCGAACTCGGCCCGGGGGTCACCGCCAAGGACCTGGTGCTGGCGCTGATCACCAAGGTCGGCACCGGCGGTGGTCGCGGCTACGTGGTCGAGTACCGGGGCGAGGCGATCCGCCGGCTCTCCATGGAGGGTCGGATGACGGTGGCGAACATGTCCATCGAGTGGGGTGCCAAGGCGGGCATGGTGGCGCCGGACGAGACCACCTTCGCCTACCTCAAGGGTCGGCCGAACGCGCCGCAGGGTGCCGACTGGGACGCCGCCGTGGCGTACTGGTCCAGTCTGGCCACCGACGAGGGGGCGACGTTCGACGCCGAGGTGATCCTGGACGCCGGCGAGATCACGCCGTTCGTGACCTGGGGCACCAACCCCGGGCAGGGCACCGCGCTGAGCGCCGTCGTGCCCGACCCGGAGCAGTTCGACACCGACGCGGAGCGGGTCGCCGCCCGCCGGGCGCTGGAGTACATGGACCTGCGGCCCGGCACCGCGCTGCGCGACGTGCCGGTCGACGTGGTCTTCGTCGGCTCCTGCACCAACGGCCGGCTGGAGGACCTGCGGGCCGCCGC